>NZ_BAAHBH010000019.1:0-107665 GCF_054776815.1 Spirosoma gilvum | reverse complement strand
AAATGAAAACCTGATACCTACCTAATCGGGGCGTTTCTCGTGTCGACCGAAGCCAACCAACGAGCCAAAGCCTGCCTGTCGGGGCGGCTCCCCTGTCGCAGGTGACCCGCCTTATGAACCCATCTTGTTGCGTTCACCCAACATAGTATTGTACGCGAATTAACGGAACTATAGATAGCTAATAAGCAGGGTATCAAATTTTTGTAGTTCTGCTTTTTTTAGAAACCAATACATAAAAATAAGTTTCGTAACAAATAAATAAATTGCCTGTTAAAATAACAAACTGAATTTTGCGAAGTGACTAAACGGTATATATTAGCGCTGGACAGGGTTTTCTAGGCTACCTATAGTAAGAGTTTGCCAGCGCTAACTGGATATGAGCTAAATGATGCTGCAGATGCCAGGCCGACATAGCTAGCGCCTGTGCCTGATTGATCCAGTATTGGCGAACCGGATGGTAATATTGAATGGCCAGTTGCGCGTCATCCAGCGATTGGCCCAGGCACACATAACGAGGAGTAATCCCTTCCAGCAGTCGGAGTGAATCTTCAATAGGGGAGGTGTTCGCATCCGGCGTAGCCACCCAGGCATTCATGTCGATCAACGTAACGGTCGTATAGTCGGGCTCTGTTAAGGCCTTCTTCATCCTAAAGAAATGCACAAACTGAATGTCGGCAACGTGGTGGATCAATTGCTGCACGGTCCAGCTTCCTTCCCGATACGTTTTGGTTAGATCAGTCGGGGAGAGGGGAGCACACAGGGCCCGATACTGGGCAGGACTGTTGGCAATAACTGTTAGAAGAGCGTTTAAATCATCGGTTGAATAGGAAGCCTGCGGGCTAAATGGACCGATCGGATAGCTGCGATCTTGCATAAAGTTAAAGGGTTTAAGAAGTGGTCTATTTGATAAACTATAACTGTAGTTTTAGTTATTCGGTGACCTTGATTTGTAGTCGGAAAACTGCGCCTGATTGGCTTGTTTATCGGTCGTGATCTCCAGGAGTTTGGCCTGATTGCCGGGTTGGAAAAAATCGGGTAGGAGGGCTTGGAGTGCTTCCTGTGAGTCACAACCCCGGTAAAGCAGCTTAGCGTCGGCAGCGGTATTTCGAGCTGTATACCCATGTGGCGTTTCGAAATAGGTTTCCAGTTCGGGTTGGCGACTGGGGCCATCGATCATTCGGAAGATATGACCACTGTCGTTGTTGAGGAGTACAATCCGAAGATTAGGCGGGATGGGAGCCGACCAGAGGGCATTTCGATCATAAAAAAAGGCGACATCCCCAATAAGCAGGGTGACGATACAGTCGGTTGCCAGCGCAGCGCCCAACGCCGTACTCAGA
The DNA here is from genome assembly GCF_054776815.1 of Spirosoma gilvum. Classification (NCBI taxonomy): domain Bacteria; kingdom Pseudomonadati; phylum Bacteroidota; class Cytophagia; order Cytophagales; family Cytophagaceae; genus Spirosoma; species Spirosoma gilvum. The sequence goes on along the minus strand of NZ_BAAHBH010000019.1, from coordinate 106,325 downwards.
CAACCATCAATTCCACTCACCCCCCGGTTAGCCGAAACCTGGATCGACTGAAGTTCGGTCAGACCACAGAGGTTCGCATAGCGGACTGGCATACTATTGGCCAGGTGCAGGATCGAATTGGCTGGTAGCTGTTCCAGTACGGTTTGTACCGCCGACCAGTCGGTGAGGGGTTGATCGGGTTTCGCCAGGATCTGTTGTACAAGCCGGGCTGCCTGCCGGTCATGATTCTGCCAGTGGTGTAGAAACCGATGATCGTCTTCATCATCGTCGCCCTGCAAAAACCGACGGTAGTCGACATCGACGAATAGTTTTTCCAGAAAGGTTGTCGGGTCAGCGGGAATTAGGGTTGTCAGACTCTGAAAGGCATCCGTGAGCCGATCGACGGTAGGCTGGATGTGCCAGTGACGGCGAGCCGGATAGGCCCGAAAGAAAGTTTTCAGGTTTCGGGTCAGAAACGAACCACCTAACGTTATCAGCAGATCAGGACGCAACGCATCGGCCTGCTCATCATCCAGACCCAGCAGTATCGTATCGGTATGGGTGATGAATCGACCATTGTCAGCCAGATTGCTAACGATCTCCCCAACTACGGGAATGCCCCATTCGTCGGTGATTTGTTTTAAAACGGTTAGTAAAGCGGGGTTATAGGGAAATTGCCCAACGGCAATTAGGATCCGGCTGCTTTGTTCCCACTCATCCTGCAGGCGATGCCAGGTTTCGGGTGTGAGCATGGGGGTAGCGGTCAGCGTTTCAATGAGCCGTACCCGTTCGAAGTCGAACGATTCATCCGCTTTTGGGTAAAACGGTTCCCGAAGTGGAACGTTCACATGAACGGGTCCGGCAGGTTCCAGCCGACTTAGGGTAATCGCTTCGTTGAGCGAACGTTCAATTGCCCAGCGGGCATCGGGATGGGTATAATCGGCCGGGAGGTCATAGCTTCGTTTTACCTGATTGCCAAAAATTCCGATCTGATCAATGGTTTGCCCGTCCTGTTGGTGCAACCATTCGTGGGGGCGGTCGGCGGTTAGGAGTAGGAGAGGGACCTGCTGAAAATACGCTTCAGCCACGGCGGGAGCCAGATTGTAAACGGCACTTCCGGACGTACAGATGACGGCAACCGGTTTGCGGCTCTGTTGGGCGATTCCCAGCGCCACAAATCCCGCTGACCGTTCATCGGCCATAACGCGGACCTGCAACCGAGGGTGACGGGCGACTGCCAGGGTTAACGGAGCCGAACGGGAACCCGGCGAAACGACTACATCCGCAATTCCTTTTTGATACAGCAGTTCAGCGATGTTGACGATGGGTTGAAGAACGGGCATTATATAAGGACGATTTCAGAAAAACGATGTCAGAAAAATGGATGGTCGACAATAAACGAGGCTTAGGTGAGGGTAGACTATATGATACCTACTATAAGATACCTTCAGGCTAAGGGGCACCAGGACGCCGTTTCGCTGACCGGATTGCAAACATACGCGGAAAGGGTATGTCCTGACTGGCTTTGTGTCGGAGAATTTACGTTACTTTGTTCAGTTTACTGCGTACGGAATCACGTTACAATAAACGATGTGGCTAATTTCTACGTTATACAGACACAAACGAGTATAGTACCGCATCCGACGACTACTTCCCCGATTATCCCAGACAATTCAGCCATGAACCGCATTACATTCGACAACGAAGACGAAATTCGGGTCAAATCCTTAGCCGGAGCCGTTGTTATTAACGTTATCCTGATTATCCTGTTGCTGCTGGTGAAGCTTACCCAGACGATTCCTAATCCACCGCCGATCCAGTTTGTAGAAGTGAACTTTGGGACCGATGCGCGGGGGAGCGGGCGGATTCAAACCTATAATAAAGCGTCCGATTCGCCGAGAGCGGAGGATGTGAAAGCGGCTGAGAAGCGTCCAAACCCGAAGGTCAATACGACCCCGCATATTGAGAAAGTAAAAGCGACTCCTAGTCCCAAAGTGGAAGAGGCTAAACCCGCAAAAATTGCGACGGAAAAACCGCTGATCGTCAGCAAGGCCGAAAGCCCGGTGACGACCCCCGAGCGGCCTGAGCCGAAACGCGTAGAAAGTCCCAAGAACACGGCACCCGTAGAACGGCCGGTGCCACCAGCGCCGACCAAAAAAGTGGAAACGGTCAATACCGATGCGCTGTTTAAAAAATCTTCGGGCGGGGGCGGCTCGAATGGTACAGTCGGTAAAGCGTCGGGAGCCGGTGGAAACAATAACGGCGATGATGCCAGTGGGGTTGGAGATAAAGGAAATCCAAACGGCAAGATTAACGCCAAAGAGTTTTACGGAACCCCAGGCGGAGCGGCAACGGGGGTTGCCTTCGATGTATCGGGTTGGGCCATGGCGAGTCGGCCGGCTGTCAATGATGATTCGGATGAAACCGGCAAGATCGTTTTTAAAATTACCGTCGATGGGGATGGCGAAATCATTCGGGTTCAACAGCAGCAATCGACGGTTAGTCCGTCCGTTGCCGAACAATATCGGAAAGCCGTACAACGGCTCCGGCTTCGGCCTAAGGGGGGCTCTACACCCCCCACTTCTACAGGAACCATTACCTTCATCATCAAGGCCAAAGATTAATGCAGTACCCGGAAGCGATCGACTACCTCTATAGTCGGCTCCCAGTTTTTCACCGGATTGGTGCCAAAGCCATCAAACCGGGTTTAGGTAATACCCTGGCCCTTTGCGAAGCTCTTGGCAATCCGCATCAGCAGTTTCGGAGTATTCACGTTGGTGGTACCAACGGAAAGGGCAGTACGTCGCATATGCTGGCGGCTATCTACCAATCGGCCGGATACCGAGTGGGGTTGTATACCTCACCCCACCTGCAATCGTTTACAGAACGCATCCGGCTGAATGGTAAACCCATCCCGGAAACCGATGTGGCCTCGTTTGTAGCGCAGCACCAGGGACTGATCGAATCCATCGAACCCTCATTTTTTGAAGTGACGGTCGCTATGGCCTTCGATTACTTTGCTCAGCAGTCAGTCGATGTCGCCATTATCGAAGTGGGGTTGGGCGGACGGCTCGATTCAACGAATGTGATTACGCCACTGGCATCGGTCATTACCAACATCGGGTACGATCATACGGATATCCTGGGGGATACCCTGCCCCAAATTGCCGGAGAAAAAGCCGGGATCATCAAACCCGGTGTTCCGGTCGTAATCGGAGAGACCCATCCCGACACCCAGGCAATATTTCTGGAAACAGCCAATCAGCAGCAGGCTCCCATCCTGTTTGCCGATCAGGTATATACGGTAGTCGATGAGGGTATCCTGAATGGGTATCGCCAGGTTTCGGTCCAGGTAACCACAGCCCAACCGTCGGAACTATATACACTGGATTTACTGGGGACGTATCAATTGCACAATCTGCCCATCGCGTTGGCCACGGTTTCAGTGCTGCAACCCGTCTTACCCGTTTCGGGAGAATCTGTAAAACAGGCTCTCAAGGTGGTTAGTACCCTTACCGGATTAAAGGGACGGTTTCAAACCCTGCGCCAGCATCCCCGGGTTATAGCCGATACTGCCCATAATCAGCCAGGTTTGGAAGCACTTTTTGAAACGATTCGCACCCTGAACTACGATACCTTACGGATCATACTTGGCGTCGTGGCGGATAAGGATCGGGCAAAGGTTCTGACCGTATTACCACCCTCGGCAGTTTACTATTTCTGTCAGGCGCATACCCCCCGTGCCCTTTCGGCGGAGGTTCTTCAGGCCGAAGCCGCGGCTGTTTGGCGAGTAGGCAATGCCTTCGCCGATGTGAATCAGGCGTTGGAAAAAGCCCTTCAGGAAGCCCAGCCCAATGACCTTATTCTGATTACCGGTAGTAACTATACGATTGCCGAATTGGCGGATTTAGGATAGCTTTGCTAAAGAACTGCTTCCTACTATGAAATTCATCCCCGTTTTGCTAATCGTTTGGCTTCGAGTATCCTCATCCGGGTGGGCCCAGACGCCCGCTATTGAGAAGGAAAAATTTGTGTTCCTCAACAATGGCGCAACTGTTGGTATGATTATCAAATCGGTCATTAAGGCCGACAAGCAACGGCTGAAATTGACCGACCAGCAACTTCCCAAAGCGAAAGAAATTATTACCAATGCGGTGGTCAAATTTAACAACGGTGTCAAGCAATTGAAGGCATCCGGTATGAACCAGGCGAAGCTGCGCACCCTGGCTGTTGGAGTAGAAAATGAAAAAGTGCTGGCCTATAAATCTATATTGACGCCCCAACAATACACCATCCTGGTCACTCAGCACAAGAAAGTCTACCCAGAAGCAAAGCTTTGAGGATGCTGGTCGAGTAGTTCATTGGTTGATTCATTAACTGGTTAATTGGGAAATGACATACCTATTATCCAATTAACCAGTTAATGAATCAACCAATGAACCACACAATGAATTACAGTTATAAATTTTAATCACCGTGACACGACGAAAAACGCATCGCTTTCTGCAAAATGCCGAAAGTTCAAATGTTATTGAAGCTGGTAAACCCCTTTATAAAACGATTCGAGGAAAGTGGCACTCCGACTATTTTGAGAATGATCACCCCATAGTACTGGAACTGGCGTGTGGCAAAGGCGAGTACACAGTAGGGTTGGGGCAGGCCTATCCGACGACAAATTTTATCGGTGTTGATATTAAAGGAGACCGTATTGCCCGAGGGTCTAAAGCTGCGCAAACGTTAGGATTATCGAACGTTGCGTTCTTACGTACGGATATAAATTTTCTTCAGGAGTTTTTTGAAGCAGGAGAGGTGTCAGAAATCTGGATTACATTCCCCGATCCACAACCTCGCCCCAAACAGGAGAAACATCGCTTGACACATCCTCGCTTTCTGGCAATCTATAAACAGCTATTAATCCCGGGAGGGACGTTGCATTTAAAAACAGATAATCCAGAATTATTTGCTTACAGCCTGGAGCAGGTAAAAGAGAATGGTGGTGTTGATTTACAATTTACAACTGACTTGTATCACTCACCGTTAAATAGAATTCACCTTGGTATAAAGACAAAATACGAAGCGCTATTTTACAATAAGGGATTTACAATCAACTATTTACAATGCAAAATGGGCACGATTACATAGTTAAATCGTGCCCATTTATTTTATTAAACCAATCTGTAACTTATTAATTGTTGTTTGTAAATCACAAAATTCAATTTAAGTTCACAAAATTAAAATAGCTTCTCCATCAAGTCAGCGACGCGGCTCGAGTAGCCATATTCATTATCGTACCAACCAACCACTTTGGCGAGATTCCCGTTTACTGCCGTCAATTTGGAATCGAAAATACAGGAGTGGGGATTACCAACAATGTCGATTGAAACGATTTGATCCGTCGTGTATTCGAGAATTCCTTTTAGTGAGGTCTCCGAGGCTTCTTTGATTGCGTTGTTAATTTCCTCGATAGTTGCCGCTTTTTTCAGGATAACGGTTAAATCGGTGAGCGATCCATCTGGGGTTGGTACGCGGAGGGCGTTTCCGTCCAGTTTTCCTTTTAATTGTGGTAGTACCAGACCAACTGCTTTGGCAGCACCGGTAGACGTTGGTACGATTGACAAGGCTGCTGCCCGAGCCCGACGTAAATCGGAGTGGGGGGCATCTTGTAAGTTTTGGTCAGCCGTGTAGGCGTGAATTGTAGTCATGTATCCTTTTTCGATACCGAAAACATCGTCGAGAACTTTGGCCATTGGTGCCAGGCAGTTCGTCGTGCAGGAAGCGTTCGAAATAATCGTTTCGCTACCGGTTAGCGTATCATCGTTTACTCCTAAGACTACTGTCGGAATATTGCCTTTGGCTGGAGCAGAGATAACTACTTTTTTAGCGCCTGCCTGTAGGTGCATACCTGCGCCCGCTTCGTCAACGAACCGTCCGGTTGATTCCAGAACGACATCGATTTCTAATTGTTTCCAGGGAAGATTTTTAGGATCCCGCTCGGCATACGCATGGATGCGTTGTCCGTTTACCGTTAAGCTTTCACTATCGGAAGAGACTTCACCCGTGAATTTACCATGGACGGAATCATATTTTAGCAGATGGGCCAGGGTCGCGTTATCGGTCAAATCGTTGATAGCGACTATTTCGATACTTTCCTTTTCCAGAAGCCGTCTGAACGATAACCGTCCGATACGACCGAAGCCATTAATAGCAACGCGTATTTTTTTCATGTACAGAGAAAATTGGTTTGTTTTCGGGGCCAAATATACTAATTAAATAAGCGGATAGCTAGTTAAGACCAGATTGGTAGAAGGGGATGAGGATTAGTAAAATAAAAAGATAGTTTTAGTAATCTTAGACAACATTTTAGTAAAAAAGTAGTATTTTGCGAATATTCCTTAGTTTTTCACCATTTTTTGGCTAAAATTTGTAGCAAAACGTGTATAAAATACTATAATATTTAGCGCATAATCAGCGTATTACTATTATTTGCTAAAAATATATAACTATTACTAAAGATTTATTAGTATTCATTACTAATCTTGCTAAGATATTAATTACGTACATCTATCTCAGTATAGATTAGTATAAACTGAATAGATTAGTAGATTATAGGCTATGCTTATTCAACTGTTTGTCATAAGCTATAATGCGTTTGCCCATACTTCTTTTTTTGAATAGGAGAGGATATCTATAATCATGCCCTCTTACCTACAACAGCCATAATGGATTCCTCACGACTAGAAGTAATAAAGTGAATATAGACCTACTAACTTTCATCTTTTTACAGTAACCCCTGTTGTCCAAATATAGAACGGCACAGATATTGATCTAAAACTAGTGGGCAAATAAACTAGATCTACGTATGGTTTGATGCGTGTTTAATCCAATGCCAGAGAGTTTGTCTATTCTATACACATTACTCGATATCTATAAATGATTAGTCTAATCAAACCATACAGCAGGAGGTATCTAGCTTATCTCCGTTAGGGCCAAGCACTAGCTTGGCCAGTAGTATGTATAAATCGCTTATAGAATTCTTCATTTAGATTACTGTGGCCAAGCTAGTGCTTGGCCCTAACAACAATCAAATTTGAAAAAATTTAGGCCATATATTTCAACTATACATGCCTTCTTCTTACCTTTGATAACAGAGAAGTACATACCAATATGCTATTGATGTAAGACAATATAAAATTTGGCGCCAAAATATAATACATTCTATATCAGTTAATTATAGCATTATTATTAAACAATTACTTTACTTAATGACTATTGAAATCGAACGTATATGGGCTAATCGTGAGTTATTAGCCAATCCTGAATCTATTGAACTTGTTCGGGAAGTAATAAAAAAATTAGATAGGGGAGAGCTACGAGTTGCGACACCACCAACGATAGAAAGTGGTGACTGGACCGTAAATGAGTGGGTGAAAAAAGCCATTTTACTCTATTTCATCAGCCAACAGATGAAACCCGAGGAGGTCGGCATTTTTGCGTACAATGACAAGATCCCTTTAAAAACTAATTTCGCTGAATCCAAAGTCCGGGTTGTTCCACCTGCCGTTGCCCGCTACGGATCGTATCAGGCTCCTAGCGTTATACTAATGCCTTCCTATGTGAACATTGGTGCTTATGTAGATGAGCGTACCATGGTCGACACCTGGGCAACAGTTGGGAGCTGCGCTCAAATTGGCAAGGATGTTCACCTGAGTGGGGGAGTTGGCATCGGTGGTGTACTGGAGCCACCACAGGCTGCCCCAGTAATTGTAGAGGATGGGGCTTTTATTGGTTCCCGGTGTATTGTCGTAGAAGGAGCTCACATTGGAAAACAAGCTGTGTTGGGAGCGGGGGTAACGATTACGGGCTCGTCAAAAATTATTGACGTAACGGGTACTAACCCGATTGAGTATAAAGGATATGTGCCTGCTAACTCGGTGGTGATTCCAGGAAGTTATGCTAAACAATTTCCGGCTGGCGAATATCATGTTCCTTGTGCTATTATTATTGGCCAGCGAAAACCATCGACTGATTTAAAAACGTCGTTGAATGATGCGCTACGAGAAAATAATGTTTCAGTGTAATCCTGTAAATCAAAGCTTCCTGTAAACTAAAATTAACATTGATTTATGTATAAAGTAGTTTAGTCAATTGTCGATATACAGTTCACATTATTATCATTTACAAAAGCCATACGAAAGTGTGGCTTTATTTTTGTACATTAAATTCACAAACTACTTCCATCAACAATTTACTTATATATTTGTAACTATATACAAACAACTATTAGTTACAGGCAACAATCGTATGAGTATTAATGACAAGATTAAACAGATTCTCATTGATAAGAATCTGACGCCATCCTATTTTGCGGATGAGATTGGTGTACAACGATCCAGTATTTCGCATATTCTGTCCGGTAGAAATCGTCCTAGCTTCGATATTATCCAGAAAATAATTCGTCGGTTTCCTGAGTTAGGCTATGAATGGATTATGGAGGAAGATGCGTACGGATCAGCTACAGCTAACAGCCTTCCAGCCTATGGTGGTAATCGAAATGGGAATCCAGTAAGGCCAGCCTCAGATCGTTTGGTTAATGGACAATCAACATTTTATGGCTATGGTAGTCAGCCGTCGGTACGCACCCAGCGCAACGAGATTCCGCCAGTTAGCCAGCCAGCTCCGTCTATAGCTCTAGCCGACAACCCTGTTTCTGTTGCCGAATCTTCAATTCCCAGTACCTCATCTACTGATAAAAAAGTAGAGCGCATACTCATTTTCTATACCGACGGTTCATTTCGGGAATATATGCCATCCGCCTAGTTATCGTTATTCCATTGTTTTTTCTGTTTTGGCCAAGCGCTGGCTTGGCCAGAGAAATCATTTTAATTCATTAATGATTGCAGCGCTAAGTATGCTATTGCTAATTTTATAAGTAGTACTAGATATACCTTACTGCCCATGGCCAATACTTTAGCTCTGGTTAACATTTCTTTGCTAACGTTAGGGATATATGCCCTACTATTTGGCCAATCTGATTCATTAAAACAAGCTATTACTGTCCACCGCTCTTTGCCACAATATGGTGAAGAGATTTTTTACAGCGGATCACAAAATGAGCTTTTCTGTGTAAGACATCTTGGGAGGGATGGGCAACTTTTACGAATGGAAATCACTCTACCAGGTAGCCCAATTCCGAGGTAAAACTAAGCAACTCAAAACCTTTTTTGAGCAAAATTTTACCCCCATTGTATTCGCCAATAATGTGAGCCTGATTGCGCTAACATTGACGATTGATGAATCAGGGGAAGTGGTTCGAACGAAGGTTGACATTTCGTACACGACGGCTACCAGAGTCGATAATCTGGTAGTGTATGTTCAGCAGCTTGTTCAACAGATGCCAAAGTGGACAGCCATAACCTAAATTAGAAACCAGCTGAGAACACTAACATTCCAATCACATCGAGTTGTGTGGTCTCACTGTTTCGTCATTACGGTTCTTTATTCCGGCTTAAAGGTTCTCTTCAGTGTGAAATCAGTTATTAGTTTGAGCCGTAAACTGGAATGTTTTCCAATCTCTATTCTCGATTGTACGTCGGTAAAATTGCTCGACCATACAGCTAAAAACGGCCTTTTAAACGCAATAAACGCTGTTTTTTAGCTCAAAATAACCTAACTCCTTGTAAAGCAATACTTTACTGTTCCACGTGGATAAGTTGTTGATAAGTCTGTGGATTAAACCCTTCCTTTTGTTGTATAATTTATATTATGTTAAGTAAAGTTTTCCAGAAATAGGGTCGGCAGCTTCCTACCGACCCTACCCGATTATTTACTTTCGATACAAACGATCTTTTTCTCTTCGTACTGCTTCAGAATATTTTCTGTATTCGTCAGGTTCTCCGTTACTTCAGCTTCGTCTTTGATCGATTTGGCTTTCTGGAAATATGGCAGCGCTGCTTTGAACTTGCCGCAAACCCGGCCGTCCATCTCTTTACCATTTTTGCTATACTCAGCCATGTCCATCTTATCAACGGTGTTTTTCAAATTTACCGCATCGTTGAACAACCAAACGGCCATGTTGAAGTTAGCATCGTAGTTGTTCGGATCAACCGCCAGGGCTTTTTCCAGATATTGCTTTTCATTCGCCTTATTGTCATTTACCGTCTTCTTCAGTTCAGCCAGCTTGCCCTCGTTGCCAGCATTGGCGGCAGCACTGGCAGCCGCTTCTTTAGCCTCACCTTCCAGCCGAGTAACTTCTGCTTTCTGCGCAGTCAGTTTACTCTGCACATCCGCTAACTGCCGTTTCAACTCCGGCTTGGGCGACTTTTTGATGGACGCCGTTAACCGGGCTATTTCGGAATTATACGCATCAACAATACTCTTTGCATCGGTGAGTTGCTTGGCGGTGTTCCCTGATTTTTTGGTCGTGCCTTCCAGCTTCTTGGCCGCTTCATCTGCAGTACGCGCGATATTGTTGTACACAATCGACAGGTTCACCAGATTCGTCACGTTGTTCGGATCTTTTTCGACCATCTGCTTCATGCTGGTGATAGCCTCATCCATCCGGTTGGTGCGCAGCATGATGTTGATTTTTTCGTTGGCCAAATCCTTATTGGATGGTGCCAGGGCAATACCCTTGTCTAACGCAGCGATAGCCTTGTCGACTTCATTGTCGGCACTATAGAGCATCGCCAACGAACCATAAATGGTTGCATCTTTCCCACCACCGGCAATGTATTTTTCCAACTGCGTCTTTGCCGTCGCATTGTCTTTTACCTGTTGGGCGGCAATGGCTGTATACAACGGTGCCAGCGTGTCTTTCGGGTTGATTTCACCCGCCATCGTCATGGCCTTGATCGCATCCGGGAAATTTTTCGCCTGGAACTTAGCTACCCCCTGCTGCATGAACGCACTGTACAGGTTCGGGCTTTTCAGGGCTTCTTCGGCTTCTTTAGCCAGTTTACCAGGACCACCTTTTTTGTCTTTGTCCAGCTCGACTACTTTTTTGTACGCTTCGTAAGCTGTTGACGCGGCTGCGGAATCCAGTTTGATATTGCCACCGGCAGCAATATTCTGATAGGTTTTGGCACGATCCATCCAGGTGCTGGCCTTTGCTCCTGCTTTGGCATCGGTAATATCCTTATCACTCTTTTCCTTTTCTTTCTTAAGGGCATCCAGCATCGCTGCATCAACAGCACCGCCTTGCTGGGCGCGAACGCCTACAGATGTCAGGCAGCACGCGAGGAGAATTACCAGAACTTGTTTCATGTGTAAATCGGGGTTGTGTTATTATTTTCAGAAACGAAATTACGGAATCTGTCTGTATAAGCATGACAGGTTCTAAATTGTTTGAGCCGACTGCCTGACGTCGACATCAGAACAGGCGGCTCAAACCACTCTTTTTTAATCACTTACCGGGTATTATTCACTAACGATTGCTTCAGGTTCTGAGGTAGCCGGACTTCCCTCCTCGCCTTCCTCCTGCTTAATTTTGGTGACCGACGAGATTTCATCCCCATCGCGCAGGCTGATCAGTCGAACACCCTGAGTATTCCGGCCAATAACGCTGATGTCGGTAACCGGGGTCCGAATGGCAATACCCGATTTGTTAATGATCATCAGGTCGTCGGCATCTGCCACATCCAGAATTGCGACCAGTCGCCCCACTTTCTCGGTGACCTTCAGGGTACCTACGCCCTTAGCTCCCCGGTTGGTAATCCGATACTCGTCAATCGCGGAGCGTTTGCCGTATCCTTTCTCCGATACCACCAGCAACTGCGCCTGCTGCGAGTTGATGCAGACCATGCCGACCACATGATCGGTGGTGTCCTCATCATCCAGCGAGATACCCCGCACCCCGGCGGCCGTTCGGCCCATCGGCCGAACCCGGCTTTCGTGGAAGCGAACCGCTTTGCCGGCACTCGATGCAATGACAATGTCATTATCCCCGTTGGTCAGGCAAACACCGATCAGTTGATCATCCTCATCAATGGTGATAGCGATGATACCGTTCTGGCGAGGCCGGGAGAATGCTTCAAGCATGGTTTTCTTGATCGTGCCCTGCCGCGTACACATCACAATGTAGTTATTGTTGATGTAGTCTTCATTCTTCAGGTCAGTCACGTTGATCACCGCCCGGACTTTATCGTCCGACTCGATGTTGATAAAATTGGCCAATGGCCGACCTTTCGATATCCGCGATCCTTCGGGCAGCACATGAACCGGTACCCAATACAGCCGACCTTTCTGGGTAAACGCCAGCAGGGTGTTGTGCATAGTTGCCGTGAACAGATGTTCCGTAAAATCCTCTTCTTTGGTGACGGCAGCTTTCGCTCCTACGCCCCCGCGGCTCTGCGACCGATATTCGGTCGTTGGCGTCCGCTTGATATACCCTTCGTGCGAGATGGTGATAACCATATCGTCGTCGGCAATCAGGGAGAGGTCACTGATGTTCCCATCGCCCAGTGGGTTGATTTGTGTCCGGCGTTCATCGCCGTAGCGAGCCCGGATGTCGATCAATTCGCCTTTGATCACTTCCCGCTTGCGCTCTTCGCTGGCCAGGATCGCCTTCAATTCGGCAATTTCGGCCATCAGCTCATCATACTCCTGCTGCAGTTTATCCCGCTCCAGACCCGTCAGCCGTTGCAGACGCATTTCCAGAATCGCTTTGGCCTGCACATCGGACAACGAAAACTGCTCCATCAGGCCCGTCCGGGCAATTTCCGGATCCCGCGAGGAACGAATCAGGTTGATAACCGCATCGATATTATCGAGGGCAATCAGGAGACCTTCCAGAATATGCGCCCGTTTTTCGGCTTCCCGGAGTTCGTACTGAGTCCGGCGGGTTACTACCTCGAACCGGTGTTCGACATAGTACTTCATCATATCCTTCAGGTTCAGCAGCATCGGCCGTCCTTTCACGAGCGCGACGTTATTGATGCTGAAGGACGATTGCAGGGCCGTGTGCTTATAGAGGTTATTCAGGACCACATTACCGATGGCATCTTTCCGCAGGTCGTACACCACCCGCAGTCCATCCCGATCCGACTCATCCCGGAAGGCGGTAATGCCTTCGATCCTCTTGTCGTTGATGAGTTCGGCCGTTTTTTCGAGCATCACCGCTTTGTTGACCATGTACGGAACATCGGTCACGATGATTTGGGTTTTGCCCTTATTCTCTTCAATGGTCGCATTGGCCCGGATCACAACCCGGCCACGACCCGTCTTGAAGGCTGATTTCACGCCTTCCATACCATAGATGGTGGCACCGGTCGGGAAATCGGGGGCTTTCACGTACTGCATCAGGTCTTCGACCGTGATGTCAGGATCCTCCAGGTAGGCAATGATTCCATTGACAACTTCGGTCAGGTTATGGGGAGCCATGTTGGTGGCCATCCCTACGGCAATCCCTGACGAGCCATTGAGCAACAGATTCGGCAATTTGGCTGGCAAAACGGTTGGCTCTTCGAGTGAGTCGTCGAAATTGGGCTGAAAATCAACCGTTTCTTTATAAATGTCGTTGAGCAGCTCTTCGGCAATTCGTTTCAACCGGGCTTCGGTATATCGCATAGCCGCCGGAGAGTCGCCGTCGATGGAGCCAAAGTTTCCCTGCCCATCGACCAGCGGATACCGGAGTGACCAGTCCTGCGCCATCCGTACCATGGTATCGTACACCGACGCATCACCGTGCGGGTGGTATTTACCCAGTACTTCTCCCACAATACGCGCTGATTTTTTGTGGGGCTTGTTGTAACTAACACCCAGTTCAGCCATTCCGAACAACACCCGACGGTGAACCGGCTTCAGCCCGTCACGTACGTCGGGAAGGGCGCGGGAAATAATGACCGACATTGAATAGTCAATGTAGGCACCGCGCATTTCGTCCTCAATGTTAATAGGAATGATGTTACTGGGAGATTCGAGGTCGGGATTTTCGTCCGCCATTTGTTAAAGGAGTTTCGCAGAAAATTACTATTCCGGCTTACATAATTGTCGTAAGCCGCGTTATAGACAAATATACAAAATTTTCAGGAGAAAACAGAAATAAACCCGTGCAAATGGGCAAAAATGCGTTAAAAACGAGCCGTCAAATGGCGCTTTCCAGCCCAGAAAACGGCTTTGCCCTTCCCCTATATCGTCTAAATGAAATACAATTCTATTTCAACTCAAACCCATTGATTGCCAATGCCGGAACGTTACGACTTACACGGAATTTTTTCATTGATTATCAATGACTTACATAGCCTAGTTTACCATCCGCAATGAAAAGTCATAAACGGGGGATTTTTTTCGGTTGAGGCCAAGCGCTGGCTTGGCCGGGGCTACTCTTTAATTCGGGGATCGAATACAAAGGGTTCGGTTTCCTGCAAGCTAATTTGTGCAAAATCAGGATGGGCCGGATTGAGCAGGTAATTCCATTCGTTCGGAATAATGGCCGATGGCACCTGCAAAACGGCAGTCTGGCCCGATCGGAGCCACTCCCCTCCTATCCGCTGGCAGGCATCATACTGCTGAAACTCAAACCAATTAGCAGGCAATGTCTCGGACCGAATGGTCTGAATCGGCAAGGCAGCCGGAATCTCGATCACCATGACCCGGAAATCGTCCAGTAGGCCCTCCCCGCTTCGGTGAACTACGTTTTCAAGACAGGCCAGTGCTCGGGTAGCCGCCGTATAAATGACAAACTGGCCGCGCGTATTCCAGCGGGCCGCTCCTCCCGAAGCCACTAACCGGCTGGCATAGGCAACTTTTGTAATCCGGTAAACGAGCATCAGGCCAGGTCTCCGTACTCAATCCGAATCAGTTCGTCCATGATCAGGTCAATTCCACCAGAGGTATGCAGTAGATCAAAGGGCACCTGATTACCCAGTCCATAAGCGGGTTTGTCCATCCAGCGCCGAAAGGATGCTGCGGAGCCAAACACTGACTCGCCGGTTTGAAACAAAGCCATGATCTTCAGGACTTTCTCGCTGTCCTGCGGATTGAGTTTCTTCTGCTCGCGTTCGTACCGTTGAAAGGTCTTCAGCGAGGTGTCGAACACCTCCGCCAGTTGTTCGCGTTTATACCCAGTCAGGTCGGCGATTTCAAAAAAACGGGTCGCTGGTATCCCTTTGAGGGCCGAAAACACCAACGCCGTTCGGTCTAGCATAGTCATGGCACAAACATAGGAATTTTGTCTGATAAACAGAGAATTTTGTCCAATAATTCACCACTCCCTCGGTTATGACAAACCTAATGGCTGCCGAATGGTTGTATAGTTAATATAACCATTAATAGATAACGTTATGAAAAAGGTAAGTTTAATTCTGTTGCTCGCCGTTAGTACACTTAGTTTCCAGGCCTGTAGCAGCAAAAAAGCAGAAAACACCGACAGCGTCGAAAACGCCGAAAATGCGAATGAAGCCAAAGAAGATGCAGGCTCTGGTCAGGATGAGGCCACGACTGACTTTGCGGTGAAAGCCGCCAATGGGGGCATGATGGAGGTCGAACTGGGTCGACTCGCCCAGGAAAAAGCAGCTAGTAAAGACGTAAAAGATTTTGGGGCCATGATGGTGAAAGATCATTCGATGGCCAACGATGAACTGAAAAATATTGCGGCTACGCAAAACATTACTCTGCCTACTACGCTGGGGGAAGATGAACAGAAGCATGTGAACGATCTGGCGAAACTGTCGGGTAAGGAATTCGACAAAAAGTACGTGAGCATGATGGTCGACGACCATAAGGAGGACATTGACGAGTTCAAAAAAGCGGCTGAAGACGATAAAACGAATGCGGCCGTCAAAGACTTTGCGACCAAAACGCTACCGACGCTGCAAAAGCACCTGGATGCCATTACGGCCATCGATAAAGCCATGAACTAAGGGTAAGTGATTTTATTTAATTAAACGGCAAAGGCACCAAGACGCAAAGCAGTGAACCTTTCTTTGCGTCTTGGTGCCTTTGCCGTTTAATCAGACATTATTAAACAAACAGGACAAATCTTTCACTAGTAACTAAAACCTTACAACTAAAATCGACGCATATTGACTTAGACCATACCAAGTGGTTTGCTGATGTTCCATACTAAACCTGATTACTGATGGTTACGATTTGTCATGCAATGGAGGTGTATAAATAAGGAACTGAGAAACAGGAAGCATTATTGAACATTTCCTAAGCCTCTGATCACATGACCTTGTCGAGTGAGGATACAGGGACTTGAACGTACTCGATCATCGGTAAAGAATACCCATTTTTTCCCTCCGTTCCCTGCGTCAAAGGCATATAGACCCCCATCGGCGCTACCGACAAAGACAACCCCATTGGCAACCGCTGGACTCGAAAATACCGCACCACCTACATTTGTTGCCCAGAGCGTGGAGCCCTTCATAGCATCCACAGCATACAAATTCCCATCCATACTACCCACATATACGATTCCACTCGCTACCGTTGGACTCGAAAAAATAGATCCCTGGGTAGCATAGCGCCAACGTAACGTTCCTGATTGTTCATCCACCGCGTAGAGTTGGTTGTCATGACATCCAAAATAGACCTGACCATTGGCTACCGTTGGGCTACCTAGAATGGCTGAGGAAGCCCGAAAGGACCACTTTAACTTACCACTTGTAATTTCTAGAGCATATAAGGTATAATCATTACTACCAATAAAGACGATGCCATTGGACACCGTAGCCACCGTCTGAATGTTATCCTTGGTGGGAAAGGCCCACCATTGGCTACCACTAGTGAGGTCATAAGCCGCCAGTCTTACACCCTCGGCCATAAATAGATCCGTTCCGGCCAAAATTACAGAGGAGCCTGGGTCTGATCCGCCCCTAAATTGCCCCCAGACAGCTTTTCCTGTTTTCGCGTCGTAGGCATACACATCAGGCCCTCCTAAGTAAATCCTTCCCTCTGTAGCTAAAGGGCTGGTTGTCATCGAATATTTCGTCGTTAGGAGCCATTGTTGGATTCCCTTCCCAGCATCGACAGCAAAAAAACGGCCTTCATTACTCCCAGCATATACCCATCCATCATAGACGATGGGGCTGGATGAAACCTTACCGATGGTTGCATAAGCCCATTTTTTTTGGCCTGTCTGGGCATCGATGGCATACAGATGTGCATCGTCACTGCCTACAAAAACTACGGCATTCGAATCTGGTGTTGGCTCACTTTCAGGGGAACAGGCTAGGATAAAACTAAGCCCGAGGATTAGGATCAGCAGACAGTTAAAACAAACAGGTCGTTTCATTACATTACTAAGGAAAAGGTACAATTTGACTTTTCCCACTATGACGAACTGAAAGGCATATAGTAACCTTTAAGTTAAAATGCTTGACAAATACATCGCCAAGCAACACATATATTCATAATTATTTACGTATTATCTATCACAAATCGGTCAAAACTTGTTGCTAATCTTGGCATATTAGATAAATAACCATGAATAATTGGGCACTAGTGAAAGAACTATCCTTTGTATTTAGTTATGTCCTACACACAGACAGACTGACTTTTCTTTTAAGCGATGAAAACGCAAGCAATCGGTATAATTTTCGGGCTGGCCTTTCTTTTTATAAACTCGGCACAGGCCCAGTCGACTACGGGTGGGCGCAGTGGTGGCTCGACGGCCTCAACGGGTACGGGCTACGAGACCAGCGGCAAACGCCCAGCCGAAACCAGTGCGGCCAGCATGACCGTGGCTGACGAAGGCTCACAACGGGGGTATTTATACACTCCACCAGGAGCCAAGCCTAATCGGGCTGCTTCGCCGGATGGGTCACAGTCAACGAAATCGACTGGTCAGAAGGCGCCTTCTTCAGCCAGCGATTCGCTTCACACCCGACGCAAATCGACGCGGGTAGTGCAGCACTAAGTATCCGGTACATAAGTACGCGGGGTATCTCCTAATCAGCTGGCTGGTCAGGAGATACCCCATTTTTCTGCCGAATATCAAGCCAGCCACTCCGCTTCCCGGCCGGTTCCCTCCTCCTGTCAATTCAGCCAACATCTGACCCATATACAGCTTACTATTGATAAGCAGGTAGTTACGAAGTAGATACTTGCCTGGCTATTTTTATTTTCGCCCCTGCTAAACTTACTTACCCTTACGTCATTACCCATGCGTCGCTGTCTGGTTGGTTTCCTGCTGGTGCTGCTCCCTAAGGTAGTCTGGGCCCAGTTACCGAGCCTGCGACTCGAACACCTCACCACGCGGGAAGGTCTCCCCTCCAACGAGGTATGGTGTTTAAATAAAGACCGGCAGGGATTTCTCTGGATTGGTACCGGGCGGAGTATCTGCCGCTACGACGGCTACAGCTTTCTGCGACTCGACAGCCTTAAACTAGGCTACTGCTCCGGAGTATCGTTCGACTCGACCGGCAACATTTATGCCTCCATCGACACCCGTGGTCTTTGCCGAATCAATGCTAAAACGCTGACCGTAACCACTCTCCAGAAAAACAATTACGACGACAACGATCCGGGCAACGATTTGCACGAGCAGGTCACCGTCGACGCCTATAACCAGGCCTGGGTTTGCGACTACAATTCCGTGAAACGTTACGACCCGGCTACAGGTCAACTGCATCGGTATAATCTGTCGGCGGGGGCATCGGGGGGCGATGCCTATCAGTATTCCAGCTTTTTTGAAGACCATCAGCATACGCTTTGGGTGATTTCGGAAGTGGGCTTGTATCGCTACCATCGGGCACAGGATAAACTGGTCTGCGTGCTGGGGCCGGAAGCGAGTTTACCCAAAAACCGCATACCGATTCGTTTATGCAAAGCTTCGGCCGACGCCCAGGGAAATCTCTGGATTGGCGGCTATGACTATGGACTGATTCGTTTTTCGCCAGTCGATCAGTCCTTTACGGTCTGGAAAACCGGGTTTGATCATAGCAACGTAGCCTGCGCTCAGGAGTCGGTCGATGAAAATGGCCGAAAAATGATGGTGGTCGGTACCGACAATGGAGTCAGCATCTTTTACCCCGACCGTGCCGAAGTCTACCATCTGCCTGAATTTTATAAAAGTGGGATTCAGGTCAAGGATATGTACAACGATCGTGACAACGGTATTTTGTGGATCGGTACCCGCGATGGCATATATAAATACCGGTATCGGAACGTGGGCATCCGAACCATAGACATACCGCCTACGCTCGTTCGTCTTCCGGTCCAGGTTACCTGTCTTCTGCCAACCCCTACCGGAACTATGCTGCTGGGTTTATCGCATTCGGGCGTGCTGGCCTGGGAGCCACAAACCAACCGGTTTCGCTTTCAGCCTTACCCCGTCAGTGCCCTAACCCAGCAACTCCGCTGGATTCAGAACCGCCCGTTTGCCTTCACCGACAAAGGTGTTTTTGTGGGCAACCCCAAAACAGGCCGTTTTCAGGTTTGGGAGCCCGCCAGTCGGCTTTTTAAGTATAGTGATTTTCGTGATGGGCTCCTCGACCGAAAAGGCCGCTTATGGATTGCCAATCTGAACGAAGGTCTAAAAGTAGTTGACCCGGTCAGTGGACAGCCGATCGCCCTATGGTCGGACGACGAAAATCGAAAATTGCTCAACCCGACCTTTGTGAAAGTGATTCTGGAGGGCATTGACGGGCGAATCTGGGTGGCTACCTGTACCAAAGGCCTGTATTTCTTCGACGAAGTGCAGCATAAGTTCATTAATATTCAGAGTCTGCCCGGCAACAAAGGCCTGATTCTCGGTGGCGAATGCATCAATGGGATGCAACAAACACCCGACGGTTCAATCCTGATCGCCAGTTGGGGCGGTGTATCCAAAATTTCGGCCACGGGGCAAATTCTGCATTCGTTCGAGTTCAAGACTGCCGACATCCGCGACACCTATTGCGTAAACATCGCTGAAGACCGCAACGGGCATCTCTGGTTCAGCACCAATGAGGGAATTCACATTGCCGACCCGGCGACCCGCAAGATCCGGTACCTGACCACCATCGAAGGACTTCATAGCAATTCGCCGGTTGGTTTCTACTACAACGGTCGGTCGGAACTGCTGCTTGGGCATACGAATGCCATTAGTCGGCTGAACATCGATCAACTTAACGACCGGGTTACACTTCCCCGAATTGCCCTCAGTTCAGTCGATGTCAAGAATAAACCGGTTTGGCCCAATGGATCGGAGGAACTAGTGCTGCAACCCGACGAGAATGCGATTACGTTTAATTTCTCGGCCCTAAACTTTGAGCCTGCCACCAAAAACCACTATCAATACCAGTTGCTGGGGTCCGATACCAGTTGGGTCGACCTGGGCGAGCAGCATATGCTGGCCTTTACCAACCTCCATCCCGACGCTTACCAGCTCAATATAAAAAGCAGTAACGGCAACGGACTCTGGAGCGCCCATCCGTTGGCGATTCGTTTCCGGGTAAATCCCCACTTTACAGCTACCTGGTGGTTTCGCACCCTCATCGGCCTGTTGATTGGCGGGATTGTCGTGGCAGTGATGCGCTGGCGGGTCGCTACGCTGGACGAACGAAACCGACTTGACCTCCAGATTGCCGAACTCAAGCTCAAGGACTTACAGATTGCCGAGTTGAAGTTAAAAGCGCTCCAGTCGCAAATGAACCCCCATTTTCTGTTCAACTCGCTTAATTCCGTTCAGAATTACCTGCTAACAAACCGGGGAATTGAAGGAGCCCGATACCTCTCGAAATTTTCGAAACTGGTTCGCCGGATTATGGAAAACTCAAACCATCAGTATCTGCGGTTCGAGCAAATCATCGAAACCTTACAGATGTACGTCGAGATTGAGTCTTTGCGGTTTAATCAGGAGTTTCATTATACGTTTACCATTGCCGACGATGACACGCTACTCAACGCTATGCTGCCGCCGATGTTGTTACAGCCGTATGTCGAAAATGCGATCTGGCACGGCCTGATGCCGAAAGAAGGGGACAAAACGCTAACCATTTCGGCCTGCATCGAGCAAGACCATATTCACTGCATTGTGGAAGACAACGGCGTTGGTCGTCGGGCAGCACCCCATCGGGAAGGGCATATCTCCCGGGGTCAGGAAATTACCAAAGGCATTTTTGAATCCCTCCACCGAAAAGACCACAACGCCCGGCTGGAAATTATTGATCTGATCGATGCCACCGGTTGCCCGGCCGGTACCCGCGTCGAGATGACAATCCCCATCGAAAAAGGGTAGCACATCCTAATACACACGCTTGATTTCTTATCTTTAACCATCCGATTGCGTTTCGTTTACCATCTATTCGACAAATCGATGAGCGTGTGTAAAAAATTGCCTGTGTGGCTGATTCTTTTGTGTGTCGGTTGTTCGCCGGAAACGGCAACCCAATCCCAACCAACCAGTCTAACTGTAGAACTGGACGCGTTCAGCGGCAGACCCAACCCAACGTGGACTTTATCGGAGGCCGAGAGCACTGAATTAGTAGAGCTGCTTAAATCGCTGCCTGCCATCCCCGACTCGGCCCAAACCAGCCGACTAGGTTACCGGGGCTTTCTCGTATCGAATAGTAAGGAAGCAACTGGCCTACCTTCCCGGATGCGGGTCTACCGGAAAGTGATTCGCATGGAATCGAATCCGCCCCAATCCTATCGGGATATTAATGGACTGGAGCACCGACTCATCCAACAGGCATCACAGCGCGGCTACGGAGCCGTCATCGACAGCTTATAGCTACACTTATAATTTGCCCGAAGATTGGGACATCATTTTCCCAACCTCGGATTTGTATGCGGGGAAGATTGGATGAACATTCGTAACCGTGCAGCTCACTTAGTATCAAAACGGCTTGATCCATTTTCAAATAAAAAGCCTCAGCCATTTCTGGTTGAGGCTTTTTAACAAAATCAGGTCAATCAGGAAAATCTGATAAATCCTGCCGGGCCGCCGAAGCGGTTCGGATTATTTCACTTCTTCGTACGGAACATCCGATACGTTGTCGCCGGTGGGCTGACCTTGTCCGGCACCGTTGTCGCCAGTGAAACCGGCACCATCGGCTGGATTAGCACCGGCACCGTTGGTCGCATTGTACAGTTCCTGCGAAGCGGTCGACCAGGCGGCATTCAGGCCTTCGATGGCACTGTCGATAGCGGCTGCATCACGCGAACCATGCGCAGTACGCAGGGTTGTCAGAGCTGCCTCGATGGCCGACTTATTGCCCTCCGACAATTTATCGCCGTATTCTTTCAGTTGCTTCTCGGTCTGGAAGATCATCGAATCAGCCTGGTTGACTTTCTCGATTTTCTCCCGTTCCGCTTTATCGGCGGCTTCGTTGGCCTTGGCTTCTTCGCGCATCCGGTTGATTTCCGTTTCGGTCAGACCACTCGATGCTTCAATCCGGATCTTCTGCTCTTTACCCGTGCCTTTATCCTTAGCTGTGACGTGCAGGATACCGTTGGCGTCGACGTCGAAGGTTACTTCGATTTGGGGAACACCCCGAGGAGCCGGTGGAATATCGGACAGGATAAACCGACCCAGCTGACGGTTCTGCGTGGCCATCGGACGCTCGCCCTGCAACACGTTGATCTCTACGCTCGGCTGATTATCCGAAGCGGTCGAATAGGTTTCCGTTTTCTTGGTTGGAATGGTCGTGTTGGCATCAATCATCTTGGTGAACACACCGCCCATCGTTTCGATACCCAGCGAAAGCGGAATCACGTCGAGCAGCAGTACGTCTTTCACCTCACCGGTCAACACACCACCCTGAATAGCGGCACCAATGGCAACGGCTTCGTCGGGGTTAACGGCTTTGGATGGTTTCTTACCGAACAGTTTTTCAACTTCTTCCTGCACTTTCGGAATCCGGGTCGAACCACCGACCAGAATTACTTCGTCGATCTGACCAGCCGACAGCCCCGAATTTTTCAGCGCACGACGGCAAGGTTCCAGGCTCCGCTGAATCAGCGAATCGGCCAGTTGCTCAAATTTAGCGCGGCTCAGTGACCGTACCAGGTGCTTCGGAATGCCGTTCACCGGCATGATGTACGGCAGGTTTATTTCCGTTGAGTTCGAACTCGACAGCTCGATTTTAGCTTTTTCGGCTGCTTCTTTGAGCCGTTGGAGGGCCATCGGGTCCTGACGCAGGTCGATACCTTCGTCTTTCTTGAACTCATCGGCCAGCCAGTCGATGATCACCTGGTCGAAATCATCACCACCCAGGTGCGTATCGCCATCAGTCGATTTTACTTCGAAAACGCCATCGCCGAGTTCCAGAATCGAAATATCGAACGTACCGCCACCCAGGTCGAATACGGCAATTTTCTGATCATGGTTCGTTTTGTCCAGACCATAAGCCAGGGCGGCTGCGGTTGGCTCGTTGATGATCCGTTTCACGTCCAGACCGGCAATCTGACCCGCTTCTTTCGTAGCCTGACGCTCAGCATCGTTGAAGTAAGCCGGTACCGTAATGACGGCTTCGGTTACAGTTTGGCCGAGGTAATCTTCGGCGGTCTGCTTCATCTTTTGAAGAATCAGGGCCGAGAGTTCCTGAGGAGTATATTGACGGTCGCCAATTTTGACCCGTGGGGTACTGTTGGGACCGCTCTGTACGTCGTACGATACGTTTTTAACTTCATTTGTCACTTCGTTAAAGCGTTTCCCCATGAAGCGCTTGATCGAAGAAATTGTATTTTTCGGGTTGGTGATGGCCTGACGTTTGGCGGGTGCGCCCACTTTGCGTTCGCCGTTGCCGTTGTCCATAAATGCAACGACCGAGGGGGTTGTCCGGGCTCCTTCGGAGTTGGGGATGACAACGGGCTCGTTACCTTCCATCACGGCCACGCACGAGTTCGTGGTGCCTAAGTCAATACCAATAATTTTTCCCATAACTGGATTTAGTTTCTTTAGAAAGCTGTGTAATAACTGACAGACACGATCTATCTATCAATACAAATGCCAGCCAGGAAAAATGTTTGAATTGCTGTCAGATTGGCAGAGTAAACGACTGAGCGGGGTCATATTGTCGCTTTCCATCAAGCTCGGTTGATAGAATGTGGCAGACCGTCAGTGTTCGTAGTTTTCGACAAAAAAATACCGGCTCCAGGGAAGCCGGCATTTCTGAACCATGTAATAAAGCTTTTTTTTCTATACGCAGGCAAAAGGCCAGTCGTTGCGCCCCTTCGCTAATTATTCGCTAAGCCAGTCAACTCCTTTTTGCAGGCGTTTCAGAGTTTGTTCTTCCCGACTTCCTGGCTCAGGCCGGTAATCATACGCCCAGTTGGCCTGGGGCGGCATACTCATCAGGATGGACTCAGTGCGCCCATTGGTTTCCAACCCAAATTTGGTTCCCCGATCCCAGACCAGGTTAAACTCCACATAACGCCCCCGGCGGAGCAGTTGCCAGTCTTTTTCCCGCTCTCCGAAAGGTAGCTGTCGATTCTGGTACATAAAATGGGTGTAGATTGGGGCAAAGGCATTGCCTATATTCTGGACAAAGGCAAACAAGGAGGCTTTATGAGCGTCATCGGTCGGTTTGAGGTAGTCGAAAAAGATGCCCCCAATGCCACGGGTCTCCTGCCGATGAGGAATGTAAAAATAGTCGTCGGCCCAGGTTTTAAATTTGGGATAATAGGTTGGATCGTGCTGATCGCAAACGGCTTTCAGGTGCTGATGAAACCGGCGGGCATCAGACTCGACCACATAATGAGGAGTCAGATCGATGCCTCCCCCAAACCAGTTTTGTCCGGTACTCATTTCAAAATAGCGGACGTTCATGTGAATGATCGGCACCATTGGGCTACGGGGATGCAGCACGATGGATACACCCGTGGCATAAAATTCGGCAGGCTCCGTGAGGTTGAGCGTTTTTAAGGTGGCGGCTGTAGCTTCACCCTGTACGGCAGAAAAACCGACGCCCCCTTTTTCGATCACGCTACCCTCACTCAGAATCCGCGAACGCCCTCCGCCCCCACCAGGCCGTTCCCAGGTATCTTCCCGAAATCGACCCGATCCATCTGCAACTTCCAGCGCCTGACAAATACGATCCTGTAAATCAAGAAAGAAACTGGTAATACGTTCTTTCGTTATTCCTTTTTCAGATGTCATCATAGCCGCAAAGTTCGCAAAGACCGTCGTATGGTCGATAAACTACGAAAATTATTCAGCCAGTTTCAACGCATACCGTACCGGCCTGGGTTTATCGATCAGCAACAAAAGTCCCCGACCAGCCAGTTGACGCAGCAGTTTACCGGCCCGATAGTCAGAAATATTGATAAGTTTGGCAAATCGGTCAGCCGTGATCGAATCGTTTTTACGCAGGTATTGAATCAGCGTTCGTACCATGGGCGATTGCAACAGGTCAGCATCGGCCAGTTGGGGCACACTGATCAGTTTATTGGTCGGAACCGACTTATCTTTTGCCCGCACGTAAATCGTTCGTTTAGCGCCTTCGTTCACCACATAATGCGGTTTCTCATCGCTCTCCAAAACACGAACGATCAACACAATACGACCGTCGGGCGCCAGGGTTTCGTAACTAACCGTAAGTGTCGGTTCAATTAATTGATCGGTAGCTTGTTCCAAGGTGGCTACTTCCCGAAATTCGGACGAAACGCCGGTTATTTTTCCATCATCGGCTACCCCAATTAAGAGTACTCCTCCGGAGGTATTGGCAAAAGCAGCCAGGGTGCGGGCAATACGATTTGGCGAGGAAAGTTGTCGTTTAAATTCTAATCGACTGTGTTCTCCCTGCTCAATAAGCGTATCAAGTTCATTTCGAGTCATAGGTCAACAACACAACATACGTCGGGTTGTTTTGCCAGTGCAGAGAAGGCTCACTCAATTGCCAACGTATATTGTTCACCAAACCCTGAAGCTTACGTCGATTTTTGAATGCCCAGGGTTATTCGAACAGTTTTTTTATAAGCTATTGAGTAAAAAAAGCGGACACGATGTCCGCTTTTTTTACTAACAGGGATTCGAATAGAAACTAGAGAGTTTAACCATCTAATTTTGGCAGATCTTATTCGGATACCGGATTTTGACGCTTCCGTCCGCGAGGCTTACCGGTATATTCGGGTTTAGGGTTTTGATTACCCAGTTTCAGTTCGTATCCGGTTACACCATTATCATACTCAAATGGTTTTACCGTGAATGTATACTTCGTATCGCCGAAATCAATTCCTCCTTTCTGGAGAATATACGGCAGGGATAAACTGTAACTTTTAGCTGCTTTTTCCAGGATGAAGGCTTCTTCTCCTTCACCCGCGCCTGGGATCAGATAAAGCGATTTAATTTTACGCTTTCCATCCTGTGTACCTACTTTGAACAAGTTATTTTCAGTATCAATACCTAATTGAGAAGCTGATTTGTTCGGGAAAACGACCTTACCAGCCGGTGAAATATAACCCGTAACCGGAGCAGATTTGGCAGCACTTTTCTTTTTGGGTTTTTTAGCCTCGCTGTTCTCGTCGAGCGAGAAGAATCGAATTTGTTTTGCTTTCATTCGATAATCTATTTATTGTCTATAGTAATGTCTATCCGCAAATATAGTAGGTCTACCTGCGAAAAAACCAAATTCATTTCAGAAGAATTTTCATAAAAAACTTTATAACCTATCAATTTACCCAATTTACTCTAAAAAGTGGGTAAAAAATTCCTATCGTAGTTATATACGCTCCATCAAATTAACATAAATAAAACGACTACTTATTTTTTCAATACATGAATTCTGGTTACGCTGATTCGTAAAATGGCCTACAAACTGCCACAAGATCATGTTTAACAAAATAAAGTCAATTCTGCTTTTCGACTTTATTTCCTAGTAATTATTTCATAAATTGATTTGCTTATATTTGTTTATAAGCGACCGTCAATTACCGGGTCGAAACGTTGATTTTTTGAGAGTTACTCCGAAAAGCCGACGCTGGATTTACCAGGAACCTGTTTAAGCTTTTATTCCAATGGCTTTTTGTCATCCCGACGCAGGAGGGATCTTCGGGTGATCTGATAGATTAAATCTCACCCGAAGATCCCTCCTGCGTCGGGATGACAAAGCACGAGCAATTAGTGCTCAATTATAGAAAGTTTAAACAGGTTCTAGTTTATAAAACCGCGAGGCCGCAATAGGCACAACGTTTCTCAGTGAAAAGCGTTGTGCCTATTGCGGCCTCGCGGTTTACGTTTACAGCTACACGATTTAGTTAAACCCAAACAGGATGGGGAACAGAACGGTAACAACAACTGCCCAAAGGCTGTAAACAGGCAGATAAGAGGCAATGGCACTGCCGACTCCCGCTAAAGGCTCCTTTCTGGTAACTACCCGAAAAAGTTGTGCACTCACCAGTAAAAGATTAATTAATATCAGCACATTACCGCCCAGCACGGCCGCCCGGTTGGGGGTAATACCCCATTCGGAAATCCGGAATAAAATCGCCGACAGGGCAATCCCATTCACCAGTATGGTCACAGCCGACAGCAGCAGCAGTACCCAGACTTCAGCCCGGCTTTTTGTGGGCGATTCGGCAACGGAAAAGAAAATGATGGCCATAACGCCAAGGAGCAGCCCATTAAATAGTAAGAGAAATTCCCGGTCATTATACGGGTCTTTACCCGAATAGACGATGGCTACCAGATAAATAACCAGCATCAGTAAGACCAGCGGACTGAATAGTTTGGCAATTACCGGCGAAACCTTACCGACTAACTGCGGATTGGTCTGGGTTAGGTATGTACCTAAAATCGGAGCAATCGGCAGACCGAAAACGACCACATTTTCAAAGTAAAATTTCTGAATATGCAAGCCGATCAGTTCGAAAAGCCCAACGGTTACGCCCGTCATAATCCCTCCGGCTATCAGAATGAGGGTGGTTATCACAATGAGATCACCGTTATATTTTAAATAGCCCAGCCGTTTCTCTTCTGGTTTACCCGTATCACCTACAAACACAAAACCCAGAATCGACCATAAAACCAAAACGATATGGATGCAGGATAACACCAGGGTATCGCTCTTTTTAACGTTGGGCAGCGCATTGATAAAAACTAAACCAAGAAGGGTTATGCCAAAAAGTACGGCCATTTTACGGGTCGATAGCGCATTCTTCCAGGCAAAGTAGGCCATAAGTGCTGGGAACACGATAAACCCTACATTTCTGGTATAAAAAAATTCCTGATCGATGGGCAACAACGTGGGCAACTTTGCCACCATCCCTGCCAGTAAGGACACGAGTGCCACGACGATCAATTCCCGGCTTGTTCCCCACTGAATCTCCTCTGGTTCATAGTTCAACCGTTCATTCCAGAAATCAGCAAGTGTATTGCCTTTAAGTTCTGGATAGAGTGTCGAGAACTCTCGCTTGAAAGCAGCTTTGTTGGTCCGGTAAATCTTCTCAAGATACCTGGGGTCATGCAAATGGGTACGTATTTCGTTTATCATCTATGTATTGGTCAATATGTTTTAACACGCATCAGGCCATCTCTCCGCACAACAGCACCATCAACACTATAAGTCAGCCGATCAGATGATACGGCCAACAGGTTGTCATGCAGGGCAGAAAGTTAGTTTTTATTTTAACAAAAAGTACTTTGCAATACAAAGCAATGAAATATAAAGTATGAATCAAAGCAATACCTATAATTTTTTAGGGGTATACGACCAGGGTTATATCGTCCAGATGAGTACTACAGGCTATTTTCGAACGATCGGATTTCCCGAGTGAACGGGTTCAGAACAATTATCACTTGACCAGCTCAGCAATCAGATCTTTTGGAAGGTATCACAATGTAGTCTTGTTCAGTTTTAAGCCACAAAAAAGCCTGTAATTTCTCGAATTACAGGCTTTTTAAAGTGGAGACGGAGGGATTTGAACCCTCGTCCAGTCAAGGAAACCGACGTGCTTTCTACATGCTTAGGTACGCTTAGGATTGTCGGGAATCGGCCCGGTGTGTACCAAACCAAACCTCATCCGTAGGTGCTTGTTTCTCACTCAGCCGTTAACACCATAAACCGAGCCAGCGCTGCGTTTCGATGCCTCCTGATCCAGCCGGCAGCACGTAGGCCAGGGAGACAATGGCTATTGCTTAATCCTCCGGATTAGGCAGCCATGGCGTAGTTATACTCGCCAGTTATTGTTTTGACGATTTGTTCGGGTCGGGAAATTCCGCCAACTCCCGGCATGCTTACACGCGACCTCAGCAAGCTGTCAATTCCGGTCGTCCCCAGATCGACGTCCACAAGGGGCGTGTGGATAGTAACTCGTACGAAAAACATTTAGTTCGGCGAATTGACATATTCCGTCAAAAATCCTGTTCACACATACGCCCGAAATCAGCTTCATACCGAAGCCAGTTCGTTCAAAAAATCACAAAATCTTCCTATTAGTTTTATTCAGATTTTTCATCGAATTTTACTAACAAAAGCACGTCTTTTTAAGTTATCGAATTAGGTACTGTCTTATACAGTTTTGCCGGTTACCCTTATGACGATTACTTCGTTTGAAACGAACCTGTTTCAGCATTTGGCCCCCTTCTTTTCGGACCATGGGTATTCGTTATTGACCGAAAAAAAACAGTTTCGCAAGGTTACTGGCAATGGGTTTCAGAATATCATTCTATCGTCCGTTTTTTACGCTGATGATACCCTGCTGGAAGTTAATTTCGGTTGCCGTCATGAGCAGATCGAACAGATTGCCCAACAGTTTCTCAACAATCAGCCCGATCTTCGGTCCGAAGCCAATACGCTGATAGTATCCATCGGACGGTTCAGTGATTTACAGAAGGCCCGCTTTAAAATTCATTCCGAAGACGATCTGTTGCTGGCCTGCCAACAAATTGAATACTTTTTCGACCAGCAGGGA
Organism: Spirosoma gilvum; assembly: GCF_054776815.1. Lineage (NCBI taxonomy): Bacteria > Pseudomonadati > Bacteroidota > Cytophagia > Cytophagales > Cytophagaceae > Spirosoma > Spirosoma gilvum. The sequence goes on along the minus strand of NZ_BAAHBH010000019.1, from coordinate 76,571 downwards.
TTCAACTTTCTGACCACAACCGCTTCACTACTTACCCTCGACCGATTACTGAATGAATGTCCGACCGAACATTGCCGGTACGTTTATAATCAAACCCACCGTTGTTACAAGGGGCTCATTGCAGCCCGGCTGAATCACAATCCCCGGTTCGATGAGTTGATTGATCGGTATCGGTATCTGCTGATCCAGCAAACACAGAATCCTTACGAGCAGATGCATTTCGAACGGCTCATCGCTTATCTGCAACATTACTCCGCCAATTAAATACCTGATTAGTTGAGCTAGTTTATGGGTTCCTCAACCCATCGAATTGCTTTGCACTACCATTTGGCCAGCCACCTGATCACCCGCTATCGGCTGGTATAAATACTCATCGCCTTCTGCCGTACCAAAACCAAACTTTCAATTCTTAGTTTATATAAAACACTCGGAGCTTGGCCCTTAACCAAGTTATCGACCTGTCCGGTGTTCATAAACGAATTCAATAAACCATTTTTTTGTAAGTAATTCTGTCAATTTTCCAACAATGACGATCACGTTCACTCCTATCGAAATTCCGTTTAAAGTAGGCGCTACCGTGTTTGTTAATCAGGAGCATGGCCAACGCCTATCGTCTTCCAATGGGGCAGTCTATCCCTATTTTCAGGCCAAAATTGAACGCATTTTCTTTGATGGTCGCCTGGAAGACCTGTGCATTATTGATCAGCCCGCCGATACCTTCGAGCTAAAAGTTGCCACGGCTGTTTATGAGCTTAAACCTGTGGGACCTTATCGAGATCTGGTAAAAATGCCGCTGCGACTGAATCTTCCCGTTCGGGAGCCTAAGTTTTTTGGCACGGAGCAGGAGCTACAGACCTACCTGAGCGCTCAGAAGAAAAACAGGGCGGATTACCAGCTAATCAGGCCTGGCCAGGAAGACGCGCCGTCTTAAACCAGAATTCCCGGATCGAAATGACCATATCGACCAATTGGCTGTGGGTATACGGTTTATTAATGACCGACTGAACGCCCAGTTGATAGGCCAGGGAGATTTTTTCACTATCATCGACTCCCGTTAGAATGATGACTGGAATGTCGGCCAGGGCTTTATTGATTTTCAATTGCATCAGGATTTCTATGCCATCGGGGTATGGCATGTATAAATCCAGAAATATCAGGTCTGGTTTGGCAGTGGGGTCTCTTAGTACTTCTAACAGAATCAGGCCATTATAAAAAATCCGTAATCGACAATTGGGAATGTACTGAAGCATAGTCATCTCAAAGAGAACAGCATCCTCTTCATCGTCGTCGACTAGATAGACTAATTTTTCGTGACTGTTCTCGGGTAAAGATGGAACTGTCATACGTTGAGCGGAACAATGTGTAAATAGTATACTCAATCATAAACAAAACAAACCTCAAACCTTCCCGACTTATTTAGCCTACCCCCTTAAATCTATAACTTCTTTACCAATTTGTACCAGTTCAGGCCGACAAATTTCACGAAGTGGGTATACAGGGCAAAATTTTGCAACCTGAGCGTCCAACCCCTATCTTTCATCTGGGGTCTATCCTATCGTCAACTATCGTCTCTAGACTTCGACATGAACTATTCATTACTTGCAGTGCTGCTCCTGCTCACTTTGTTTATGGGTTGTAAAACAGCCTCAACGATTGAACCAGCCCAGCCTGAACAATATGCTACCTCACCAACCGGTCGACTCGTCAGTCGTGATACGATTCGTAGCGGTGGATACCTGGATATCCGCATTCGGGATGCAGCCACGACAGTTTATGGTACCGTTCAGACCCTACAACAAACCCAGGGAGTTTCATACCTGAACATTGTTCGTAATAGTTCATCTGACCTGACCCAATTACGTGAACGGCTTCCGCTTTACCAGTATATTCTGCTGGATGAGCAAAAAGGCACCGATTCGGGCGTACAGATCACCCTGGAGAATGAGCGGGTTAAGAGTATCTACCTGAATAACGGCAAAAAGCTGTCGCAGTGGCCTGCTATTGCCCAGGTCTTTTCAGCTATTCGGATTGGCGACCGGGCTTCCGATCTGTTTGCCAAATTCGTCCAGATACAAAAAAATGGACTATACACTACTAAATTTGAGCGGATCTCATTGCTGACCAAAAATATTGCTACGTCCTATGACCCAGTCATGACCCAATCGACACAATGGTACTTTGCCTATACAACACCTGCCAATCTATTGGAGCTGGTCGAGATCAATTTTAGTAATGGCCAGGTAAGCGACGTATATGTCAGTCGGTTCAGTCGGTAGGGCGATTCCCGACACGAGTGGTTTCGATCAGAACAGGCCTTCGCTAAAGGGGCTACAGTTGTAAGTTTCAGCCAGATACTTCTCCAGCACAGCCAGAACTATTTTTCGGGCCTGTTCTGATCGTACCCGGTACTTGATTGAGCAAGCTTTTGTTAACGAATTCATCAGCAGCGACAGCCCCACCGACAATTGTCGGACCACATGTGGAATTGATGTGGAAACGACTTCATCGTAACTCAAAAAAATGGGCCTGCCTTCCTTCCCCTCAACGGGTTCTGGTTCAGCGTCCTCAACAACGGGACTACCGTAGCTCTGATACCACAATTTGGCTAACGTAACAAACTCCATCCGAAAACTGGGGGTGGCATAAACTTCGTCAATCGCTGTCTGGTGCTTTACCAGAATAGCCTGTACGGTCTCTGGATTCGACAGATCCCAGTACCACCAATCATCCGGTTTTCCGCGCTGTAAGGCATACTGACGTTGATACGCGATTCGGAACAGATACAACAGCAGGATAATAAGTGAATCGCTGTTGTCGCCGGGCATGAACAAAATATGCCGCATAATCGCCGACCAATGCCCTTTTAAATCAGAGGCCGGCAGATCAACGCCAAGCTGCTCCTGCATGTCGTTGACCTGATCCACGTCCGCTTCGGTAGGGCTCACATCCTGCAGGAAGCCCCCCAAATTGTAGAAAAGCATCGTCTTATCTCGTTGTCTGAGGTGTTGAAACTGACTCACCAACTCAGCATCTACTCCAACCCCCTGCCCGAACTGGACAACTCTGAGTTCCTTGGCTAATTGCATAACGATCGTGGATTTATGGGTGGTTAATAGGCTCAAACAGAGCCAACTTCGGGTCGCATCACCTGGATTGATAAGGGCCAAATATACCCTTCACCGTCATGTTCTCATTCGAATCATCGAGCGTAATGACCTGATACGTTTCGCCACCCGGTGCTACCCGAACAACAATATGCCCTTTGTCGCTTTTGAGCCGATTCAGCAACTCACCAATAACCAGTTTATTCGCTTCGAGCATATCGGTGGCAAATACATCCCGTTCGCCGGGGTATAGCTCCTGCGAATACATACGGTCCAGTACGTCATGCCCTGGATGATCGGACGACCACACCGGTATGACGAATACACGCGGACGTAAGGCTGCCAGCAGGTTATCATTTTGGGAATCGCGATTACCATGATGATCCAGCAGATGGACATCAACCGGGCCAACCACCTTCGAAACAGGGGTCTCGACGTCATTCCAGGCGGGTGAACCAAAGCGCACTACGCCGGGCAAATCGCCCCCCGAAAAATAATCGAACGGCCCATACCGAAGCCGGACCGCTACGCTGCACATGTTTTCAGAGGGGAGTTGACCACTGTTCAGGGTCGATCGATCGGGAAATAGTTGCCGGGTGGCAGTACCCTCTCCCGTCCAGATTTCGCCATTGGCAATGATGTTCCTGATCTCGAACAACTTCACAAACGATTCGGGATTCTTTTTCAATACGATCTGATCCGTTCGCCCCGGCTTACTCCGTTCCACAACCGTGCCCTTATGGGTGCTCTGCCAGTTGACGAATGCTTTATAATTCGTCACCATGGAGCTATTCAGCGGGTAAGGATACGCATAATCGGGCCACCCGCGATCAATAAGCTTATCGATGGGCAGATAAGCCGCTACCTGCGTAATTCCGGTCAGTACAAAATTACCCTGTTCAGATTTTGGTGAGATGGCGGATGGGCTGCCCATATGGTCGTTATGAAAATGGGTCAGTTGGGCGTAATCCAGCTTCGGCGGCAACTGACTCATCGTCATTAGTTTGGTAATGTAACGGGCAATCCATTCGCCGGGTTGGCGGTCGGCACTGGGAACCGCCTTGGTATTTCGGGGGCTTAACGTTCGTTCAGTTGTAGGATCGAGCGCACCGGCATCGATCAGGAGGGTAGTTCCGTCGGGCAGAATGAAAAACGTGGCATTACCCCTACCCGTGTTGATATGGTGTATATCCAGATTACCCGTTTTCCAGGGCGATAACGTTTCGGCAACACGCTGAGCATAAACTGTATAACCTACCAGATTCAAAAGAAGAAACAACAACCCATGAGTAGCCTTCCCGTTCATGACGCACAAATTAGGTGAGGGATTATATCTCCACTTAAAAAGGCTTTGTTCTGAGCAAACTACCGCTAGTATTCTTACGGGTACTATCTATCGTCGCCTGTAAAGCCTACCCCGTAGGCCCATTGTAGACTATATTCATGACTCAATTTCCGTAGTTGATCCTGTCAATTGCCTAATTGACGCTCATTTACCAGCATCCACGCAGGAGGGCCCGTAGGTTTGTCAGTAGAATGTGCTTCGGCATTCTATTGACAAACCTATACAGTTTTATGGCTACTAGCTTGCTGATCCTGTTTATTCTGAATCTTGGTACTGCTTTTGGCGCGGGGCTTTATGAAGCCCGATTGATCATCCCCCAGTGGTTTCCTAAACTAGAGGGGGATGAACGTCGAGTCGATACGAACGCTATGCGACAGACCGATGTAGGGCGAAATTTCTGGGCATTTGTAACAACCATTCCCCTTACGCTACTGACCGTGGCCAATCTTATTGTCGCCTGGCAATCCGAATTGCCCGTGCATGACTGGTGGCTGGCGGCCTCCTTGCTAACCTTAGTAGAGCGAGTCGTAACATTTTCGTTTTTCATTCCCACGGCCATACGATTACAGAAGGGAGACGGCGACTCCTTACCTCTTGACACGACTAGTCGACTGGTCAGTGTGTGGATGTATGCGAATTATGGGCGGAATGCCCTTACCTTACTGGCGTGGGCTCTGGCCTTGAAAGCGCTAAGTTTAGTATAGGTATAAAATATATTAGGTTATTTTCTGTCATCCCGAGGAACGACCGGGCAGCATACGATAAACTAGTTTCGCTTGAGTAGGTATCGAATGCGCCTTTTCGTTCAGTAAGCAGCACGTCTCTATTTCTCTTGCACTTTGTCTACGGATGGGTCAACGCGTTCAACTGCTTTTTAATTTGCCGCAATTCGGTATGCAGTAAGGCTGTTTTAAGCCGAAACGATTCCTGCTGTTGCATGTAATTCTGTCGTAAGCCGCTGTTTTCCAGTTCCAGTTTTTCCACTTTCCGAATCAGTGCCTGAATCGCAATCAGGTTTACGCCGTCAAAATCGGCCTGGTTGATGCTTGTCCGCTCTCCAATGGTCCCGATCTCATCCTGACCAAATGCCTGAAAAAAGTCCTGGGCCATGGGGCCATAATGTCGATAGCGCTGGGCTTCCTGTCCTTTGTAATTCCAACTTCCTAACCGTAGCTGACTTATCTTTTTCAGAAAGGACTTGCCATCGACCGATCGGAAGTTTTCTTTGCGGGTCGAGTCAGACAGGGTTTGCCAGGCGTTCCCACCACTGGCCAGTTGCACACCCACCGCCGATCCCTGACTGGCTGGGGCTGTACTGTAGAGTATGTATCCTCCCGAAAACCGCATCATCATCTGATTATCTACCGAATTGTAGTACATATTACCCTGATAATCACCCAGCAGAAATGAGCCAGTTTTGCCGTTCGTCGACCCGTAATGGCCTAAAACCATTGAGGCCAGCCCACTAGCGCTCGAATAGGTCCCAATTCCCACCGACGCATAGCCGGTAGCGCTGGTCTGGTATCCCAGGGCGACCGACCGCCCTCCACCCGCTACCGTCGACTCGCCCATTGCCGTCGACGAGTAGCCATTGGCGGTTGATTGAAAGCCAGTAGCCATTGAATAATCCCCTCCAGCGGATGTATACATGCCTAAGGCCGTAGCCGCGTAACCTACCGAAATTGTCGATTCGCCCAATGCCAGCCCACTATTGCCTAATGCCTGACTCCCGTTGCCCATGGCAATGGCAGCAATCCCGGTTGCTTTGGTATTGGTGCCCGTTGCCCAAGAATATTGGCCGACGTTGGCACGATTCCAGGAAGCATCGGTTATTCCACCGGCCCGAAAAGCTCCTATACTACCGTACCAGATTAGTTTCGAAATAGTACCTATGTTAGATGTATCCTGCCCAAACAAAACCGTGCGGCCGGGAGGAACGTTAAAAAAGGCTTTGGGCGTTACACCGATGCCCATTTGGGCATACAGGTCTGTAAGCCCTAGCAGTAAGGGCGTATAAAGAAAAACTTGTTTCATAATTCATTGATTGAGTGATGGTTGCAATCAAAATTACAAAACAATACCCATCTCTATCTAAGAGTACCTGACTTTTGAGTAAGCGTAATAATAAAAGTAAAAATAAACAATATAAGTTACTTGTAAATAATATAGATAAACAAATGATTACTAAAAGTAAATAACAGCAACTCATCAGGTCTATAGAAACCTGACAACGAGACTACCTATACGTTAACGCAGATTAAATGTAAAGCAGATCAGATTCGTTTCGTTATCGACTATGACCTACCCCAGCAATGCTCCCTTTATCAGCATAACCTTATCTATTGACTGATCTTTTAAATAAAGAAACTTCATCCGATCAGGATCATCCCGGTACGCTTCAAAATCAGCCTGGGCCGGAAACGTCACGATATGAATTTCATAAGGATATCCCATTTCGGTCGCAATGACGGCCTCTTCTGCTGGTCTCACTCGATACACCAATACGCCGTTGTGTCGCTGAAGTAAGGGCAGCACCTGGTCCTCAAATGAATGAAAGGTTTCTTCCTGTCCTTCCTGCACAAACAGAATCTGAATAAAGTAAAGCATAGGTTCACGTTTTAGATGCAACACGGAGGCACAGAGTACACAGTGAAATAAGATTTTTTCATCTGTGCGAGCTGTGTCTCCGTGTTGATAATCGTTTACTTATTTCCGTCGACTTTCCAGGAAGCTCTCAATTCGGTCGATGGCCAGATTCAGTTCATCGATGGTTGGCAGGCAAACGATTCGGAAGTGGTCATTATATGTATAATTAAAGCCGTTGCCCGACACCACCAGCACTTTTTGCTCGGTTAGTAAGTTCAGCACAAAATCATCATCATCTTCCAGATGGAACTGGCTGAGATCGATTTTCGGGAAAATATATAAGGCCCCTTTCGGCTTCACACAGGAAATACCGGGTATCGCGATCATGCGTTCATAGGCCAGCATCATTTGCTTGTACAGCCGCCCGGTTGGCATCACCAGATCATTGATGCTTTGATAACCTCCCAGTGCAGTTTGAATCGCAAACTGGGTGGGAACATTGGCGCAGAGTCGCATACTTGCCAGTAACGTCAGCCCTTCAATATAGGATTTGGCACGTTGCCGCGCACCACTCAGAATCATCCAGCCCCCTCGAAATCCGGCCGCCCGGTAGTTTTTCGATAAGCCGCCCATGGTGATACACAACGTATCGTGTACCATTTTGGAAATAGGGTAATGAACCGCTCCGTTGTAGAGAATCCGGTCGTAAATCTCATCCGAAAAAACGATCAGTTTATGCTTTTCGGCGATCCGGGCGATGCCCTCCAGAATGGATTTATCATAAACGGCTCCCGTTGGGTTGTTTGGATTGATCACCACCACGGCCCGCGTACGTGGGTTAATTTTGCTCTCCAGATCTGTCAGATCAGGGTTCCAGTCCGACGCTTCGTCGCAGACATAATGAACCGGCTTTCCGCCACAGAAGGCTACGGAAGCCGTCCAGAGTGGGTAATCCGGAGATGGAACCAGCACTTCATCGCCTTCGTTGAGCAGGGCTTGCATCGAGAGCATGATCAGTTCGCTGACACCATTACCAATGTAAATATCGTTGATGGTGATGCCTTGCAGACCAATGTTCTGGGTGTGGTGCATGACCGCCTTCCGGGCCGCAAACAGGCCACGTGAATCGGCATATCCCTGCGCATTCCGGATATTGAGGATAATATCGTGGACAATTTCGTCGGGCGCATCGAAGCCAAACGTGGCCGGATTCCCAATGTTCAGGCTTATGATTTTATACCCCTGGCTTTCCAGTTCCAGCGATTTCTCATATATAGGCCCACGAATGTCATATTTCAAGTGGGTTAGCCGATCACTTTTCAGTATTTCCATTCCCGGTACTTCTACGTCCTCAGGTATTTCGAGGTCAATGCTGTCTAATTCCATCCGGCAAAAGTACAGAAACTCTTGAGTAAAATCAGGCGTAGATCAGGCAGTTACCAAAATAATCTATCCTTATTTAGCTCAATTGCTGCTACCTGCAAAACTTTCGGTTAGTAGGGCCAAAAAAATCACCGCAATCCATCTGGGTTACGGTGACTGGTACCAACCTATCTGAACAACTATTACTTCACCGGAACGAACAGTACGGCATCCGCGACGATTACGCCATCGGCGCCCTTCGTAGACACTTCTACATAATTTTTCTGGCCGGGCGATAATGTATAGTCGCCTAGCGGCACCCATTCACCCGAAGTTTGTCCTTCTACCCGAATATCGGCTTCGCGGATGGTCACCTCTTTAGGCTGCTTACCATCCGAGACAGTTATCTGGGTATTTGCCGACGCGCCTGCCAGCTTGGGAAAATAGAGATACACCCGATACGAACCGGCTTTGGTCACATCGGGCGTAAAACGCATGGTTTTTACGGCCCCATCGGCAGTCGTCGAAAAATAGCTGAGCCCGTAAGCGCCCTTGTTGTCCCGCTTCCAGTCGCCGGTATGGGTTACATGGGCGGCATCATCATTATCGACCAGAATTTCGGGGGTGCTGCCATTAGCCAATGGATTGGTTTTGAGTGTCTGCTGTAGCTTCTTCACATCGATAGCCTGCACCGACGTGTTGCCATCAATCGCCATACTGGCGGCCATAGCTGACGACTGAGCCAGCACCATAAATACAGGTTCCATGCGAATCGATCCGTAGGCAATATGACTGGCCGACAAACAGACAGGCACCAGCAGGTTTTTACATTCGGTCGCTTTGGGCACTAAGCAACGATACGAAATGGGGTAAGGAGGAAAGCCGCCCACCTGTACATCACCCTCGTTCTTCACCATTTTTACGCCATTCTTTTCGATGACAATCCGCTGGCAATTGTGCGAGTCCATGGTATAGGCCGCCATCCCTACCCCATCCTGAACCACTTCGCGGCCCTGGCAGTTGGCCTGCGTCATCACATACTCGCCAATCATACGCCGGGCTTCGCGCACATACATCTGCGTCGACCAGTTGCCCGAGTCGGTGTATTCATCTTTGGGATACCCCAGTTTGAGCATTTCGTCCTGAATGTCTTTACGCATCCGGGGGTCATGCCCAATAAAATAGAGCAGTCCTTTGTTGTACAGTTCATGCTCCTTCTGAATCTCCGCCCGACGGGCATAACTGCCTTCTGGATACTCGTAATTCATGCCGATCATATCGGTCGAAAAAGGGCCATTGTTATTGATGTCGGTCTTATGATTGGGCATCCAGTCGGGCTTAATAATCGTGTTGAAGGCTAGTTTCGGATTTTTGTCGATTGCCCGTAACAGCAGTTCATAGCGGGTCGAATCATAGCCTTCGGGCCTGGTAATGGGAATCATATTGGCCTGATCGTTAGTCAGGCAAATGCGAAAGTTATAGGTTTGCACCTGTTTGTTGCCACTACCAGTAGGCTGCAATTGAGCCGGGCTAATGCCCCACAACAAACCGCTTTCGGGCTTTCCGGGGATTTTGTAGGGATCAACGCCATCGGCAAACTGGTGTTTATCCAGCAGTTGAACACCGTTGTAGGTTTCGTTGTAGGTCTTGTTATCTTCCCGACCAACGGTATAGCTTACGCCCGCTCTGGCCATCAGATCACCTTCGTAGGTGCAGTCCAGAAACATTTTTGCCGTAATCACCCGGTTTCCTCCGCCACCTGATGACGGTTCCAGGGTGATGCTTTGTATACGATCGCCCTGCTTCTTTGCCGACGCCAGTCGATGGTTGTACAGGACATTCACATCAGCGCGTTTGATGTATTCCTTAAACAGATCCTCGGCAACGTGTGGCTCAAAAATCCACTGCTCAAACTTGCCGTAATGCTGCCCGATCCGGCGGTAATAATCGCGGGCGACACCCGAAATGGCGAATTTGTTTCCTATGTCGGTGAACCCCAATCCGCCCGTTGTCAGCCCCCCCAGATGGCGACCGGGTTCAATCAGGATCACGGACTTACCCATTTTTTTAGCCGTATAGGCAGCCATGACCCCTGCCGAAGACCCACCATATACGCAGACATCGACCGTTATGGGTGCGTTTTGGGCACTAAGCCTGGTATAGAGTACTAAAATACAGACAAGTAAGAAAAACTGTTTTTTCATAAGGAATGGAAAAAAATTGGCTGGTTTTAAGTCAAGGGTGGTCAGGATTTGTCAGGTATGGTCAAGGGTGGTCAGGTATAGTTAGGGTGTGGTCAAGAGTTGTCAAAAAGGTGTACATTATGAGAAAGACAATACTTGACAACCCTTAACTATATCTTGACCACTTTTGACAATCCTTGACTACACCTGACAATACTTGACCCCATTTCAATACCCTGGATTTTGGGTCAGTTGGGGGTTGACGTCGCGTTCGGTTTGGGGAATGGGGTACAGGTAATGGTGTTCGTCGATCAGTATACTGGGGTTCTGGGCTTTCATAGCCGTGATAAGTCGCTTGGTGCGGACTAGATCATACCACCGATGACCTTCAAAAGCCAGTTCCAGCCGTCGTTCCAGCAGCACACTATCGCGGAACTGGGCCTGACTCAGATTCGCCGTCAGGTTCGGAAGGCCGGCCCGGTTCCGAATCCGGTTGACGTTGGCGTAGGCATCGGCATTATTGGCTCCCTGTTCATTCAGGGCTTCGGCATACATCAGCAATACGTCAGGATAGCGAATAATGGGGTAATTGTTGCCGCCATCGCCGTTGGCAGTTGCCGATGGATCGAGGTATTTATAGACGTAGCAGGGGAACAAAACGCTGGAAGGAGCCGCCGGACTGGTCGTGGCGGAGTAAAGTTTAAGGGTTACGTTTCGCCGTTTGTCGTCGGTCCGGTAGGCTTTGTACAGGTTTTCAGTTGGCGGATCATCTCCGAAGCCAGCCACCCCATTCACCCGGTCGAAGTTCGGACGCATGTACCCTTGCATCCAGCTTCCTTCGTTGAATCCGCCACTCAGCGCCTGCATCTCAAAGACCGCTTCTTTCCCATTTTTATTGGTAATCAAAAACGCGTCGGCAAAGTTGGTCCATAAGTCATAAACGCCCAGATCGATAACTTCTTTCGCTTTGGCCGATGCCTTCGCCCAATCCTGACGGGTCAGATACACTTTGGCCAGAAACGCCTTGGCGGCTCCCTTTGTGGCCCGGCCTTTATCAGCCGTCGAATAGCTAACAGGCAGTACGCTTTCAGCTTCAGTAAAATCCTGGACGATCAGAGCATACACCTCATCGACCGATGCTCTGGCTATGTTGAGGTTGTCCAAGGAGGTGGTTTCGGCAGTAACCAGGGGCACCCCACCAAACAAACGGACCAGGGTAAAATAATAGAAGCCCCGCATGAATTTAGCTTCGGCAATGAAACGGGCTTTCGTGGGTTCGTCCATAGCCACCGCTGGTACACGGGCAATTACGGCATTAGCCCGGTTGATAGCCTGGTACACGGTTGTCCAGATCGATTGAAACGTAGCGGTAGCCGGGGTGAAGGTGAACTTGTCCAGGTCATTTTTCGGCTGATTGGCCGTTGATCGACCGTTGCCCCATTCGGCATCGTCGGTAGCTTGATCCTGTAAAATCCACATGACCTGAGCGTACATATTCGCATTGTTCAGCGGATCGTACACCGCACTGACGGCAGCTTTGGCATCGTCGGCATTTTTGTAAAAATTCGCAGGTGTAAAGCTGGATTCTGGCTTCTGGTCCAGCACTTCACAGGCAGTTAAGGTAATAAGTGAAAGAGCGAAAGCAAGAAAGAGCGAACGTTTTCGCCAGACGGTTGCAATCAATTTTATCGATAAGTTCATGTTTGTAGGAGGTTTAGAAACCGACATTCAATCCAAACAGAATGGTTTTGGCGGCTGGGTAGCTGGCATAATCAAATCCCTGACTGCGGCTATCCTGACCAAATCGGTTTACTTCGGGATCATAGCCCGAGTAATTGGTCCAGGTCAGGTAGTTTTGTGCGGTTACGTACACCCGCAACGACTGAATTTTGATCGACTTCAGCAGCGTATTGGGCAGGTTATACGCCAGTTGTATGTTCTTCAACCGCAGGTACGAACCATCTTCTATTTGCCGGGTCGAGACGCGGTTGGCCGGGCGGGTTGTCGATGCCCGTGGAATATCGGTATTCGTATTCGTTGGTGTCCACCGGTTCAGCATGTCGCGATCCTGATTGGTGGTTGCATTCAGATACTCCAGCTCATATCGATTGGCATTCAGGATGTTGTTACCGTAAACGCCCTGAAAAAACGCCGTTAGCTCCACTCCTTTGTAGGAAAACGTATTGCTGATACCGCCAATGAATTTGGGTTGCGCCCGTCCGATAATAGTCCGATCATTATCGTCAATCTTTTTGTCGCCGTTCAGGTCCAGGTATTTACGGTCGCCTGGTTTACGCGCCTGCGGGTCACTCAGGGCCGCCAGTTCGTCGGTTGTCTGATACAGTCCGTTCGTGACATAGCCAAAGAACGTTCCCAGCGACTCACCCACCCGGATAATGCCCGAGTTTAGATTTTGCCCGATATTCGCCACCTGCCCGGCAAAAATCTGCGGAACCCCGCCGATGTCCAGTACTTTGTTGCGGTTCAGGGAGAAATTCACATCGGTCCGCCATTTGAAGGCACCGTCCAGATTATAGGACGACAGGCTCAGCTCAATGCCTTTGTTTTCTACCTTCCCAAGGTTTTTGATCGCACTCGAAAAGCCCGACGTACTCGGTATGGTCACATTCAGAAGCAGATCTTTGGTGCGTTTCACATAGAAATCGGCGGTCAAGGTAATCCGATTGTTCAGTAACCCCAGATCAAGACCCATATCGGCCTGAGTAGTTGTTTCCCAGGACAAGTCAGGGTTGGCAATCTGACCGGGCCCCAGACCCGTGGAGACGGCATTGCCAAACACATAATTCTGCGTCCCCAGCAGGGAATAGGCCGGATAATTACCAATGCCATCCTGGTTCCCCGTCGACCCATAGGTTGCCCGTACTTTGAGGTCGCTAATGGCTGATATGCCCTTCAGAAATGGCTCTTCCGAAACCCGCCAGGCCAAAGCCGCCGATGGGAAATAGCCATATTGTTTATTGGCACCGAACCGGGACGAGCCATCCGCCCGGAACGAAGCCGTAAGCAGGTATTTATCTTTGTAGCTATAATTGATCCGCGTCAGATACGATTGCAGCCCCCACGTACCAACGCCCGAACTGGGAGTCAGAGGTACCGACCCCGAACCCAGATTACTCGACCCCAGGTTATCGTTCACGAAGTTACGGGCAGAAGCGGTGCTATTCTCCGTTCGGTTGGCCTGTTGCGTATACCCCAGCAAAGCCGTTATGTTGTGTACGGTACTGAACGTACGGGTATAGGTCAGCAGGTTTTCATTCAGCCAGGTCATGGATTGGCCGTTGAACAGCGAAGCCGCTCCGCCCTGCGCTAGTCCACTGGACACCGATCGGGGCAGGTACGAATCCTGCTTTTGCAAAATGCCATCAAGCCCAAGCGACACTCGCAGACTTAACCCATTGATAATCTGATAGTCGCCAAATACATTACCAAACACCCGGTTGGCCGTATTTCGGTTTTTACTGTCGTTTGCCAGTGCCACCGGGTTATCAGCGGTAAAAGCAAGCGCCGGGTCCGTAATCAGATAATTGCCATCTGCCCCCCGAATGGGTAAAATGGGCGGAAACTGGAGGGCGGCCATGGTCACTAGTCCGGCGCTTCCCAGATCGCCATCGGTGCGGGATTGATTGGTCACGGTGCGGCTGACCGTCAGGCTGTTCCCGACTTTGATTTTTTCGGTCAGTTTACGGTCCAGGTTGATCCGAAACGAGTATCGTTCAAAATCGGAGTTGACCACAATTCCGTTCTGTTTGAAATACCCACCCGAAAGCGCATACTGGGTTCGTTCGTCACCCCCACTCATCGACAGTTGATAATTCGACATGGGGGCCTGCCGGAAAATCTGATCCTGCCAGTCGGTACCTTCGCCAAACGCATCCACCTGTGCCTGACTGTACACGGCAGGTCGCCCTTCGTTGGTGTTGGCATCGTTGACAAACTGCGCATATTCCCGCGCATTCAGGACCGGATACTTCCGACGAACATTCTGAATACCATAATACACATCCAGATTGATGGTCGACTTACCTGCTTTCCCCCGTTTGGTGGTAATAATAACAACCCCATTGGCCCCCCTCGAACCATAAATAGCGGTTGACGAAGCGTCTTTCAGTACGGAAATCGATTCAATATCGCTGGGGTTGAGCGTACTGAGCACGTTGAAACTGGAACCACTGCCCGCTCCATCGTTCTTGAACGGAATCCCGTCGATCACATACAAAGGTTCGTTATCGCCCTGGATCGAATTACCTCCCCGTATCCGAATGCTGGTGCTGCTACCGGGTGCGCCCGAGTTCTGGGTAATCTGAACCCCGGCAGCCCGTCCCTGAATGGCCTGATCGAGCGAAGTAACGGCTACTTTTCTGATCTCATCAACCGGAACGGTGGAAACCGCGCCCGTCAGGTCACTCTTCTTTACCTGACCATACCCCACCACGACCACTTCATTTAATGATTTGGTATCGGGCACAAGCTGCACATCGATGGTCGACTGATTCCGTACAACCTGTTCCTGACTGACATAGCCGACAAAGCTGAATACCAGGGTTACACCGTCATTGGGGACGCTCAGATTATAACGCCCCTGAGCGTCGGTAGTGGTACCACGCGGTGAACCTTTGACAACGACACTAACCCCCGGTAACGCTTCGCCCGTTTCGCTGGTTACACGCCCACTCACCCGAAGGTCGGTCTGAATAGGCTCGACCATTTGCGAAGCGGCCAGATTGGTTAATCCCGATAGTTGTACCGGTCCGGCGGTGGTGGTAGTTGCGGGTTCGGGGATGCTGATGATGGCCCGGTCGCTGTTTTTGGGCGACAGAATCAGATACGCGCCCGAGCGAAGTTTTTTAAACCGAAGGCCAACGGGCTTTAACAGCGCATTTAGATTGCTTTCCAGTCGAACTCCCAGATTAAGGGATTCGAGTGGGCTTAGGTGTTTTGCCACCACCGACTCTTCGAACAGAATATCGACGCCATAGTGCTCTTTCAACTGGAGGAGCGTCTGTTTAAGGGACTGATTCGCCACACTAATTTCTTTCCCTTTCGCCGATTGCCCGTTATCGATCTGCTGGGTCGTTCGGGCGTAGGCAAGGGTTTGGGCAATGGTATGACCATAGCCAATACTGAGCAACCAACCGGTTATCAGCGCAAACGGTAGTGATTTTGTCATTGAGTAAGCTGGGTTTCGGAAGCAGTTGAAAAAACAAGTTTTTGATCGCGGTGGCTAACCCGCAGATTTAGCAGTTCGGCCAGGGCCTCGGCCAGTTCATCCGACGATCCGGCCCGGATGGTTCCGGTCAGTGTCCGACGGGCCAGAGCGGGGTCGGTAAGCTGAACCGCCACGCCAAACACGCTCTGAATCTGACGGGCCACATCGCGCAGGGGGGTATTGTTGAAGCTGAAGAGTCGGTAACGCCATTGGGCAAATTGAGTCGTATCGGCCTGTGTATGCATACGTAAGGCGCCCCGGCCGTCAAGGGTAACCCGGTCGCCGGGTTTCATCATCAGTTGCTGCTCAGGCTGGTCGGCTGTCGTATAATGCAGATTGACCTTTCCCCGTTTGAGTACCACTTCAGCCCGAGTTGGGCGACTACGTACTGAAAATTCGGTACCTAATACTTCAACAGCCAGTCCATCCGTAGCCTGCACTACAAACGGCTGATCATTAGGCAAGTGCTTCACCTCAAATACCGCATCGCCCGTCAGCGACACATTTCGGGAGAGCCAGCCATAGCCTATCCACGGTATTCGCAAACTCGAATTGCTGTTAAGGGCCACCGTTGAGCCATCAGGTAGTTTCAGAGATCGTAACTGATACTGACTGGTAGCTATCGTTCTGTAAAACAGTTCGTTTCGAAAAAGCCAGCCGCCCACCAACAGCGCTAGTCCAACCGTAGCCGCTACCAGCCATCTACCAGGTCGCCTTGATGAGTACCCTGATTTTACGACTGGCCACAACGGGGGCGCATGGATCTCAGAGGGCGTATCGAGCCGTTGCCGGAACGATTCGAGCTGTTGGGCCACGTCGGGCGTGTACTGCGGAAAACTCCGCTCCCATTCGTCGAGCCATTGAAAATAGAGTTCGCGACTACCCGGCTGGGCCAGCCATTCACCGATGACTTTTTGCTGAACCGACGTTGCCTGTCCGGCAAAGTAGGTAAAAACCAATTCTTTAGGGGGTTGCATAGGATGTGACTCGTTCGTTGCGTGTCAGAATAGAACCGTAAGTAACAGCAGGCCCCAGCTAATCAGTCGCTGCTGACGAAGTAGTTGCCGCACCGTAGAGGTTGCCCGTAGCAGGTGATTCTCAACAGTTTTCGGGGAAAGGCCCATTTCCTGAGCAATTTCTTTGTAGGATTTACCTTCGAATCGGCTCAGCAAAAACACGCGCTGCCGTTGTGTGGGTAGTTGCTGAACCGCCTGCTCCAGCGCCCGGTACAGTTCATCCTGTTGAAGCAGCCGATCGGGCTGGGTGGTATCGAGGTCGGGCCGGTCGAGGTTGTCGGGGAGCGCTTCCTGTCGTCCCAACTCCCAGCGCAGACTGTTATAAGCGCGGTTTCGGGCCGCCTGATAGAGATAAGCCCGGTATGAGCCAGTCACCTGCCGGTATAGTTCCTTCGTGTAAAACGTATAGAACAAATCGGCCACTAAATCTTCGGCAAGTTGTCGGTTATAAACAAACCGAACGACGTGACTGCATAAGGGCGCGAAATACTGGCGAAAAAGCAATTCACAACCAAGTCGCGGATCTTCGCTGAACGCATTACGGATAAACAATTCACCGTCGTTGGGCATTGGATTCGGCACGTCGGGCTGACTCCTGACGAGTGGTATCTGTCCATCAGGAGTCGGGTCATCAGGTCGGAGAATAGCAAACACAGGAGCAGGCATTGCGTTGAGGGTCTGGTATAGCAAAGACAAGTTCAGCCCGAAAATCCCCCAATCGATTTTTATTTTTTATCCATAAAATACAAATCAACGTATAGACACTACGCCTTTCCCAAAGCTTTTCGCTGTCGAAAGGCAGTCGTTGATTATTATTTGCAGGCTGGTTAGGTAACGATTGCCTTCGGGTGCCTTTTGGTCTAAAAACCAGTTACGACTACTATGTCCTTCCGCCGTACCCTTCTGCTTTCGATTTTCTGCAGCCTATGTCTTTCGGTCACTTTCGCTCAATCGACCACCCCCCAAAAGTTGTACATGTACCTGATTTATCACAAGTTGAACCCCGGCCTTACCATTCAGGATGCGCTTCCGGTCGAACGCGAATGGAAAAAGATCAATCAGGCGGCTGTAGATGAAGGACGACTGGAGGGCTGGTACATGACCGTGAAGCAGTTTACCTCCAACCCGAATCAGACCGAGTACGACTACGTTACGCGTATTATTTCAAAAGAAATGGCCATCCGGGGAGCGTCTCCTGAAGCTATGGCCCGTATGTATGGCGATAGTGTGCAGGCTAAAATGGCCGATTTACAAAAGCGGGATCGGAATACAGCGCCTGTCGTGAAAATGGAAATTTGGGAAATCAGCGATGGTACGTATGCCCCTAAGTTTGCCCCCGACAATACCCAATTCATGATCGTGGAGCGGATGAAACGCCGAACACCGGGGGCTGATTACGAGGGAGTGCTTAAACAGGTCAAAAAGCTGGGTGAAGACCGCATCAAACGGGGCAATTTGCTGGCCTGGGATTTTGCTTCGCTGGTCATCCCGAACGGTAGCGAAAAAGGCTATGAATTCAGCACCTCGTCCTTTGTCAAGAGCCTGAGTGATGTTGCCAATCCTGTACAAGCCGATTCGCCAACGCCTATTATGCCCGTTCCTGCCTACAAGCAACTTCGTAGTCAGGTGGCTCAAACCTTCGATGTGGTCCGGCAGGAAGTGTACCGCCTTATGGAGTACACGACCAAACCTGGCAACTAATCGCTCGCCAGTTCGCTAGCAACTTCCAGGATTAAAAAACTTTTCGGACGTTTTTTAGTAATGACACTTGACGGAATTTACCAGTAAGGTTATTCTGGCATGTGTCATTACACGAAAAAAATGGAAACGAAAGAGAGTGATTTACATGGAAATGTTCCCGACTCGTCGCCCGTCGTCTTGTTGATTATCGATATGATCAACGATCTGGAGTTTCCGGGTGGCGATGAACTGGAGGGCCCGGCTCGCCAAGCTGCCGATGCGATCGCAGCCCTGAAACAGCGGGCCAAAGCTCAAAAAGTAGCGGTCGTTTACGTCAATGATAATTTTGGCCGCTGGCGTTCTGATTTTACGGAGGTCACCGATCATGTGCTGCACGACGGTGTCAGAGGCCAGTATCTGGCTGAAGTTCTGAAACCTGAACACGACGACTATTTCGTGCTGAAGCCAAAGCATTCTGGCTTTTACGCCACCACGCTGGATACGTTGTTAACCTACCTGAAAGCCAGGCATTTGATCATTACCGGCATCAGTACGGATTCGTGCGTTCTGTTTACGGCTAATGATGCGTATATGCGTGATCTAACGCTATCGATTCCGGTCGACTGTGTCGCTGCCATTAAACCCACTCATACCTTGGAGGGACTGGCCTACATGAAACGTAGGCTCAATGCCGATACTACGCCCTCCACCGAACTTAATCTGGACGAGTTGGTTCAATCGGTTCAGGTTTAATGTATCACGTTTGAGGTTTCAGGTTGGCTGATCTTGCGAAAGCAACTCTGGGTCAGCCAACCTGAAACCTCAAACTAACGTGAATAATGGCTGATTTGAAAAATAAAACTCTGTTAATCAATTAGTCAATACGGTTCGTTTCTGTCATCCCGACGGCAGGAGGGATCTTCGGGTGAGACGAATTACTCCAACTTATCGAAGATCCCTCCTGCCGTCGGGATGACAGAAACCGAGTTTCGTTTTATCGTTTAATAGTCCATTAGTCACCTGAAACTAGTTATTGCACGGGCGTAACGGTGTAGCCTTTTTTGCGGAGGAGGTTGATGACTCCAGCCTCATTTCCCAGATGTCCGGCTCCGAAGGCAAAAAAGGTTGGTTTTTCTTTAGCGGCCTTTTCAATAACCGGAATCCAACTGGTGTTGCGTTTTTCCAGCAAGTCGCCCTCAAATTCATTCATACCGGCATCGAACTGGCTGGTTTTCATCTGCTTCATCAGTTTTGCCAGATCATGCGCTTTATAAGCCGTTAGAAACTCGTGGAATTCCTTGCTGGCATCGTCGGGTTTTCGCGCCATATCGACCAGGCTTTTGAATTGTACCTCCAGCGGAATTTTGTCCAAAGCGGCCATCTGTGCCTCCAGCGACTCAAGCCCAAGCACTTCTTTCTTGTCTTTCTGAGCCATCTGCATAAACGTCAGATCATAGGACGCGGGCTCACAGTTCAGGATTCCCATGTACATCAGCGACAGTAAGCCAATTGGTTTCATCA
Organism: Spirosoma gilvum; assembly: GCF_054776815.1. Taxonomy (NCBI): domain Bacteria; kingdom Pseudomonadati; phylum Bacteroidota; class Cytophagia; order Cytophagales; family Cytophagaceae; genus Spirosoma; species Spirosoma gilvum. The sequence goes on along the minus strand of NZ_BAAHBH010000019.1, from coordinate 56,547 downwards.
TGCCCAACTGTGCCAGGTTCATGTTCATTTTCTGCTTCAGATAACTTTCCAGCAGTTTATAATCATCAGCCGACAGGTAGTCTTTTGCGGTCTTACCGTTGGTCATCATGGCGGCTTTCATCATCCCTCCCATCATGGCTGGGTCATCTAGATCGAGCTCCAGATAGACCTGCTGGGCATCACTAAGTGCCTTTTTGGCTTCGTCAGAAATAACCAAATCGGTCGGGCAAACCATATGAAATGTTCCATAGAGATAAGAAGGCTGCGCCAGACCCGGCCCCGTCACCTTATAGAGCAGCGCATGATCCTGAGCCTGTGCATAAAGAGTACTCACTAGCCATACTACCAACGAGAGCACCTTGACCTGTTTTCGCATAAAATTCGTTTAAAGCCTATATACAAAAGTAATACACTCGTTGTAACGCGGGTGGAAACCCGCGCTATTTGATCAAAAATCACGGGTTTCCACCCGCGTTACCAGTCGAATGAAACTAACCGTGGTACTTCACCAACGAATCATTCCGCCGAGTGTGTAACTTTGGCGAAGTGGTGAGCTTCACCGATTAACCAATACCCAGCATGGTAGCACAACAGCCGAAATCCGTTCAATCGCAGACGTTCACCCACAAAATCCGCATTGTAACGGCGGCTTCTCTATTTGATGGGCACGATGCTGCCATCAATCTGATGCGCCGACTGATGCAGGCAGCCGGTGCTGAGGTAATCCATCTGGGCCATAATCGGTCAGTCGCCGAAATTGTTGACTGCGCTATTCAGGAAGATGTTCAGGGGATTGCCGTAACTAGCTATCAGGGGGGGCATCTGGAATTTTTCAAGTACATGTATGATCTGCTTCACGAACGGGGAGCTGGTCATATCAAAATCTTTGGCGGAGGGGGTGGAACCATTCTACCGACTGAAATCGAAGAACTACATGCCTATGGCATCGCCCGTATTTACTCACCCGACGATGGCCGGTCTATGGGACTGCAGGGCATGATCGACGATTTGTTACACCAGTGTGACTTTGCCCCTCCGACTCCCGATAAGGGGGCTGTGCTTTCACCTGCCGAATCAGACACCATTGCCCGACTCATTACCACTGCCGAAAACCATCCTGAGCATTTCGCCCAATCACTTAACCAACATCCGTTGCCGCACTCAACTACTCCTTCCTCTCCCGTCCTGGGTATTACCGGTACAGGCGGGGCCGGAAAGTCATCGCTGGTCGATGAGCTGGTGCTTCGGTTTTTGCGTCAATATCCCGACAAAACGCTGGCTATTATCTCCGTCGATCCATCAAAACGAAAAACGGGTGGAGCGCTTTTGGGTGATCGTATTCGTATGAATGCCATCCATTCGCCGAGGGTATACATGCGCTCGCTGGCAACCCGGCAATCCAATCTAGCTTTGAGTCGGTATGTTCAGGATGCCATCGATGTGTGCAAAGCGGCTCATTTTGACCTGATCATTGTCGAGACCTCCGGTATCGGACAGTCAGACACCGAGATTACCGAACATGCGGATAAGACCCTGTATGTGATGACCGCCGAGTACGGAGCGGCTACCCAGCTTGAAAAAATCGACATGCTCGATTTCGCCGATGTGATTGCCATCAACAAATTCGACAAACGGGGTTCACTGGATGCGTTGCGTGATGTTCGGAAGCAATATCGGCGCAACCACAATCTGTGGGATATACCCGATGACGACCTGCCAATTCTGGGTACGGTAGCCGCTCAGTTCAACGATCCGGGCATGACCGCGCTGTTTACCCGCCTGATGGGCGTGGTGCAAGGTGGAGGGAGCACGGAGCATGGAGCAGAAAGCGCAGAGCATGGAAACCCTCACCTGGACATCACCACTCCTGGCTCCACGCCCCACGCCCCACGCTCCTTGCCCCAGGCTGTCATCCCTCCCGACCGGGTTCGGTATCTGGCTGAAATTGTGGAAGAGAGCCGTCGGTACGATGGTTTTGTGCAGGAACAGACAGGGCTGGCCCGGCAACTTTACCAGATTCATGGCACGTTGACGTTACTAACCGACGGTTCACTTAAAGAGGAACTTCAAAAGCTGTATACGGACCTTGAAACACGGCTTCACCCCGACTGTAGTGCTTTGCTGAACCAATGGCCAGACTTACAGCAACGTTATACCGCAGATTTCTACGAGTACACTGTTCGGGATAAAACCATCCGGCAACCGCTCTATTCGGAAACGTTGTCGCACCTGAAAATCCCTAAAGTCAGCCTGCCCAAATACCACGACTGGGGGGATGTGCTACGTTGGTTGCTGACCGAAAACGTACCGGGCGAGTTTCCATATGCGGCTGGGGTGTTTCCGCTCAAACGCGAAGGCGAAGACCCTACCCGTATGTTTGCAGGCGAGGGTGGGCCCGAACGGACGAACCGACGGTTTCACTACGTTTCGAAAGGACTGCCCGCCAAACGTCTCTCAACCGCCTTTGACTCGGTTACGCTGTATGGCGAGGACCCCGCCATGCGCCCTGATATTTTTGGCAAGATTGGCAACTCCGGCGTCAGCATTTGTACCCTCGACGATGCGAAGAAACTCTATTCGGGCTTCGACCTGTGCGATCCGGCCACGTCGGTTTCCATGACCATCAACGGCCCCGCACCCATGTTGCTAGGCTTTTTCCTGAACGCAGCCATTGACCAGCAGTGTGAGAAATGGCTTCTTAATCAGGAGCGAGGAGCGAGGAGCGAGGAGCGAGAATGGCTCCGCACAAATCAGGATGCGTCAGCCCTCCTCACTACTAACTCCTCACTCCTAACTCCTACTTACAATGGTCCCCTTCCTGAGGGGAACGACGGGTTGGGGCTGATGCTGCTGGGGACTACGGGCGATAAAGTTTTGCCCAAAGAGGTTTATGAAAAGATCAAGGCCGACACCCTCCGTCGCGTGCGGGGTACGGTCCAGGCCGACATTTTGAAGGAAGATCAGGCGCAGAATACCTGTATTTTTTCGACTGAATTTGCCCTCAAAATGATGGGCGATATTCAGCAGTATTTTACTGATAATCGGGTTCAGAATTTTTACTCGGTTTCGATCTCGGGTTACCACATTGCCGAAGCCGGTGCTAACCCCATTTCCCAACTGGCCTTTACCCTCTCGAACGGATTTACGTTTGTGGAATATTACCTGAGCCGGGGGATGCACATCGACACGTTTGCCCCAAACCTGTCGTTTTTCTTCTCGAACGGCATGGACCCCGAATACACGGTACTAGGTCGTGTAGCCCGGCGTATCTGGGCGAAAGCCATGAAACATAAGTACAAAGCCAACGACCGTTCGCAGAAGCTGAAATACCATATTCAAACATCGGGCCGGAGTTTGCACGCACAGGAGATTGCCTTTAACGATATTCGAACCACCCTACAGGCGCTACTGGCCATCTATGACAACTGCAATTCCCTGCATACCAACGCCTACGATGAGGCCATCACAACCCCTACCGAAGAATCCGTTCGGCGGGCTATGGCCATTCAGTTGATTATCAACCGGGAGTTTGGTCTGACCAAAAATGAAAATCCATTGCAGGGTGCTTTCGTCGTTGACGAATTGACGGATCTGGTTGAAGAAGCGGTTTATCAGGAATTTCTGGCGATCAATGAACGGGGTGGCGTGTTAGGGGCCATGGAACGCATGTACCAGCGTAGCAAAATTCAGGAAGAATCGATGTATTACGAGACCCTGAAACACAACGGCCAGCTACCCATTGTAGGCGTCAATACCTTTCTCGATCCAGCCGGTTCACCGACCATCGTACCCCGTGAAGTCATTCGCTCCACGGATGAAGAAAAACGGTATGCCGTCGACTCCTGTCAGACGTTTCAGCAAAAACACCAGGCCGAAGCGACCGTAGCGCTGGCTAATTTGCAGGCAACAGCCCTGGCTAATGGTAATCTGTTTGACAGCCTGATGGAAGCGACTAAAGTTTGTTCGCTCGGGCAATTGTCCCGTGCACTTTACGCAGTAGGTGGGCAATACCGACGAAATATGTAGCCTCTACCGTTCACAATAAACTTTTTCAAGGCGGTTTGAGTCATTGGCGTCGGTAGCTTTGACAAAAAAGGATCAACTGTTCGTTAGTAGTAACGAATGTCTAACCCATGCCAACGAACTGACTATGAACCGTAACCTGTATTCGTTTTTCCTACTGGGGTTAAGCGTACTGTATATAAGCTGCCAGCCGAAACGCAACACCGAAACGGCACAGACCGATGAAGCGAAGCCAGCGGTAGCAACACTTTCCAAGAGCACCTATACGCTCGGGGATACGATCGTCATTCAGCTAAGCAAACCCCTTGCGGAAGCCAGCGTAACGCTTAGGGCAACTTCCACACCGATTATTCAGCGCTCAGATAGCTCACTGACTATCAGGGCTAAATCAATAAAAACGGGACTACACTCCCTGATCATTAGCGGCAAACTGGCCGATCAATCCGTAATTTCTGATACACTGAACATTGAACTATGGTCCGATTTCAGGCCCGTTGCGCTACGCTATTCGGTCTTAAAACAGTACCCACACCAGTCCGAAAGTTTCACCCAGGGTCTGGAGTTCTACCGGGGTAACCTGTACGAAAGTACCGGGCTCAATGGGCAATCGAAACTGATGCTGGTTGATTTGGCAACGGGTGCCATTAAAAAGTCCGTTTCGCTAGACAGTCAATATTTTGGGGAAGGCATCACTATTTTTCGCGACAAAATTTACCAGCTTACCTGGACGTCGGGCGTGTGCTTCCGCTACAATTTGGACTTTACCCTCGACAAAACGTTCACGTATCATACGCAGGGCTGGGGCCTCACCCATACAGATTCAACGCTGATCCTAAGCGATGGTACGAATCGGCTATTCTTTCTGACGCCCGATTTCCAGCGTAAGGGCGAACTGGCGGTATATGACAATTTGGGGCCAGTGATGAATCTCAATGAGCTGGAATACGTAAATGGCTATGTGTTCGCGAATGTCTGGCAAACGAATCGTATCGTCCAGATCGATGTAAGCACAGGGAAAGTCGTTGGTGAGCTTTCGATGGACGCTATTTTGCCTAAAAACGTCGATACGAAAGCCAACGTACTGAACGGTATCGCTTACCAGGCTGATGAAAATGCTTTGTATGTGACGGGTAAAAACTGGCCAACACTTTTCAAAATTCAACTAAAGAATCTTCCTAACCGCATCGTTGCCCTTCGGTAAGGTCATTATTTGTCATTCGGTGGTCATTGGTAGTCATATGGAAACGATGCATGACAACCAATGACTACCTGATGACTAATTAATGACCAGTAATAAACAGTGCGATTGCTGTAGAAAAGCCGGGTGTAAGCGGTAAGGATGGATCGTTGTAGGTTTTGAAATTTTCCATTTTATCCGTTCCAGTAAAGTCTTTCATCACATGGTTCATCTGATCGAATACCACTAATGTAGCATCTGGCCGGGCGGCTTTCAGGAGTTCGGCATCGGTCAAGGCCACCTGTAGGTCTTTTTTTCCCTGTAGGATCAATACCGGCCCCTTAAATGATTTCAACACAGCCGCCGGATCATATTGCATCCAGGAAATCAGCGCAGGCTGTACTTTAGGCGAAAGCTGGGCTCTCAGAATCGGATGTTTTGGATGGATGGTATGACCTGCCCGCAACGAATCCAGCGCCCCGTCTACTTCGGCTTGCAGTTCTTTAGGATTGCCACCCATTCGTCCCTGTTCTTTCATTACCTCGGCAATGTTACGCCCTGCACCGGCTACTGAAATAAACCCAGCCGCTTTCGTCTCCTCAGCCGCCAGCATGCCCACCAGCGATCCTTCCGAATGACCCGCCACAAATACCTTCGAAAAACGCTTGTCGCCCTGGAGTTGGCGAATGAACCCAACGGCATCGCTGACGTAGAAATTGAACCGGTGATCTTCTGATTTGATAGCACTTTCCGCAGCGTTCAGATTCGTACCAGATCCCCGCTTATCATACCGGGCGACGGCTATACCTTTTCGCACCAGACTGTCGGTCAGCATCTTAAACGCATTCGATTTCAGCCCATATACGCTATTGCAATCCCGATCCGTCGGTCCGGAACCGGCAATAAGCAGTACAACTGGAACGGGCTTTTTGGCCTGATCGGGCAAGGTAAGCGTTCCGTCGAGTGTCAGATCGGCTCCGGCAGGCACGGTGATTTTATAATGGATTGGTTCTTCGGTTTGGGCCACTGTTTTCAGCGCGACGAAAATCAGACCACAGGCTACGGTTAGAAAACGGTTCATGTTTAATAATGAATAATGGAAAATGGACAATTAATAATGGGTAATGGAAATGGCTGGCTACCAGGACGACATTTACCGTGGTGGTTAGGTCAGTTCAACTGGTGGGCTTTCTCCTGCCGATAGTAGATATACGAATAAATCACCGGGATTGCCGACACCAGCAAAATGATTCCGGTAACAACCCAGAGCGCGTAGGGCATCGGCACGACCAATGCTAATACAGCACTTAGCAACCCTCCTAAGACCATCAGCCGCCCGCCCATCCGATGCGTCTTACGCCAGACGGTCTCATTATAGAGCGTCCAGGGGGTACGAATGCCTACAAACCAATTCGGTTTTACTGTTGTGATATAATTCCCAATGCCAGCAAACATAACGCCCAGAATCGCGAACATAGGAATTAAGGCCGACTGCTTCTCCAGGCTATGTTGAGCCATATACCATACCCAGCCCACAAGGGTGGCCAGCGCCAATACAATCACAAACCGGAGTTTATCATAGTTCGAAGATTGTAAACGATGTTTGGAGTCAAGGCGGGGAAGAAAACGAAGTACCAGATACAAACTAATGGACAGCGTCCCCATCATGACAGCCGCGTTGGTCTTTGCCATTGTTCCATCAGGTGTGCCGGTATAATCATAATGGGTAATGATCTCAGCCGGAAGCTGATTCCAGATAATGGCCAGGTAGATAAAGGGAGCCAATAGTGTCCCGATCATCAGGAGTTCGGTGGCATTGGATGTTGTTTTCATGGTTGATAAAGGCTTTAAAGGTGTTTTTGAGGTTTTGATTTAAGGAATGTTTTTGATTGTCGGCTTCTCGACATCGGTCGCTTTCTGAAAACTGAGCAACCAGGCCATCAACTCGTCCATGACTGTCGTATTGAGCGAGTAATTCACAAACTGCCCCTGCTTGGTGGCTTCAACCAGCCCGGCCTGCCGCAATAAATCAAGGTGGTGCGAGATACTGGGCTTTGTCATGTCGAACCGGTCGGCGATCTCACCGGCGTTCAGATCACTCTCGCGTAATAGGTCCAGTATCTGTCGGCGAGTAGGATCATTTAAGGCCTTAAAGAGGTTATTCATCAGCAGATGATTAAATTGTTAGACAAATATCTAATTAATCATTTAGACAACTATCTAAATAACATCAATCGGCAATATTTTCTGATGAACGGCTAGCTATACTGATGAACGGATTTTTACTTTTTTATAACGCTACTATTACTGATACTTTACCGGGAGCAAGCCTTTACCGGGAGCAAACATGTATGCCCGTCTATATCGGAAAGCAGCCTGGTTGTCATGGATGTTTGCCTATTCGTATTCTTTATAAACCGGTTTTGTGTTTGTACAATTTCTCAGCTTTTATTTCTGCCTGTAGCTGTAGGCGACTGCCTTCGACATCCTTCATTCCTTACCCCTTCTTTTGATCTGGAGCTTTGTCGTATCTGTTTTGGCGTTACCTTTGCAATAATCCGGTCTGATTTGACGGTTTCCGCCAATTGGCCGGGCTATTTGAATTCGTTCATTAATCGCTGATTATACGCTGATGAAGCCGCTCCAGATTCGACTGACTACCCTTTCGGTCATTGTTCTCACAACTGCCTTGTTCCGCTTGCTGCCCCACTGGCCCAATTTTACGCCGGTAGCGGCCGTAGCCCTTTTTGGCGCTGCTACGTTCGAACGAAAATGGCTGGGGCTGGCCGTTCCTCTGGCAGCTATGCTCTTAAGCGATGCCTTAATTGGTTTTCACGGCAACATGAGTGCCGTGTACATTAGCTTTCTGCTGACCTGGCTGATCGGCCTTTGGGCAGGTCGTGGGTCAGCATCTCAGGTACCGTCGGTCAGCCGGATTGCTATCGCATCCGTCACGTCGTCGATCCTGTTTTTTCTGATCACGAACTTTGCCGTCTGGTATGGTAGCACATATTATCCGCAAACGATGCCCGGTCTGATGGGTTGTTACGCAGCCGGATTGGCCTTTTACGACGGCAGCTCGTTCTTCCTGAACGGCGTGTTTGGCGACCTGTTCTTTAATACGGTTCTGTTCGGCGGCTATTACCTGCTTCAGCAACAGTTTATGGTTCTTCGGCCGGTCCGGCAATAAATCGTAAATTAGTACGACCAAACGTCTCGCTGTTTTTCGACATGGCGAGACGTTTTTTTATGCCCAACAGTCTGGCTGAACACTCAAATCGTATCCATTCGCTGTTGTTCGCAATTCCGCTTTATCTTTAAGGTTGTGACAGTCTAAGCCTATACAGATTAACCCATCAACTAGCTGCCAATTTCCTTTATGATACGTCTTCGCTTACATAAATTAACGCTGTATTTTCTGGCAATATTGGTTCTGGTAGCCTGTCATCGCCAACCAGCGACCCAATCGGTTTATTTTCCACCCAAAGGTGACTGGGAACATCGTGCTCCCGAAAAAGTCGGGATGGACGCAGCGCTGCTCGATCAGGCGGTTGCCTTCGCCAAAACGATGGAAACTACCCAGATGACGCCCAATTTTTCGACCCAGGAAGAAATCTTTGGAAAAATGCTCGGCCCGATGCCAACCAGTCGGGCGGCTACCAATGGTATTGTACTTCGACATGGGTATATCGTAGCCGAATGGGGAGATACCCAGCGCGCGGACCCAACCTATAGCGTAGCCAAAAGCCTACTCTCCACAGTGGCTGGCATTACGATTGAACGGGGTATGATTCCAGACATCCACGATCCAGTTGCTAAACTAATTCACGATGGCGGGTATGATTCCGAGCAGAATAAACCCATCACCTGGGAAAATCACCTGACCCAAACCAGCGAATGGGAAGGTAGCCTCTGGGGAAAAAACAGCGATTTTGTTGGTAAAGAAGCATTTGGCAAAGGTGAACGCAAGCCCCGCTCTCTCCAGAAGCCCGGTACCTACTACGAATACAACGATGTTCGCATCAATCGGCTGGCCTTATCACTACTTCGGCTCTGGAAGAAGCCTATACCCGACGTTGTGCGGGATGAAATCATGAATCCGATCGGTGCGTCCGATACCTGGAAATACATTACCTACCCAAACGCAGTCGCTGAGGTCGATGGTAAACAGATGCCTTCGGTTAGCGGGGGAACGCGCTGGGGTGGCGGGTTATGGATCAACACCCGCGATGAAGCCCGTTTTGGTTACCTGTTTCTCCGTCAGGGACGCTGGGGAAACCAGCAGATCGTCTCTTCGAACTGGGTGAAGCAAGCCACTTCGCCCAGCCCCTATGGCCCTGACTATGGCTACCTGTGGTGGCTGAACACAGGCACCAGTTCGACGGGTAAAAAAGCCTGGCCGGATGCCCCTGCTACGAGTTATGCGGCCGTTGGCGCGGGTTCAAACACCATATGGGTCGACCCGGAGCATGACATCGTGATTGTATGGCGCTGGCATAACGGCAATCCGAATGAATTAATTAAACGAGTACTGTCAGCCGTCAAAAACTGATTCTGGAATGAAGTTTGTCATTGACAGATATAACCGCCACGGCGGACCGTACGGATTTTTATGATAGTTATGATTTACACAGATCATAATTAATCATAATCATCATAAAAATCTGCCGGTCCGCCGGTGCGGTTCTATATCTATTCTTAACCTGCCAAAGTATATGAACTTGTACCGTTTAACACTACTGCTTTTTTGCCTGAGTTTCCACTTCGGCATGGCTCAGTCGATCTACCAGGGGCCGCAGCCGGAAGCTTTATTTACCGCAGCTCCCGAAAAAGCCTTTCTGACGGAGTTCGCGTCCAAATTCAAAAGTGATTTTGACGCAACGAGCCAATACACAAAACTACAGACAACCGGGATCGACATCTGGGAAATGAACCTGTTTGATGCCCGCAAAGCGCAGTTGGCATTTTACAAATCCTATCCGCAGGCAGGTCAGTTTTCGGATGCGTTTCGTCAATACGTCGAAGCCAGCATCCGCTGGAACTACTGGCATTTGCTACTGGCCTACCCGATCATCCGGGGAAACGCGCAGACCAGCCAGCCGCGTCTTAATTCACTTCCGTCGGTAATGGTTGAGGAATTGGCTTCGCTAAAGGTGAATGATGAAGCCGCTTTACCCGCCGAATCGTACCAGAACTTCCTGTATTATTACGTCACCTACTTTAATGCCAAAGACCGGAATTTCGTCAAGTACTCGACTGCCGACATCCAGACCAGTCTGCCCGATAAAGCGTCGTTTGCGCGTCAGCATCTGAGCGGAAAACCATATCAGTATGCCCTGGCCCGGCTGTTGGTCGAAAACTGTGAGAAAGCCACTCCGGGGTCGGTACGGGAGGTGTTCAATCTGCTCAATGCTACGCCCAGTTCGGCAGGGTATGCTATCACCGTCAAAGCTCGTTGCGGTGAGGTGTTGGCCCGGAAAGAAGAACCCGTCGTTGCAGCCGCTAAAAAACGAACAATCGACCCCAATACGTTTTCCTTCGTTAATCAGGCCGGTGAGCCGGTTACGCTCGACGATTTTAAAGGTAAAGTCGTTTATCTGGATGTATGGGCAAGCTGGTGTGGTCCCTGCCGGGCAGAATTCCCCTTCTCGAAGCAGCTACAGGAACGCCTGACCAAGAAACAGAAAGACCAGATCGTATTCCTGTATATATCGATCGACGACACTGAAGACGTCTGGAAACGAGCCCTCAACACACTCCAGCTTCAGGGCGAACAGGGTCTGTCGACAGGCGGCTGGAAATCGCGAACCGTCCAGTATTTCGGCATCCAGAGCATTCCCCGCTATATCCTGATCAATAAAAAAGGGCAGGTTGTCGATGAAAATGCGAAACGCCCGAGCATGACCGATGCATTACTAGAGGACATTCTAAAATTGACAGCCGAATAGCTACCCTACACGCGCAATAGCTCAGTGGTCAATCATCTGAAGGTACAAATCTTCGACCTGCTTTCGGGCCCAATCGGTTTTCCGTAAAAAAGTCAGGCTGGATTTGATGCTGGGATTACTTATAAAGCAGTTGATGCGAATTTTGCGACTTAATCGCTCCCAGCCATAGTAGTCCACCAGTTCGGTCAGAATGGCTTCCAGTGTTTTTCCGTGTAATGGGTTGTTGGTTTGAGTGTTCATCTTAAAAGTGGTTCGTAATTCTCAATGTATGGCACACAAATGGAGTGCATCAGGTAAGATCAGTTGTAGAGCCATGTAGTCTGTATCAACAATTTTCAACTAATGAAGTTACATTCAAAGTAACGGATCAGACCCATATGCAACCATAGTATCAATTCATAAAACATATTGTCGCCTATTCTGTGACAAACCTAACACATGTGCCGTCTAAAAAACGGGCTTTTGCTTATTTGGCCGGTTAACAGACTACGGAATTGTTGTTATATTACCCCGATATTTAAATTGTATTTTACTGATCAGCAATGCCGAGCTGCCTATAATATTAGAAAACCAGCCACTAAAATTATCCTAAATACTCGGCACGCATACTATATTTGAGACTTATATCTACCGTAACGTATACCTACCTGCCGTAAGGGCCAACTTTTTGACGAATAATTATGCCTACTGCCGAACGCGAACGCATTTACGAACGAGCCGATAATAAAGGCTGGAAAAAATGGGGACCCTATCTATCCGAACGTGCCTGGGGAACTGTTCGTGAAGATTACAGTCCGTATGGTGATGCCTGGAATTTTGTTTCGCACGATATGGCCCGCTCTCGGGCTTATCGCTGGGGTGAAGAAGGTATCGGTGGAATTTCGGACAATAAGGGGCATATTTGTTTTGCACTGGCATTCTGGAATCATAAAGATAATATCCTGAAAGAGCGGCTTTTTGGGCTGACCGGCCCGGAAGGCAATCATGGCGAAGATGTGAAAGAACTGTACTATTATCTGGACAGTACCCCTACACACTCGTACATGAAAATGCTGTACAAATACCCACAGCAGGAGTACCCCTACAATCGGTTAATTATTGAAACCATGCGCCGGGACCGTCAGGCCCCCGAGTTTGAACTAACCGATACGGGCATCTTTGAAAAGGATGAGTATTTCGACATTTTTATTGAATATGCCAAGGCGGATCAGAATGATTGGCTCGTGACCGTAACGGCGCATAACCGTTCGGCAAAAGATGCCCCGTTGACGCTTCTTCCTACAATCTGGTTCCGCAACACCTGGGCATGGGGGTATGAACAGTACAATACCCGGCCCATGCTCAATGGTATCGCCAACAATCAAATCGAAGTCAATCATAAGCAGTTAGGCAAATACAAACTCTACTGCGAGGATGCCGATGCACTTCTTTTCTGCGATAACGATACCAACACGGAACGGTTATACGGTCGACCCAACATATCGAAATACCCGAAAGATGGCATCAACAATTACATCGTTTCAGGCGGAAAAAAGGGCTTTGTCAACCCGAATCAGATTGGCACTAAAGCATCGGCTCAATACACCCGAAAGGTCCCTGCCGGTGAAAGCATCCAGATTCGACTTCGCTTTAGTGACCAGACCCATTTAGTCCAGCCGTTTGCCGACTTCGACACCATCTGGAATAAACGTCTGGAAGAAGCCGACGCTTTTTTTGCGGAACTTCAGAAAAAGGTAACAGACCCCGAACTCCAGGCCATTCAGCGGCAGGCTTATGCGGGCATGCTCTGGAACAAGCAGTTTTACTACTACAACGTCAACGAATGGCTCAAGGGCGACCCTAAAATGCCCGTGCCGTTTCAGGGACGCGTGTATGCCCGCAACGAAACGTGGCGGCATATGTACACGGCCAATATTCTCTCCATGCCCGACAAGTGGGAATACCCCTGGTTTGCGGCCTGGGACCTGGCTTTCCATACACTGACGCTGGCCCGGCTCGACCCCCACTTCGCCAAACGCCAGCTAGCCGTTATTCTTCGGGAATATTACATGCATCCTAACGGGCAGATTCCGGCTTATGAATGGAATTTTAGCGATGTCAACCCGCCTGTTCATGCCTGGGCCACCTGGAAAGTGTACGAAATCGACCGCGACCTGAACGGTGTGGGTGATGTTAACTTCCTGGAACGCGTATTCCATAAACTGCTGCTCAATTTTACCTGGTGGGTCAATCGGAAGGACGTCTCGGGCAACAACATCTTTGGGGGAGGCTTCCTCGGACTGGATAACATCGGTGTATTTGACCGGAGCCAGCCGCTTCCTATGGGCGGTCGGATTGAACAGGCCGATGGGACGGGCTGGATGGCCATGTACACGCTGAACATGCTCCGGATTGCCTGCGAGATTTCTTTGACCCGGCCCTCCTATCAGGACATGGCCAGTAAGTTTTTCGAGCACTTCCTGCACATTGCGTCTGCCATGAATAATCTGGGGGGCAAGAACATCAGCCTCTGGGACGAAGTGGACCAGTTCTATTACGATGTGCTGCACATGCCCGACCACAATGCCCGGCTACTTAAAATCCGGTCGATGGTAGGATTGATTCCCCTATTTGCCGTTGAAATTCTGGACGAATCACTTCTCTCCAAACTTCCTGATTTCAAACGTCGGGTCGAATGGGTACTAACCAACCGCCCGGATCTGGCTTCGCTCGTATCGCGCTGGCATGAACCGGGGAAAGGCGAAACACACCTGCTCAGCCTGCTACGCGGCCACCGGATGAAGATGATCCTGAAGCGGATGTTCGACGAAACCGAATTCTTATCGGATTATGGCATTCGGGCTTTGTCGAAATACCACGAAAAAACGCCCTATCAGTTTGAATTGAACAGTGAAATTTTCCAGGTACGCTACGTAGCGGCAGAATCCGAAATGAGCATGTTCGGGGGCAATTCCAACTGGCGTGGCCCGATCTGGTTTCCGCTCAACTTCCCGCTGATCGATTCATTGCTAAAATTTTATCAGTATTACGGCGATGACTTTGAAGTGGAATACCCCACAAATTCAGGGCAGGTAATGAGCCTGAAGGAAGCCGCCATGCATGTGACCGAGCGGCTCATCAACATCTTTCGTCGCGACGAGAACGGCCGGATTCCCGTTTACGGAGCCGACAAAATCATGCAGGAAAGCAAACATTTTCAGGGGTTGTATCTATTCTATGAGTATTTCAACGGCGACAATGGCATGGGATTAGGTGCCAGCCATCAGACTGGCTGGACCGGTCTAATCGCAGACTTAATCGAATACTGGTATAAATATAAACCTGAACACGTCGCTATAGCAGCAGCAAAATAATATAAGAGCCAGATGCGAGTCTGGCTTTTTGATTGGGGTTTAAACCATCAGGCAGCCCATTTCAGGATAAATCGACAACGGCCTCTAAAATTTCAGACCCAAAGCATAGGAAAATAGATGCGAAATCGTCTAATCGATTATCATCCATCTTCCAATTTTATGATTTACTATTGCCAAACATTTCGAATCACTTGCTTAACCCTTACCGTAGGTTTTGTTCTTTCCTGTAGCACAAGCGATACCGATGTAACAACAGTATCGGGCAGCTATTCAGGAACGGGTTCTGTTACACAAGGCAAAGCCACTGCCACTACAACAAACCTGTTTAGTTCGGGGCTACGAACGGCGGCTTTGGGCACCATAACCTCTACCGACAATAAAACCTGGACAGTACCGGCTGAGGTCAACTATAGCACCAATTCGTTTCCGTTTGCTTCCGATTTGTACAATAGTTATGTATCAGGCCATAGTTATGCCAACACCTCATTGGCAGTAGCCGCGCTTAGCAGCAGTAATGTAGTTACGGTCGATAGCGATGGTGAAACGTACACAGCCTATATTTTCGCCGATAATTACTTCGAGATGTATGTAAACGGAACGCCCGTTGGAAAAGACCCGGTTCCCTATACCGATTTTAACTCCTGCATTGTACGCTTTAAAGCAAAGAAGCCATTTACGGTAGCGGTTAAATGTGTAGACTGGGAAGAAAATCTGGGCCTGGGTACCGAAGCAAACAGCGGTAGTAGTTACTACGCTGGCGATGGCGGTTTTGTGGCCGTAATCAAAGACAAAAACAATAGTGTGGTCGCCATCACCAACAATAGTTGGAAAGCCCAAACCTATTACATCGCCCCTATTGCTGATCTGAGTTGCCTCTCCGAATCGGGTAACTATCGGTATTCGACCAACTGTAGCACCACCTCTGGTTCGGCCAACAACTATAGCATCCATTGGGCTGTTCCGACCAACTGGTATGCCAGTAGTTACGATGATTCGGGCTGGCCCACAGCCACTACCTTTACTAATACGACCGTAGGAGTTAATAACAAACCTTCGTATCAGAACTTTACGGATGTGTTTGATGCCAGTGGCAATGATGCTAGTTTTATCTGGAGTACCAATTTGGTATTAGACAATCTGGTCCTGCTACGCAAAACCATTAATTAAGTAAATGGACAATGAATAATGAATTATCTGCTGATAGTGTATTCATTATTCATTGTCCATTTACGTTACTACAAAATCAATCCGCTTCGTCGGAGCATCGCTTTGGGCGATGGTTCACGGCCCCGGAATTTTTTATACAGTTCCATGGGTTTTTCACTACCCCCTTTTTCGAGGACGTTCTTACGGAAGCTATCCGCAGCGGCTTTATTTTCCAGTCCACCTTTCTCCTTAAAGAATTCAAACGCGTCGGCGTCCAGCACTTCACTCCATTTGTAGCTGTAGTACCCAGCCGAATACCCTCCGGCAAAAATGTGCGAGAAGGCCGGGCTGAAGGCCACACCATCGACGCGAGGGAACAGGTTAGCCACTGAGTCAATTTTGTTTTCCACCTGCGAAATGCTTTCGCCGGTTGGTTTCTGGCTGTGATAATACATATCGACCAGACCAAATCGCAACTGACGCAGGTTGGCTAGTCCGGCCAGAAAATTCTGGCTGGCACGAATTTTCTCGATCAACTCATTGGGAATTACTTCACCCGTTTGGTAATGCTTCGCAAACAGTTTAAGCGCTTCGGGATCATAGCACCAGTTCTCCATCACCTGCGAAGGCAGCTCCACAAAATCGCGGGGAACGCTCGTACCGCTCAGGCTTTCGTAGGTTCCATTGGCCAGCATGCCGTGTAAACCATGTCCAAACTCATGAAACAGGGTCGTTACTTCATAGAAGGTCAGTAGCGACGGCTTGGTATCGGTAGGACGGGTGAAGTTGCAGACATTGACAATGTGCGGACGGATATTTTCGCCATTCTCCACTTTTTGCCCCTGTACATCGTTCATCCAGGCGCCACTACGCTTACCGGAACGGGGGAAATAATCTCCGTAGAATACGGCCAGGAATTTTCCGTCTTTATCAAACACATCGAAGGTTTTCACCTCGGGGTTATACACCGGAATATCCTTGCGCTCCTTGAAGGTGATACCATACAATTTATTAGCCACCGTAAACGCACCGTTCAGCACATTTTCGAGCTTGAAATACGGCTTCAGCGTTTCGTCGTCGAGGTCGTACTTCTCCTTCTTCAGTTTCTCGGCATAATAACTGTTGTCCCAAGCCTGTAATTTGTCTTCATTATATCCATGCGCTTTGGCGTAGGTTGTCAGTTCGGCTAACTGGCGTTCGGCGGCCGGGCGTGCGTAGGTTACCAGCTCATTCAGGAAGCTCTGCACTTTATCGGTCGACCCGGCCATGCTTTCCTCCAGCACAAAATCGGCGTGGGTTTTGTAACCCAGCAGATTAGCCCGTTCGTAGCGAAGGTTCACAATTTTCGCAATGATGGCTGAGTTGTCGTTCTTATTACCCTGAAAACTACGACTGTTATAAGCCAGGTATAATTTTTTGCGAAGCTCACGGTTGTCGGCATATTGCATAAAGGGACCATAGCTCGGCGCTTGCAACGTAAATACCCATCCCTCTTTACCTTTCTGCTTTGCGGTAGCTTTAGCAGCTTCCCGAACGTAGTCGGGCAGTCCGGCGAGGTCTTTCTCATCCGTTACCTGCATCTGGTATTCGTTCGTTTCATTCAGCACATTTTCACCAAATTCCAACGACAATTGCGAAAGCTCCTTATCGATAGCCCGGAGCCGTTCCTTACCTTTTTCATCCAGATTGGCACCGTTGCGAGCAAAGCGTTTATAACTCTTTTCAAGCAACATAGCGGCTTCCGGGTTGATTTTCAGGCTGGCACGCTGATCATATACCGCTTTGACACGGGCAAACAGCTTCTCATTCAGTGAAATATCATTCCGGTATTCGCTCAACATAGGCGACGCTTCCTTCACAATTTTCTGAAGTTCAGGAGTCGTTTCGGCACTGTTGAGGTTGAAGAGTACCGAAGTGACTTTACTCAGCAGATCGCCCGACCGTTCGAGAGCAACAATGGTATTTTCGAACGTTGGTTTCGCTGGGTTATTGGCAATGGCGGCCACGTCTTTACGACCTTCTGTCATACCTTCCTGTATGGCTGGTAGGTAGTCGGCATTGGTAATTTTGTCAAATGGAGCCGTCTGATGGGGGGTCGTGTACGGTACTAAAAAAGGATTCTGCGACATTTTAGGTTGAGGGGGCGACGGCTGAGCAAACGCGGTCGACGCAGCTACAGCCATTAATAGGCCCGTTAGTTTCATCTGTTGATGAGTAAACATATTGTTTTGCAAAATGAGTTTCCGGGAAAAATACAAAATAAAGACAAACCGGTCAACTCAATGTTGCATGAGGGGATGGTTAATTGGTTGATTGGTTAACTCTACTAATGAACCAGTCAACCAGTACCAATTAACCAATTCCCGATTCAACAAAAAAAGCCGACCAAACTGATCGGCTTTTTCAACACTCCCTTCCTATACTCAATACCCATAGGGTCCATGACCGTAGCCATTGCCATACCCTCGTCCGCGACTGGCCGAGCGTTCATACGGACGCATACGATCAATGACCCGATCGCGCTGGTCGGGGCGAAGAACGGCCATCATATCGAAAAATTGTCGCTGGCGAGCCTCGCGGAAAAATTGCCGCTGCCGTGGATTGCGCGGATCAAGTCCCTGTGTTTGTTGATTGAATCGATCCCGGATACGGCGAATTTCGCGCTCTTGCCGACGATTTAACCCCAACTCACGATCCCACCAATCGAGGTGGCGATCAAACTGGTAGTCATCATAATCGTAGTTATAATTGGGCTGACCGTAGCCAGGTTGCCCATAACCAGGCTGATTATATGGCTGGTTATAGCCGGGTTGCTGGGGATAATTATTGTCGGGGTAGTTGTAGCGTTGGGCAAAAGAACCGGTCGAGAGCAAAGCAATCAGTGTAGCGGCAGTCAGCAGTACTTTTTTCATGGTAGTTAAATGTTTTCAGGTTGTATTTGCACCTTTGAACAATCCCCCACGAAATGGTTTAATTTTTTCTCTAAAAAAGAATAAAAATTGTTTCAAGTTTTCAGGTTGGCTGACGCGAGAAAAATTGGTGCCTCAGCCAACCTGAAACTTGAAACAAACTAATACTTATACTCCACTACTTCTTCTTTGTTCTGTCGGGTTATGACCTGGTTGTATTTAGTCCGATCGAACTCCTTTTCGTTGTTGGCGATAAAAATGGTGGCTACTGTATTACCAATGATGTTGGTGATCGAACGGGCTTCGGACATAAACCGGTCAACGCCCAATAGTAGAGCCAGCCCTTCGACGGGGATAACCTTGATGGCGGTTAGGGTACTGGCCAAAACAATAAATCCGCTGCCAGTTACGCCAGCAGCCCCTTTTGAGGTCACCATAAGTATGCCGATAATGGTCAGTTCCTGCCCCAGCGTAAGGTCGACGCCAAAAACCTGCGACAGAAAAACAGTAGCCATCACCAGATAAATCGTGGTTCCGTCCAGGTTGAATGAATAACCAGCCGGAACCACGAGCCCTACCACCGATCGTGAGCACCCCAACGTTTCGAGCTTATCCATAATCTGTGGCAAGGCCGATTCCGACGAGGAAGTACCCAGCACAATCAGCAGCTCTTCCTTGATATATTTCAAAACCGCCCACAAGCTGATTTTGTAGTACCTCATCAGCAGATTCAGGACTATAAAAATGAACAGGATCATGGTGGCGTACACGGTTCCCATCAGCTTGGCCAGCGGCAGTAACGTGCTTAGTCCATATTTGCCAATAGTGAATGCCATTCCGCCGAAAGCGCCTAACGGAGCCAGGACCATCACCACGCTCAGAATATTAAAAAACACTTTTGACAGTCGTTCGAAACTATGAATCAGGGATTTACCTGACTCACCCATGCGGGTCAGACCGACACCAAACAAAATTGAGAAAACCAGTACCTGAAGAATATCTCCCTCCGCAAAGGCTTTGATGGCATTGCTCGGAACGATGTGTAGAAAGAATTCTGTCCAATCCATTCCGGCCCCCTGTTCAGCGTATTTACTAATGTCTCCTCCTTTCACGGCCGTTGTCTGCACACCATCGCCCGGCCGAATCAGGTTCGCCAGAATCAGCCCAATAGCCAGGGCGGCTGTCGTAACGATTTCGAAATAAAGTAACGCCTTTCCGCCTACCCGGCCAACTTTTTTCAGGTCACCCATATTACTGATTCCCAACACAATGGTCAGGAAAATAATCGGTGGGATAACCATTTTGATCAGACTAATAAACAGGTCGCCCATGGGTTTGAGCTTGGCGGCAGTTTCGGGAAAGAAATAGCCCGTCAGAATACCCAGGGTGATGGCAATCAGAACGCGAAAGGTGAGATTGTTAAGAAGTTTCATAGGAGATAGGGAGAAAAGGGAGAAGGGAAAAAGGAGAAAGGAATAAAGGGAAGGAGAAATCTTGGTTATACTTTCTTTTTCCCTTCCCCCTTTTCTCCTTCTACCCCTTGATTACCTGTTGCTTAATTTCGCGTATGCGGTCGTTAAAGTTTAAATTAGCAAAATCGATATGTGGCACCAGAATGGTTTGAAGGAGTTCGGTGACCCGTTCATCGTGAGGAATGCGCTTGCCTGTTAGCACACTTACGTATTTCGAAGTAACCCAGAGTACGTTTTTAAGATGTGTTTTTCCATCGTCGGTCATAATATACTCCGTCACGGTTGTGTCTTCGTTGAAATAAATGAGCCTGGACATGATGCGCGTCCATTCACTCACAAGGGCGGGACGGATGTAGGCAATCTGATGCTGATAAACCACCCAGCCTGTTTTCAGCTCCCGAAATAACTGCCCTGGATTAAAATCATAGAGTTTAGCCACCTGATCTTCTCTGGCGTTAAAGTAGTAGTCAAAATATTTAGCATTGTTGAGGTGTTGTAACGGGTCACAGTCCTGAAACCGAACAATCACACGCGATTCGGTTTCGGTTGGGTAGCTGCGGTTGGGATCACGATGGAACATAGTCTGAATGGCGCCGGCCACCCGGCAGGATTGAGCAGATTGATGGATTAAAACAGATTTTGCTTTCCAGTAGCAGGTTAAACAAAATCCAGTAAATCTAAAAATCTGTTCAATCCCGGTTCAGAATTTTTCTGCAATATTTACGTTAGTAGAGCAAAAAATGCTGATTTTATTCAATTCCTAAGCACTTATGAAAATTTTCCGTTCTTTATTGTCGCTGACCGTGCTGTTGTTCAGCCTTACCGCCTTCACACCTTCCGACGATTCCGATGCAGTGGTTGGGACATGGCTGAATGGTACTAAAAAAGGACACGTTCAGATTTACAAGCAGGGAGGTACGTATTTTGGCAAGCTCATCTGGTTGGGACAACCTACCGATCCGACGACTGGCAAACCCCGGACGGACGAGAAAAACACAGATGCCTCCAAACGTACCCGCCCTCTAATGAACATGATTTTGATGTATAATTTCAAGTACAATGGCGGCAATGTCTGGAGTGATGGCAAAATCTACAACCCGGAAGATGGCAAAGAGTACAACTGCAAAATGACGCTACAGGATCCCAATACGCTTCTGGTTCGCGGCTATGTAGGCATTTCACTCCTGGGCAAAACCCAGACCTGGACACGGATAAAATAGATATTGATTGTCATTAGCTTCGCGTTATTAATGGTCATTCGTTGTAACAATCAGTACCTATAATTGGCCAAAATGACTACGAATGACCATTAATGACGCGAAGCTAATGACTTCCCATGCTGCTACGCCAATGACCACAACTACACTTATTATCGGTGCTGGGCCTGCTGGACTGGCAATAGCTGGTCAGTTGGCCCAGAAGGGCCTGCCATTTACCATTCTGGAAGCCAGCGACTACATTGGGGTTTCCTGGCGTAATCACTACGACCGGCTGCACCTACATACGGTTAAAGGCTATTCGGCACTTCCCCATATGCCTTATCCCGCCAATTACCCGACCTACGTTTCCCGGCTCGAATTTATCGAGTACCTCGAACAGTATGCGGAGCGGTTTGGAATAAAGCCACTTTATAATCAGAAAGTTGTTAGCATTCAGCGAAGTATGTCGACCGACAAAGCCTGGCAGGTACAAACCGAGACGGATACGTTTATGGCCGATCGGGTGATTGTGGCAACGGGTTATAATCGGTCGCCCAACATACCGGAATTACCCGGCCAGCGTAATTTCCGGGGAATCGTCTGGCATAGTCATGAGTACAGAAATGGTGCGGCTTTCCGTAATGAACATGTATTAGTGGTTGGCATGGGCAATACCGGCGCTGAGCTGGCACTGGACCTGCTCGAACACGACGCTATCCCGGTTATCTCAGTCCGGAGCCCCATCAACATCATCCGGCGCGATATATTTGGTCGGCCCGCGCAGAATACCGCCATTTTACTGAGCAAACTCCCAAACTGGCTGTGTGATCTGATCGCTGGGTTTACGCAGAAACTGACCGTTGGCGATATGTCGGCCTATGGCCTGGGAAAACCAGCCCACTCCCCTACCTACGACAACCGGCGTGGCAAAACACCCGTTATCGACATCGGAACCATCGACCAGATCAAAGCGGGAAAAATTACGGTAGTTCCGGGTATCGAACGCATCAATGCCAAAACGGTTACCTTCACCGATAGTCAGGAACTTCCGTTCGATGCGATCATTCTGGCAACCGGTTACCGACCCGGACTAGCTGCTTTTCTGGATAAATCGATTACCGATATACTACTCAATGAGCACGGCTATCCAAAAAATCTCTGGTTCAATGAGCCAGGTCTGGAAGGTCTTTATTTTCTGGGCTTTACCACGCCCCGATCCGGTGTACTGTTCCACCTGAACATCGACTCAGAACGTATTGCCGAGCACATTGTTCAGAACAATTCGGTCCCGGTCTAGTTGTAAATTAAACACATCGGACCGCCGAAGCGGAGACGCGGAGAACACAGAGATCAAGTCGTTTATAAAACAAATCTTTACTCTGTGTTCTCCGTGACTCCGCTTCGGCGGTCCGATGTGTTTAATCTAATTTCCAACGTTATAACCACTACAGTCATGAACGAGACCACAGCAAAAGGCTCCTGGAACGAATTGAAAGGAAAAATCAAACAAGCATATGGCGATCTTACCGACGATGATCTAACTTATGAAGAAGGTCAGCAGGATGAAATGTGGGGTAAAATCCAGCAAAAGACCGGTAAGACCAAAGATGAAATAAACAAGGCCATTGCCGATTTATAATCTATACTGTTCGAGTCCATTACCCAACCTAACCAGGTTGTATTGTTTTTTTAATACGAACGGCCACCAGTGTATCCTCGGATATATTGGTGGCCGTTCGTATTTAGTAGCAATAACCAGTATTCTACTCGAAAAATAGCGTCGATGTAGTAACTTGTTGCGCAAAGCGGAAGTCGGTAAGCGGATGAATAACTCGTAGATTATCCCCCTCTTTTTGCCCAACAACCCTAACAGCACTTGGATATACCAGTTGTATTGATAATCTATAATCGGCCAGATAAAACCCGACGCTCGTTCGAGGCTATTCGAGCTGTCAAACCAACTTGTTTATACATTATTGCCGATGGGCCTAAACACGAACAGGATGCTCATCGTGTCAGGCAAGCCCGAAGTATTACCGAACAGGTCGATTGGGACTGTCAGGTTCACCGGATTTACGCTCAGGAAAATCTTGGCAGTGGTTATCGGGTAGCTAGTGGACTTGACCATGTCTTCAGTGAATGCGATAAAGCCATCATCGTAGAAGATGATATAATTGCAACGCCCGCCTTTTTTACGTTTTGCAGCCGTATGCTGGCCCGTTATGAGCACGATTCACGAATCATGTCGGTGGCTGGTTGGAATGGGCTTGTCGCGTATCAGTCAGAGTCAGATGCCTGCGACGCATTTCTTAGCCAGTATTCGAGTATATGGGGATGGGCGACCTGGCGACGCGCCTGGGCAAAGTACCAATATGACCCCAGTTGGTCGGTTGACGAATTCGATGCACACATACGGGTCTACTACAAAGACTCCTTTCGGCCAAAGCTGCAACGGCATAAGTACGTTCACCGGTTCTGGAATCAATATAAAGCCTGGGACATCCAATGGGCCATGACGATTTCTATGTATCAGGGCTTTATTGTAACTCCAACGGTTAACCTGTGTCAAAATATCGGTTTCGACAGTGAAGCCACCAACTTAACCTCATTTAACATCCGGGGGCTTTTTCCTGCTTTTAATCCGAATTTAGACATAAGTCCGTTGAATGTTCTGGAAGAGCATGGACCAGTACAAGACTGGTATGATTATAGCCTATTGTTAGTAACGATCTTAAGTCAGTATCAGGATATCCGGAAGTTGGCCTTGCTTCATAAAAATCCCCATCTCATTCCTAAACATCAGGACCGGATTGGTTGGGAATGTTCGTTGCAGCCATTCAACGAACCGGAGCGATGCGTGCAGATTTTAACGCATCTGGAACGCTATTTCACACATCCCGAACTAACCAAATGTAAGGACGTCTTTCAACGTCTCCTGTAGCCTGCATGCTCATCTCAACCATTATTATCTGCCGCAACGCCCAACCATTCCTTGCAACCTGTGTTGCCAGCATCAGACAGCAAACGCAGTTACCCGATGAACTCCTTGTTGTTGATGGAGCATCTCAGGATGGAACGATGGAGTGGCTTCACCAGCAGCCAGATGTGACAATCATTTCACAGACTGGTCGTGGTATAGCCAACGCACGCAATACGGGAATTTCAGCGGCTAATGGGGAGTATATTGCTTTTCTGGATGCCGATGATACCTGGGAACCACAAAAACTCGCCAGGCAATTCGCACTGCTCCGTCAAAACCAGGCCCTTCAGGCCGTTACCGGGCACCTGACCAAATCCAACGATCCCGAAAAAACCGAGTGGGTCGCCATGACCCCCAGTGGGTTCCTATTTACGCGTAAGGTATTTGATCAATTCGGACTTTTTAATGAAAACTGGACAGTCGCTTCTGATCATGAATGGTTTATACGGGCTATCCGGCAAGGGTTGTTGTATGAGGTAATTCCTGAAGTAGTAGTTCAAAAAGGCATCCACGATCAGAACCTGTCGATTACCAAACGCAAACGCTACCGCTCTGAAATGATGACCATTATGCGACACCAACAATCTTATAAATGCTGAACTAATGAAGATCCTTTACGTCATTCCCCGAATGACCTACGGAGGTGGTATGCCGGTTATTCTGACCGAAGTAAAAACAATGCAGCAGCTTGGTGTTGATGTGTCAGCTACGGTTATTGTATTGGAAAAAGGCATAAGTACCCACCTGATGACCGAAGCTATATCCTGCAATGTAAAAGTATTGCTGGCTCCCTCTTCAGTATTGGCAGGTAAACTTATCAGTCAGGCCGATATAACGGTTGTTCATTACTGGAACTGTCCTTCTTTATATCGGTTCTTTCGTTTCCTCGCCGATTCACAGGTTCCACACAGGCTTTGTGTAAGCATACGGGTAAATGGATGTACGTTGCCCCAGGTTGTACCAAATTGGGTATATGCTTCTGCCGACGCACTGGTTCGCCTTCATCCGCGTACCCCAACGACTGACCTTCGTCCTGGTATAGAAGTTCTTACGCTCCCAAGCTTTATTCGACTCCCTGATCTGAATGCGCAACCGCCTATGCCCGATCCAACGACCTTCAGACTAGTTCATGCGGGTACACTCAACTACTTTAAAACCCATCCACGGTTAATCTCCCTTCATGAAGGCCTGTCAATTAAATCATATAGCTTCGATATTTGGGGCAGTGGCATAGATGCCTTGTTTGAAAACGATCAGGCCAAAGCACACCATGCCGTTTACCGGGGATTTTCGGCCAACTTGTACGCCGATATGACGCCTTATCATTTGCTTTGTAACCCGCAAACATCCCTTTCGTACGGATCATTCGATAAAATCATGAGTGAATTCCAATGGATGGGGAAGCCCGTAGTCGTACTGAAAAACAGCTACATAGCCGATCATATACAGCATGGCCTTAACGGCATGGTGGCAGACGACGAATACAGTTACCGGGCTATTCTTGCCATGCTCGCAAGTCAACCCAATATATATAAACGGCTATCCGAACGTACGCTCCATTACACACGAAGCAACTATAAACTAACCGACTCCGTAGCCGCTCTTGTCGGCCTTTATCAGCGAACTATGCAGAAGTCACCTAAATTTGTGGATGCAACCTGTATACCCAATCAACCGATAGAGGCTGCACTGGATGGCTTGGGCAACTGGCAACAACAGCTATCAAACGATTCTATGACACGCTCACCGGAAGAGATTAATTATGCACTTCGGTGTGAAGGGGGCCTGATACATTTTTATAAAGAATACCCCAACGATTCAGCCCTGCGCACACAGATTACCCAACTCCTGGCGCTTGAATAATCACTGGCTTCATGAAAATTGATCTCCGTTTCTGGAAACAGTATACACAACTTCAACTCAGTAACTCACTCGCCTTATTCGTCACTGGTGTCGCACAGGCCATTATTCTCTATCACCTCATTAACCAAAGTGCAGGTAGCTACAAAAGCCTATTTATTCGGGGCTTTTCACTGATTGTCCTCCCTTTTGCGGCTGCTTATTTCGCCAGCCGAATGGCTTCACACAGCACCAATAGGCTACAGTTGACGTTATTGGACAATTTTTCCCGCACGAGGACCAATGATCTGGAACAAATCCATACCAACGCCTTTAGTAAAGCAATCGTAAATGATGTCGACCATTTGTTTCAGTTCTGGCGCGAGCTGTTTGTGAATGTTGGGTTCAATACACCCATTCTGCTCTACTTGCTATGGACTTTGTTGACGAAAAGCCAGATATCTGAGCTGATTGGCATAGTTGCTTCGGCAGCGCTCCTGTTTGGATTTGCCTATCAGGTTAATCGGTGGGTGAAAAGCCGACAACGGGCCCACAGTCAGGTGTATATTTCCCTGCTGGATCGCCTTCAGAATTACGTTGATAACGTGCTGCAGTTTCGCCTTTACCACAGCGAAACGCAGTATCTCGATGGTCTCCGGAACAATCTGACACAGTTCGGCAAGCTAAGTGCCCAGTTGAGCCAATATCGGCAGATGTACGCTACGGCTGTGGCCTCGGTTTTGCTGGCAGCAATTTGGGGGGGCTTATGGTTTTTACAATCGAAAGTCGACTTATCCACTTCCGATCTGGCCATTGCCACCCTGATCCTATTGGAAATCAAGCGAATCAGTTCAGAAGTACTCAATATTTTGTATACCTATCAGAAGGCAAACGAAGGTGCGGAACGAATCAGTTACTGGTTAGATACTCCCCCATCGGATGAAACTACCACTCACCAACCCACTTCGTTTACCCCAATTCACATTGAAAATCTGACATTTACTTATCAGGACCAGGCTCAGATCATTCAGTACCCGAACCTTACTATTGATGTGGGAGATAGGATCTGGCTGCAAGGTCACAACGGACGGGGTAAATCGACGCTCTGGAAAGTCCTGACCGGCTTATACACGAACGCAGCAACAACCATTTGGCTCGGTGAAACTCCCCAGCATGGCGATGGACGACAACCTTTCTGGCGTCATGCTGCTGCCGTTACGGAGCCTCCCCACTGTTATAGCGGCTCGCTCTGGGAGATTATCGGCAACTTTTCGGAAAAACGGGAGGAGGTCGTTCGCTGGCTTTCCGATCATCAGCTTCTGGATTTTTTCAATACGTACCCTCATCAACTGGATACCCAGTATAATTCGGCCACACGTAACTTATCGGCAGGTCAATTGAAATGGCTCCTGCTGGTTCAGGCCTTTTATCTGAAGCCAGATCTATTGATTTTAGATGAGCCATTCTCCTCATTGGATGTCGAACGTCAGCAGGTGGCCCTTTCACTACTTCAGCAACTAGCCGCCAACGTAACGCTGATTGTGATCAGTCATCATAAAATACCAATTGCCTTTACGAAAACGATCCAGCTCTAGCTATGCTTTGTTTACCTAACCCAACTCAGCAACTGCTGTTGAAGGCCGTCCTAAATCCTGATCTTACCGAGGGGTATCAGCAGTTTCTGAACTGGCAACATACGACCGATTTCAAAGGAATGTTGTTAAAATCTGAGATTCGGCTACTGCCCATGATCTGGTATAAATACAAAGCTCAGTTAGCAAATAACCCTTACAAGGATCGATTGGGCGGGCTTTATAAAAAAAGTTTATATAACAACTCCCGGCTCTTTCATCAATTGGCCCCAATTGTAGAAGTGCTTGACCGTGGCCAGTTTACCTATGCATTTACCAAAGGCATTGCGCTGCACTACTATGTATATAATGACCTCGGCTCACGCCCGATGAATGATATTGATATTCTGATTGCCCCCAACGATTTCAAACCAGCTCTGGATACCCTTCTGCAACTTGGCTATTATTTTAGATACCCTAACCTATCCATCGATACCTATGTTCAGGGAGAATTGCATGCCTGTACATTGAACCATAACACCTACAAGGGAGTAGACCTACATTATTATCCGGCCCCTTATCATACTCAACAGGTTACCAATGATATGTTTCTGGAAGATACTCAAATGCATCTATTTAGAGGTATACCCCTCCGGTTACTTTCTCCTCAAAAACTAGCTCTTTTCCTGATTCTGAATTACCAATTGATCGATGAATGGCACTGGATTGCGGATTTCGTGTTTCTTCATCAAAAATATTCATTATCAGTGAGCGACTTACGACCCATAACGCAGGTAACCGGCCTTTGTCACGTCACCCATCAACAGCTTTTATACCTGTCAACCCTAGGCAATTTTGACTTTTCTGACGAATTAAATTTTTATGCAAGCCAACCGATGACATTAACCAATCGCTGGCTACTCGATTCGAAAAAGTTACGCGATGCCCGATGGCGATTAGGCGTTTTAACCAATGCTTCTGGCCTCAGCACCCAACAAAAACTGTCAATACCCTTCCTGGTTGCAATCATTCGCTGGTATTATCGCTCCCTCCGACGAACGGAACCCAGGGAGTTCATAGGCAAAACCACTAGGTTCTTCCGCGACATCACGAACCGTTCCTGATGCATTCTCCCATCAACAGATTTTACTGACAATACTAGTTTGGTTAGTAGCTCGACATCGCTATAAGCTCGGTTAGATAAGCATAGTTTTCCGTCGTTACAGCAGATAGATTCACCTGAACGACAGGTAACTCTCGAACAAGTTTCCTGATCGCCTGTAAGCATAAGTGGCCTGTTGCCCGGTACTGAGCAGCAAAAGCCAGTGATGAGGCCAGGTATTCGAAGCCAACCCGAGGACTTACCTGAGCATGCGATAACGCACGATTCTGAAGCGTCAGACAAAAAATAGCTTTAATCGACGCATGAGCTACAAATCGATCTGGACAATACGCCATTGCATTGAAAAAATACTTTGAATCGCCCTTTTGCAAAAACTGATCGACTGACAGGTATGGGCTCAGGAAAGGAAGTGCCTGTTCCCGGATGCGGAACGTCGGGTAAAACCCATAAACGGTTGTTGGATTGTCGGCTCGCAGAAAACAAAAATCATCCGTTACAAATTGACCTCCCTGTAAGACCCAGGTAGCCGAGGTCGTTGATTTCCCCGTATTTTGTTTACCTGGAATTAACACAAACTGATCGTTTGCCCCAATAACGGCTGCATGTAAAGGGGCATATCCTTGTCGATTCAATACCTGAATCAGTAGGTTTAGGAACGGGTAACTGAACGTAAAAACATCATCCAGCCATTCGGGAAGAGCAAAAAACTGTGCCGAATCGGTTAACTGAGAATACGACAGAAAGAACCCTGCTCCCAGAACTAACCAATCTCCTCCATGACTGGCCCAGACGATATCTTCCTGCCTAAACTGAGCCTGCCAGTATGCAGCCCGTTGTTTTTTATAATCCTCTTCGGCCCAATCGACCCGAATGGTTCGTGCAGCCAGTTCAGAAGGCTGGCAGTTAAGCACGATTCCCGAAGACAGGCGTTGTAGAACCGGTTGTGGCGCCCGTATAACAAGCTGGATTTGTTCGGGAAGCTGCCAGAAGCCTTCAGTCATTTATCTTTATGTGGCCAGCCTAAATCAGAAACATCATGAATAGGGTCCAGTTTGATCAAATCACTAACGTCATCAAATTTTTCGAGAATGGGCGCTTCCTGTACAATCAATGAAGTCAGATCAGGATGCTCTGCGGGAAGTACTTCTGTCTGAATCAGTATTTGTTCGGTAAAAAGCTGTTCAATGTAGCCCTCTACTTCCTGAAGCCGTTCGCTATTGTTGCTTTCTGCCAGGTAGGATTTGACGGCTTCGATAACGCAACCCGTTTGGAATACTCGTAAAATAGCAGGGCCTGAGCCCTTTAGCGTGTAGTAAATACCGCTCTGCATATGAATTAGAACAATCTCTTCGTCGAAGTCTTCAAAGTCAAAATTGGTTTTATCAAATATGGCTATCATAAAAAGAGGATAACTGATTAGTTTCGATCAACTGTTTTCGAAACTAGCTATAAAACCGGATTTACCAAAAGCCAGAACGGCAATCGTTTTCTCAATGTGAAAACTAATTATGGCCAGCCGCAGTAAATTACCTATAGTATTTTCCAAAGTTATATCCCTACAGTAGCTCAAGGTTTTTAACACTATACATTAATTTATCAATTGTTTAACTTAGCGAATTAATTTATCAAGCGCTCGGTTTCCACATATACACGTTAGTAATTTATACCTAATTCATCCGTATGACCCGTGATCATCTCATTGGCCTTCTGACGACAATTATTTTCTTCGCCGTTGTTCTCGAAGCCTGTACAAAAGATGAGGGTACTGCGACTGTCAATCCTCTGCAGATTGAACCAACAGTCACAATTCCGGTTAGCAATACCCTTACCAATGATACTGCGTTGCTCGGTCAGGCATTGTTTTGGGACCCTATCCTATCAGGTAATAAAGATGTTGCCTGCGCGACCTGCCATCACCCCAACAATGCTTATACGGATGGCCTGGACCTTTCAATCGGCACCAATGCAGTCGGTCATGGACAGAATCGGCAGTTCCGCTCCCCCAACGACATTCCCGTTAGCAAACGGAACGCCCCGACAATCCTCAATGCCGCTTTTAATGGCATGGATGCCAATGGAAATTATGTACCAGTAACGGCACCGATGTTCTGGGATTCAAGAGCACAAAGTCTCGAAAATCAGGTAACAGGCCCTCTGACGACATTCGAGGAGATGCGGGGGCATGCGTACAGTGAAGCCCTCACGATTGACAGTGTGGTTGCCCGGCTGACAAAAATTGCCGAATACCAGCAACTGTTTCAGAAAGCGTTTGGCAATGGTCAGGTCGTTACAGCCGCGAATATTAGCAAGGCGATTGCGACCTTCGAGCGGACGTTAACGGCCATGAACTCACCCTTCGACCGCTACCAGAAAGGGGACAAATCGGCGCTCAACGAACAGCAAATTCAGGGTATGCTGATCTTTAAGGATGAGGGTTGTCACCTCTGCCATTCGGGACCGATGTTTTCCGACTATAAACTGCATGTGCTATCGGTACCTGACAATTCGAAATTAACCAGTTCGGATGCTGGTGCGGGAGGTACGTATGCCTTTCGGACGCCATCGCTCCGAAACGTTGGGATAACGGCTCCGTATATGCACAATGGTGTTTTTCAGACGCTGAAGCAGGTGTTGAAATTTTATGACGACATTGGTGAACCTATATCCCAAAATCCGAATGTGCCGGTGCAGCACTTAGACGCCAAAATACAACGGATCGCCCTACTCGACGCTGAACAGAATAAACTTATTGCCTTTCTAAACGCCCTGACGGACCCTTCGTTTGACAAGTTCATCCCTGCTCGTGTTCCCAGTGGCCTAAATCCAGGTGGGGCCATAAAATAAGATACCCTGCCCGCTTTAAGTTGTTGGAGAATTTCCCATCTCGTTGCCAACAGCCGGTTTATTCATGGGTAGAATTAGCCGTTTAGCCTATTTTTTTCTCTGCTTCGCTGAAACAAATCTCCTCATCAGAAAAAAACTTAGTTCTTTTGGGCGTTCATTCACTACGCCCATGAAACGGCTCATTCTCACTTATTTACTTTTTTATTCATTCGCAGGCCAGGGACAAACGGTCGTGTCGTCGGTGCAGGAGGCATTGGCAATGGCCCGTCGCAGCAATCCAGACCTGACCAATGCCCGGCAAAATCGATTGGTACAGGGCCAACAGTCGTCTGCAACCCGAGCAGCTCTACTGCCCCAGGCTCGTTTTTTTACCAATTTCGATTACAATTTCTCACTGCCGGTTCAACTGATCCCACTCGTATTATTGGGTGGTCCGGCGGGCGAATACCGTAGTGTTCAGTTCGGCTTGCCATATGTGCTCGCGGCCGGTGCTGAAGTTACAGTACCGGTTGTAAACCGACCTGCCCGCGCCGACATCGGGATTACGGAGCAAAACCTTCGGGTCACCGACAATCAAAACCTGGTTCTTCAGGATGAAGTATCAACCCAGACAGCGCGCATCTATCACGCTACGCTGCTCACAGGTGCTGCCATTCGCCTGACCCAGCGCAACCTGTCAGCCACCGACACGCTCACGCAGATTGCGCATGATCGACTCGACAAAGGGCTGATCGAACCGCTGGAATACAACCGCATCCGATCGGTCCAACTTACCACGGCCGATGTGCTGTACCAAAACCAACTGGCCTATGTCCGCAACCGGAATCAGCTCAAATTGATTCTGGGCCTTACGCCTACCGACAGCCTGGTTCTTTCGGAAGATTTGGCCAATCGACCGGCTAGTATTCCGATTCCGGCATCGGCGCTTACACTAACTGAGCGTCCGCAGATCACCCTGCAACAGGCACGAGTCGAGTTATCGAAACTGCAACTTAATCGCGAACGGCTACAACGGTGGCCAACCCTCTCGGCTTACGGTCGCTACACCGAACAGGCACAGCGGAACGAAATCAACTTCCTGAATTTTAGCCAGCCCTGGTATGAGATCGGCGTTGCCGGACTCCAGTTCAACTGGCCGATTTATACGGGTGGACTTCGCACCAGTAACATCACCCGTGCTCGTCTGCAACTGAAAGCGGCCGAACTGGCGCTTGATTATGAACGCAATAAGCAGCAAACCGACAACGAAGACATTCGCAACACCTACAACCAGGCTGTCCGGTCGCTGGATTTGAACCGACAGAACTACGAACTCAGTACCCAGAATGTGCAGATTGCATTGATCAAATACCGCTCTGGCCTGTTTGCCTACGACCAGTACCTGAACGTTTTCAACGAAGCGCTGACAGCTCAGAATCGGTACCTGAACAACCTCTCAAGCGTATTTATCAACCAAACGATCCTTCAAATCCGAAGTGGACAATAAACCTGTTTTCTGTCTTCAGTTTACGGTTTACAGTTGGCTGACGCAGGAGTAGCTGACACTTTTGCCAACTGTAAACCGTAAACTGAAGACAGAAAACCGAGCAGACTCCCATGAAAACTATACTTTCCCTATTAGTATCTCTGGCTGTACTTACTGCGTGTAAACGGGGTACAGATGGCACTTCGCCCACCTATCGGGATTTAACAGAAGCGGTCTATGCCTCGGGAAATATTTACCCCCGCAACGAATACACTGTCACAGCCGATGCCGCCGGTATTTTACAGAAACGACTCGTCAATGAAGGAGACTCCATCCAGCAAAACCAGTTGCTGTTTGTGCTCGAAAGCGCTTCGGAAGACGCTCGTCAGCAGGCAGCCGCCAATGCGTATCGGCAGGCACGGGCAAACCTAAGCCCAAACTCACCGGTGCTGGCTGAACTGGAAGCCCAGGTACGCAATGCCCGCACCCGACTGGCCAACGACTCGATCAACTACAACCGTTTTCGGGAACTGTACAGCCAGAATGCAACCTCAAAAGCCGAACTCGAACGATCTGAACTGAACTATACCCTCTCCAGAAATAACCTTCGGGCGCAGCTCAACACCCTGCAACGCAGCCGTGACCAAATTCAACTCGATGTCGCCAACAACCGGAGCCAATTGGTTTCGTCGGAAGAAGCGGGACGAAATACCCGTATTCGCAGCCTGTTGACTGGTAAGGTGTATGAAGTCTTCAAAGATCCGGGCGAGGTAGTTCGGGTAGGCGATCAGTTGGCGCTTGTTGGGAGTGGCAATCATTTATATGCGCAATTAGCGGTCGACGAAAGTGATTTTGGCCGGATGCGAATCGGTCAGGAAGTTATTCTGAAAGCCGATGTGTACCCTGATAAAGTATTTAAAGCGCGGGTCAGTAAGATTTATCCGAAGCTGAACCGCAGCGATCAGTCGTTCCGGGTCGATGCCGAATTTGAGGGCGACCGACCTGCCTCCTATTATGGCCTGACCGTCGAAGCCAATATTATCATCAGCCAGAACAAACACGTCCTGACGATCCCGAAATCGTACGTCTTCGGCACCGATAGCGTCTGGGTCGACCAGGATGGCAAAAAGCAAAAAATAAAATTCCAGAAAGGCGCCGAAAACTTCGACATGGTCGAGGTAAAAGGTGGGCTGACGGAAACATCTAAACTAATTGTGAATGAGTGATTGAGCGATTGAACGGTCCGCCGTCGCGGTGATTAGCATTGTACACATTTTTATTCACTCAATCACTCATTCACTCAATTTCTATGGACATTCGAATAGCTTCTCAAATAGCCCGAACGCACCTGATGGCCAAGAAGCGGCAAACGCTTGTGGCGATGCTGGGGGTAACGTTCGGCATTGCTATGTTCATCACGATGATTTCGTTCATGCAGGGGGTGAATCAGTTTCTGGAAGATTCGGCCCTAGACGCCAGCCCACATATCCGACTCTATAATGAAGTCAATACGCAACGTCCCAGTCTGATCGACCAGCTCAATCCGAGCAATTTCAATGTAGTGTATCATCAGAAACCCAAAGATGAACTGGCTCGGATTAAGAATGGAATCGCCATTGCCGAACGCATCGAAAAAGAACCGGGTGTACTGGGCGTTTCGCCCCAGGTGGCCACGCAGGCATTTTATAACAACGGGCCTATCCAGTTGTCAGGCACGATTTCGGGGGTTGACATCGAACGCGAAAACCGGCTGTACAAATTAACTACCCGGCTTAAATCGGGTAGCTTGCGGGGCTTGCAAAGTAACCCAGACGGGCTGATCATGGGAGCCGTACTGGCGCGAAAACTTAACGTACGGGTGGGCGACAAAGTAACGGTCACAACCCCCATCGGCAGCACACGAATTTTGCGGGTAGTTGGCACCTTTGGCTTTGGTGTCGGCACGGTTGATAATACCAAGAGCTACGCCAACCTGTCGACCGTGCAGGAAATGCTTCAGAAAGACCCCAGTTACATCACCGACATCCACATTAAGATGATCGATCCCTTACAGGCCATCCCGTTCGGGAAACGTCTCCGGGCGATGTACAGCTATTATACCGAAGACTGGGCTACGGCCAACACGGCGATTCTGGCAGGTGAAAAAATTCGGAATGTGATGACGTTTGTAGTGTCGATGACATTGCTGGTGGTGGCAGGCTTCGGCATCTACAACATCATGAACATGACCGTCATCAACAAAATCAAAGACATCGCCATCCTGAAAGCTACGGGCTTTGAAGGTCGCGATATTATCGCCATCTTCCTGCTACAGGCGGTCTTCATCGGTTTTTCGGGCGGACTACTTGGGCTGCTCATTGGTTTCGGACTAAGTTACATGCTGTCGATCACGCCATTCGACGCCGGTGATTTTCTGAGTATCAAAACGTTTCCGGTCATATTCGATCCGAAATACTACATCATGGGCATCCTGTTCGGTGTGATCACCACCGTTCTGGCAGGCTTTTTCCCATCCCGAAAAGCCTCGCAGGTGGACCCGGTGGCAATACTTCGGGGGTAAGTTTTCAATGATGAATGATCAATGATCAATGCCAGATGGCACATAATTCATCATTTATAATTTATAATTCATCATTCAAATGAACACCGTTCTTTCTGCTAATCACCTCAACAAGTACTTCTACGACCCCGACAAATTTCAGGTGCTGAAGGATGTTACGTTTGCGGTGCAACAGGGTGAATTCCTATCGATTGTCGGTAAATCGGGCTGCGGCAAATCGACGCTGTTGTACCTGCTGTCGACGATGGACACCGACTACGACGGCCAAATCGAAATGGCAGGAACCAATCTCAAAGGTCGAAGTCAGGATTATTTGTCCCACTTCCGCAATGAGCACCTTGGTTTTGTGTTCCAGTTTCACTTTTTGTTACCCGAATTTTCGGCCTTGCAGAATGTGATGCTGCCGGGTTTAAAATTGGGTAAATACCCGGAAAAAGAAGTTGAAGAACGGGCGATGGAAAAGCTTCGACTGATTGGCATAGCCGACTATGCCCGCAAACCAGCCAGCAAACTGTCGGGGGGGCAACAGCAGCGCGTTGCTATTGCCAGAGCCCTTATCAATGACCCAACCATCATTATGGGTGATGAACCGACTGGTAACCTCGACAAAGCCAACACTGAAAACGTATTCGAGATTTTTAGCGGTCTTGCCAAAAAAGGGCAGACGATCATTGCCGTTACCCACGATCCTGATTTTGCCGCCCGTACCGACCGTGTTATCGAAATGTCGGACGGAATGATCATTGCCAGCCATGAAAATCAAGTTCAATAAATACGTCGAGTTTCTCCTACTGTGGATGGCGCTGATGGGTGTTTTTGCCCGTCAGTGGATCATGCCGACCATTACCTGGCAGCTACAGTTCTGGCTGTTTCTGCTTTCCTTCTTCATGTTAAACCTGATCTGGGTTTTTCATTACGTTTTCAATGAGTGGCTGAACCAGCGATTACCTTTTGAGAAAAACATTCGCTGGCGAATTGCGGTGCAGTTAATTGGGGGTTGGGGCATTATAAAAACTATATTAATAGCGACCGGATACTTCGTTGTTAGACCGATCATTAGTGATATTTTGCCCGAATTGAATCCGTTCAATCGGTTCTCGGCCATTATTATAGTCGTAACGATCTTTCTGGTCAACACCGTGATTACACTGGGCTTTATTGCCAGTCATCTGCTGAAACGGTGGCAGGAGAATACGATTCGAACGGCCCAGTTGGAAAAAGAAAAAGTACAGGTCCAGCTCGACAGTCTGAAAAACCAGATCAGTCCGCACTTCCTGTTCAACAGTTTATCCTCGCTCGATAGCCTGATTGACGATAACCCTACCCTGGCCCGGCAGTTTTTGCAACAATTGTCGAAAGTATTTCGGTACGTTATTCAGCACAAAGACAAGGCGCTGGTACCGATCGAAACCGAGCTGGATTTTATAAAAAACTACGTTTCGCTGCTCAAAACCCGTTTTGATGGGGCGTTCATGGTAACGTGTCAGCTTTCCAACGAAACCCTTGACCATCAGATCGTGCCGGTTACCCTTCAAATTCTGATCGAAAACGCGATCAAACACAACACCATCAGCGAAGCTCGTCCGCTAACCGTAACCATTAGTGCCAACGACAATTATTTAATCGTTTCGAACCCGATTCAGCGTAAACGTCAGGTAGAAACGTCCAACAGACAAGGATTGGAAAATCTGAAACTGCTGTACAGCTACTTAAGCCCCCGCCCAATTGAAATAGCCGATAACGACGCGGTTTTTCAGGTATCTGTGCCGTTACTTCTAAATGAATAATGGTCATTCATTGTCATTTTTGGTCATTCGTTGTTATTTGTCGCAGCAATTGCCTAGCAATGAATGGCGCGAAGCAAGTGGCAACGAATGACCAAAAATGACAATTTTATGACCATCCTCCTGATCGAAGACGAACCGCTGATTGCCCGCCAACTTCAAAAACTAGTTCAGCAACTGGAACCCAGCGCTACTATCGAAGGCCCTCTGGCGAGCGTACAGGCTATTTGTGACTATTTCCAGGCTCGTCGGGCGTTGGGGTTCCCCTCACCCAATCTGGTTATATCTGACATTCAACTTTCCGATGGGGTTAGTTTTGAGGCATTCCGACAGGTTCAGCTCGATACACCAGTTATTTTCACAACAGCCTATGATGAGTATGCCATTCGGGCGTTTAAGCTTAATAGTCTGGATTATTTACTTAAACCTATTGACCCAGAAGAACTTAAGACGGCTCTGTCTAAATTTCATCGATGGGCACTCAATGGCACCATGGGTTTTGAAGACCATTTTAGACACTTTCTGAATCACCTGACCGAACATACATCAACGCCTGCCTACAAACGTCGATTCTCGGGGCATCATATCCGCCAAATTATCTCGGTGCCCCAACAGGAAGTGGCCTGTTTTTGCCGCAATGAGTTGATTTATCTCTACACCATCGATGGCAAAAAATTGGTAACTGACTACAAAACTCTCGATGAACTCGAAGAGCTGATCGACCCAGCTCTGTTTTTTCGGGCCAATCGTCAGTATGTCATTGCGCTGGATGCGGTGGCTGGATTCAAACCTCATGACAGCCAGAAGTTGCTGGTGTCGTTAAAGAGCCCGAATGACAACCAGGACATCCTGGTTAGCAAAGAGAAGTCAACCCAGTTTCGACATTGGCTGGAGGGCTAACCTACCGATTTGCCACCTTTCTTGTGTTAATTTTTCAAAATTAGGTTGCAAGTATAAGATTTATTCGTAACTAGACGTTTAGTTTACCTATTCGTTCAACTAACCGGATTGTTATGTCTACCCACGTCGACCTCTTCTCGACCAGGCAACACAGAATTGCCTGGAAATTTCCCTTGCGGTTTTCCGCTTTTCTTCTCACCATTCTATTTTTGATCGGTACTCTCACAACCTTATCGGCCCAGACAAAATCAGAAACGGTTACTATTCCGGAAAGTATCACCAAAGTTGCCAGTGTCGAAGGCATTACTGAATATCAGCTTCGCAATGGCTTACGGGTGCTACTCTTCCCCGACCCCTCGAAACCCACCATCACCGTCAACATCACCTATCTGGTTGGTTCTCGGCACGAAGGTCTGGGTGAAACGGGGATGGCCCACCTGCTGGAACATATGGTCTTTAAAGGATCGACCAAGCACACCAATGTTCCTCAGGAACTGACGGAGCATGGCTGTTGGCCCAATGGTACCACCTGGTACGACCGTACTAACTATTTCGAAACCTTTTCGGCATCCGACGAGAATCTGAAATGGGCCCTCGATCTGGAATCGGACCGGATGGTTAATTCGTTTATCAAGAAGGAAGATCTGGCTTCCGAGTTTACCGTCGTCCGAAATGAATTCGAGATGGGCGAGAACTCACCCCAGTATGTGTTGATGGAGCGGGTGCTATCGTCGGCTTACCTGTGGCACAACTACGGTAAATCGACTATCGGTTCAAAAGAAGACATCGAACGGGTTCCGATCGACAATCTGAAGGCCTTTTACCAAAAATATTATCAGCCCGACAATGCCATTCTGCTCGTAGCCGGTAAGTTTGACGAAGGTAAAACCCTCGCCCTGGTCGATAACTATTTCAGCCCCATTCCCCGCCCAACCCGGTCCTTAAAACAGCCGTATACGGTTGAACCCACACAGGATGGCGAACGACAGGTTACGCTCAAACGGGTGGGCGACACGCAGGGGGTAGCGGCCGCCTATCATACACCTGCCGGTACGCATCCCGACTATCCAGCGCTAGATGTGCTAATGGACGTACTGACCAATGAACCTTCAGGACGCCTTTACAAAGCGCTGGTCGAAACCAAAAAAGCAGCTTCGCAATGGGGCTGGACACCAGCTTTACACGACCCAGGTTTTGCGTATTTCTATGCCGAAGTTCGTAAAGAAAGTTCGCTCGACTCGGCCCGTCTGGTGATGATGAATACGCTGGATGAAGTAACCCGAAAGCCCCCAACGACTGACGAAGTAGACCGGGCTAAAACCAAAATCCTGAGTGGCATCGAGCTAATGTTCAAACAGGTAGACCGCGTCGGTTTGCAACTCAGCGAATACATGGCCGCTGGCGACTGGCGGCTGGTTTTCCTCTACCGCGACGCCATCCGAAAGGTAACCCCTGCCGATGTGCAACGCGTAGCTCAGGCCTACCTGAAACCCGCTAACCGGACTGTTGGTCTGTTTATCCCGGATCAAAAACCCGATCGCGCCGAGATAACAGCCGCACCCGATATTATGTCGCTGGTGAAAGATTACAAAGGCGAAGAAGTGGTTGCCGCCGGTGAAGCCTTTGATGCATCGCCAGCCAACATCGATGCCCGTACCAAACGGGGTCAGGAAGCGAACGGTTTAAAATATGCGTTGTTACCCAAAAGCACCCGGGGAAATTCGGTACAGATGAATATCCAGCTCCGCATGGGCGACGAAGTCAGTCTGATGAATAAAATGACAGCCGCCAGTTTTACAGCCTCGATGCTGGAGCGCGGCACTAAAACCCGCACCTATCAGCAGATCAAAGACGAACTGGATAAGTTGAAAGCCCGTGCTTATGTTTACTCCAATGGTCAGGGTGCTTTTGTGGGTATTGAAACGTCCAAAGAGAACTTACCAGCTGTGCTGAAAATAGTGAACGATTGCCTGCGTAACCCATCCTTCCCCGAATCGGAGTTCAACAAGCTCAAAGAAGAACGCTTGGCTCAGATTGAGTCACAGAAGCAGGAACCGCAGGCCATTGCCTTCAACGTAGCCAATCGTGTTATGAATCCTTACCCAAAAGGCCATGTATGGTATACTATGACGTTCGATGAAGAGATCGACGCCATCAAAAAACTGACTATCAACGACGTTCGGCAGTTCTACAAGGATTTCTACGGCGCTCAGAATGCTGTGGTATCGGTCGTTGGCGCGTTTGATGAAGCAATGGTAAGGGCTACGATTAAGAACGATCTGGGCAAATGGAAAGCCGTTAAGCCGTTTATACGGGTTCCGTTGCAACTTTTCGCCGATGTCAAAGCCAAATCCGAATTGATTCAGACCGACGACAAAGCCAATGCCATGCTGGTAACAGGCCTGAAATTCCCCATGCGCGATGACGACCCGGAATACCCGGCTTTGTTTATGGCAAACTACATCCTGGGTGATGGATTCCTGAACTCCCGATTAGCTACCCGTATCCGGCAGAAAGAGGGTGTTAGCTATGGAGTGGGTTCGTACGTGTATGCCGACGACAATGATAAGGTGGCTAACTTTGGCTCTTACGCGATCTACAATCCCGAAAATTCGGAACGACTGGGAAAGGCCTATAAAGAGGAACTGGAAAAACTGGCCAAAGATGGAGTTACCGTCGATGAACTAAAAGCAGCCAAAGCGGCTATTCTGCAAAACAATCAGGTCGAACGTTCGCAGGATGGTATGCTGGCGCGTAAATGGGCGCAGTACCTCACCAAAGCCGAAGGCCGTACGTTTGCCTACGATGCCGAGTACGAAAAACGAATTGCTGCCCTCACACCCGAACAGGTGAATACGGCCGTAAAAAAATACATCGACTACAGCAAGCTCACCATCGTAAAAGCGGGCGACTTCGAAAAAGCATCAAAAAAAGCAGCCGAAAAGCAGCCTGCTTCAACGGTAAGTGGTGGCACCAAAAATTAACAGGGCCAGAAAGACGGAAGCAGACGAAAGCAACTTCTTCCATCTGCTTCCGTCTTTCTAGCGTAACGCCAGCTCAATGGCAGTGACCATTCATCATCGCTTTTGGCAAGTATATACCAAGACCGTTGACATTTTTCTCATTTATCAGTAACTATCCAATTCTTTTCTTGAGTACCCAACATAACTAAGCTGTTTATGCAAAACAATCATACCTGGCCAACCTTGGTTCGAACTGGATGGGGCCGTACGAGTATGCTGGCTGCAGCACTGCTGGTCAGTAGCCTCTCTTCATCATCAGCGCAGGATAAACTTCCGGAAGGCATTACGAAAGGCGCTTCGGTCGAAGGCATTACCGAGTACAACCTGAAAAACGGCCTGAAAGTCCTGCTATTCCCCGATCCATCGAAGCCTACCGTTACTGTCAATATCACCTACCTGGTCGGCTCCCGGCACGAAGGGCTGGGCGAAACGGGGATGGCGCACCTGCTGGAACACATGGTCTTTAAAGGTTCGACCAAGCATACCAACATTCCCCAGGAACTGACCTCGCACGGCGCACGACCGAACGGAACGACCTGGCTCGACCGTACGAATTACTTTGAAACCTTTGCTGCTACCGACGAGAACCTGAAATGGGCGCTCGATCTGGAATCAGACCGGATGATCAACTCGTTTATCAAGAAAGAAGATCTGGCTTCCGAATTCTCGGTTGTACGGAATGAGTTCGAGATGCGGGAAAACTCTCCACAAAACGTCTTGAACGAGCGGGTTGTCTCGTCGGCCTTTCTGTGGCACAACTATGGCAAATCGACCATCGGTAACCGGTCTGACCTGGAGAAAGTGCCCATCGAGAACCTTCAGGCGTTTTACAAAAAATACTATCAGCCCGATAATGCAGTACTAGTTGTAGCGGGTAAAATCGATGAAGCCAAAACGCTGGCTTTGGTCAATGAGTACTTCAGCCCGATTCCGAAACCAGCCCGTGTACTGCAACCGACCTACAGCGTTGAGCCCGTTCAGGATGGCGAACGCGATGTAGTCCTTCGTCGCGTTGGGGATACGAAAGTGGTTTCGGCTTTGTATCACATCATGCCAAGCTCGCATCCCGATTATCCGGTCATGGATATCCTGATCGATCTGTTGACCGACGAGCCCAGCGGCCGACTTTACAAAGCCCTGATCGAAACCAAGAAAGCATCGCAGGAATATGGGTATTCGTTCATGACCAAAGATCCTGGTTACGCGTACTTTGCGGCCGAAATGCTAAGGGATAAATCCATCGACGATGCGAAAAAAGCTCTGCTCGGCACCCTGGATTCGATAGCGATCAAAACGCCGACAAAGGATGAGGTTGAGCGGTCGAAAGCGAAACTACTGAAAGATGTAGAACTAAGCTTCAAAGATGTCGAGCGTCTGGGTCGTACGCTGAGCGAATACATTGCCACTGGCGACTGGCGGCTAGGCTTCCTCTACCGCGACGCACTTGAAAAAGTAACACCGGCCGATGTACAACGGGTGGCTAAGTTTTACTTCAAGCCATCAAACCGCACCACCGGCATGTTCATTCCCGAACAAACACCCGACCGCGTTGATGTTCCTGACGCGCCAGATGTGGATGCAATGGTGAAAAACTACAAAGGCCGGGCCGCTATTGCCAGTGGTGAAGCGTTCGACCCCTCGCCTGCCAACATCGATGGACGTACCCGACGGATTGAACAGCCGAATACCATTGAATTGGCGTTACTTCCCAAATCGACCCGTGGTAACGAAGTAAACGCCCGGTTGACACTACGGTATGGTGATATAAACAGCCTGAAAAACAAGAGCGCTATCTCGGTCTTTACAGGCTCGATGCTCGACAAAGGGACCACGACCCGTTCGCGTCAGCAAATCAAGGACGAACTGGATAAGCTGAAAGCACAGGTAAACGTATTTGGTGGTGGCAATCAGGTGAACGCCATTATCAAAACCAACAAGGAAAATCTGCCAGCCGTATTGCGTATTGTGGGCGATATGCTCAAACACCCTGCGTTCGATACCAATGAATTTGAGAAATTAAAGCAGGAGCAATTAGCCCAGATCGAGTCGCAACGTTCAGAGCCCCAGTCGCTTGCCTTCACAGCATTCCAGCGTCAGATGAACCCGTATCCGAAGGAAGATGTGCGATACACATCGACACCGGACGAAGACGTAGCCGAGGTGAAAGCCCTGAAACTGGACGACTTGAAGCAGTTTCACAAAGATTTCTACGGTGCGCAGAGTGCTACGCTGGCTGTTGTGGGTGATTTTGATGAGCCCGCCGTTCGGAAGGTAGTGATGGATGAACTGGGTACCTGGAAAGCGAAAAAGCCATTCAGCCGTCTGGTATCGCCTTACAACGACATCAAGCCAACTCCGCAAAGCATCGAAGCACCCGATAAAGCCAATGCCTTTATGGTAGCAGGTGTTAACCTTCCGTTGCGTGACGACGATCCTGATTATCCGGCGCTTGTGCTAGGCAATTACATGCTGGGCGGTGGCTTCCTGAACTCTCGCTTAGCGGTTCGGATTCGCCAGAAAGAGGGTATCAGTTATGGCGTTGGCTCGCAGTTGCAGGCCAATCCATTCGATAAAACGGGAATGTTCATGACCTACGCCATCTACAATCCAGAAAATGCCGAGCGACTGGAAAAAGCCTTCCGCGAGGAAATGGATAAAGCGGTGAAAGAAGGCTTTACCGCCGACGAGATCAAAGCAGCCCGCTCGGGTTTGTTGCAGTCGCGGATGGTGGGTCGGGCACAGGACCCGAGCCTTTCGGCTACGCTGAACAAC
Organism: Spirosoma gilvum; assembly: GCF_054776815.1. Classification (NCBI taxonomy): domain Bacteria; kingdom Pseudomonadati; phylum Bacteroidota; class Cytophagia; order Cytophagales; family Cytophagaceae; genus Spirosoma; species Spirosoma gilvum. The sequence goes on along the minus strand of NZ_BAAHBH010000019.1, from coordinate 12,459 downwards.
TACCTGTACCTGAACCGGACAATGGCCTGGGATGCCGATTTTGAGAAGAAACTGGAATCCCTGACTCCAGAACAGGTCAACGCTGCAATGAAAAAGCACATCGACCCCTCGAAAATCTCGATCATTAAAGCCGGTGATTTTGCCAAAGCCGCGAAGAAAGCCGCCGAAAAGCAACCCGCTTCGTCGGTAAGTGGCGGTAAAAACTAAACCGGGATTTATGTGATTTAACTGACTGACTTTGATTTTATCTATAAGCCTTCTTTGAAGGCATAATCAGAGTCAGTCAGTCAAATCATATAAATCCCGGTTCTTTTTTGGTTTTTATAACTATATTTTTCGTTATTTACCTAAAAAATCCGTTACACCATGAAAAAGGGCATTTTACTTCTCTATTTTGGACTGATTGGGCTTGTTGGATTTGCGCAGCCGAGAGTGGTATTATTGCGCGATACCACACAACTGAGTATCTCCATAGAAAGCTTAGGCAAGAAATACTCACGCGCATTTCCCCGGAAAGCGGGAGAACAAGGAGTATTTTCCCGGCATGGACGCATGTTTCTTGACACCTTAAGCACTCGAAATAAGCAGTTTTTTTCGTTTATCCAGCAGAACAAAAAGCGGTTACCTGTTCAAGGTATATTGCTGCAAACAGAAGAGTTTGTACGACCAGACGGAACCTTTGACTGGGTATTCTGCTCATTCTCAGGAAAGGATCTCACCAGTCAACAAGAAACCCAACTAATCCAGTTAGTATCTGAATGGTACGATCAACATCCGTATCCTTTCAGCACAACCGCTGGTTTTTGGTGGAGCGGTAACACAACACTGGGTAATATGCCTCAAAAACGCACCGTTCGGCGTGGAACCGGGATTATTAGTACGCTCGAAGCTGCGGAAAAAACGACCCGTCCCGATACGGTTACCATGCTGGCATTTAATCAGTTGGAACTAAGCGCCGTTCCTGAGATTGTGTACCGTTTTCCAAAGTTGGAAGAACTGGACTTTTCCAGAAATAACCTGCACGAACTTCCCGCCCGACTCACGTCGGACATTCCCACCCTCAAGCGGTTAAGTGTGCTCTACAATGCCATCCCAAACGACAGTGTGTTCATCACCCGCAATAAACACCTGCGGTCGCTGAATATTCAAGGCAACAAGCTGACAAAAATCCCCGAATCCATCCGCCAGAATCGGCGGCTCGAAAGCTTATGGCTTGGCTATAACAAACTGAATACGCTAACCGACACGGATGTAAAAACCCTCCGCCGGATGCGTCGACTGGCAGACCTTAATTTGTATAGTGTTGGTTTAACACGCTTACCCAATTCCATTGGCCGACTGAAACGAGTTAAAGTGCTGGATCTGTATTACAACAAATTCATTGAACTTCCTCCTCAACTGGGCAAAATGAAGCGACTGGAACAGTTGGCTGTCGCACATAATGAGCTACGAAACCTACCGGTAGGCCTTACCAAATTACGTCGTTTACAGGTATTGTACGCCCATCACAACCACCTGAGCCAACTCCCCGACGAATTTACTCGCCTGCAAAAGTTACGGGTACTGGATCTGGGCTATAACTGGTATGTATCGGCACCGTCCGTATTGGGAACCTTACGGTCGCTGGAGGAACTGTCGCTGAATAACAATAACCTGCACGAGTTTCCCAGTATGCTGCTGAAGGTAAAAGGGCTCAAAAAGCTGTTTCTGGGAAGCAATCCGCTTTTCGGTCAGGAAGCCATGAAAAGTCCGTATGCCCTACAGTTGAAACAGCTAGAAGCTAACAATACGGAAGTATCTTACTAGCCATATTCACCAAATATTCTTCTGCTTAGAATTTTCATAATCTATCTTAGAAAGACTGAAAATAGAGCGGTTTAGCGGATAAAAATGATGGCTTTCGGTGTTACGACTCTAGTAGTAGTCAATTGTATGCAAGCCGTTACATCTCCTCTTTCCAATTCGTCAGGCCGATTTACGCTCTGGGCAAACCTGATTTCCGTCTACATTTTGTGGGGTTCAACCTATCTGTTCATCCATTTTATGACGGAACGGATGCCTCCCCTGTACATGGTGGCCGTTCGGTATCTGATTGCGGGAGCTATTCTGTACGGCTACGCCCGACTAACGGGTACACCACGCCCAACCCGACAGGAGTGGCAGTCGTCAGGACTTATTGGCATCCTGCTCCTGACCGTTTCAAATGGTTGCTTAGCCATTGGCTTACAGTACATTCCCAGTGGGATGGCGGCCTTACTGGGCGGTCTGCTGCCCGTGTATCTGCTTACCCTCAACTGGGTTTCGTTTGGTAAAAAACGGCCAAGTAATTTGGCATTAGCGGGCTTAGTTGTCGGCCTGGCCGGTATTTATCTGCTGGTAAAACCCGACAAACTGCAGAGCACGGCAGGTCTGGATGCCAAATTAATCGGTACATGTATTGTTGCCTTCGGTAACTTCATCTGGGCCATTGGCACCTTGCTTACCCCTCGTCTATCGTTACCGTCAGGCCCAATTTCTAGTGGCATTCAAATGATTGTAGGCGGAGCTGCCAGTTTATTGGTAAGCTTACTATTGGAGCCCGTTACTCCGTTAAGTATTCTGGACGCACCAGCCAAGGCCATCGGTTCCATGATTTACCTGATTATTTTCGGTAGCATCATCGGCTTTTCGTCCTATTCCTGGCTGGCCCGCAATGCCCCCCCGCAATTACTCGCCACCTATGCTTTTGTCAACCCGGTCGTGGCGATGCTGCTGGGCACACTCTTCGCCGGAGAGATCTTTTCCAGTCAATCGCTGATCGGTGCCGTAGTAGCCGTAGTTGGTGTCGTGCTGATTACGTTGGGGAGAAAATAATGATTGAATAATAGAATGATAGAATGCCTGAATGATTGAATAAAACTATGCGCCAGCAATTCAATCATTCAGGCATTCTATCATTCAACATTAAATTGGCGGAACGCCAACACTGGTCCAGCCACCATCGACGACCAGGCTTTGGCCGGTGATGTGACGCGATGCGCGTGAAACTAGAAACAGGGCTGCGTTGGTAATATCCTCGACGGTGGCCGGGCGGCCCATGGGAGTGATTCGTGACCAGATGGGGATGTAAGTAGGATCGTCTAAAGTACGTTCGGTAAGGGTAGCTCCGGGCGCAATCGAATTGACGGTGATACCAAGCGGTGAGAAATCGATGACCAACTGTCGGGCCAGCATCTCCAGTCCTGCTTTCGTCATGCTGTAGACAGGCAATCCCGGATGCGCCAGATGTCCCACTACCGACGACATAAAGAGAACGCTGCCGCCCTTACCCTGCGTCCGCATTTGTTTTGCAGCCGTTTGCGCCAGAAAAAAGCTGCCGCGCAGGTTTAAGTCGACAATCTTCTGAAAGGCGTCGGGGGTAGTGGTAAAAATGTCGCCGAAAATCGTGATACCTGCATTGGCAATCGCAATATCCAGTGAGCCAAAGCGTGATACTGCGGTATCGACCATATGACGAATAAACGCTACATCCGAAGCATCGCCTGGGCAGGGGGCACAGGTTCCGGCTTCGGCCCCCTGGCATTCCTGATTAATTTGCCGGGCGGCATTTTGTGCCAACGCTTCATCAAAATCATTGAGTAAGACATTAGCCCCCTGCTGGACTAAGGCTTTCGCCATGGCAAAACCAATTCCAATACCGGCTCCCGTGATGAGTACCGTTTGTTGAGCAAAATTTGTCATGCAATCGATAAAAGGAAAGGGATTTTTGCCACGAAAATAGGACAAATTTCTCTCGCAAACGTTTGAAAAGATAAACTAAGGTGCTGTCAATGGATCAATCGTGACTTTGCCTGACGCTGAATAGGTTAATTTCCCTTTTAAGTCCAGCGTTTTGATTTGAACCTGTTGGTTCAGCGATATAGTGTGCCCCTCAGCGATAGCAACATCATCGCCGGGGATGGGCAGGCAATTACAGTTCCATGTATCGGGGCTCGTCCAGTTCCCTGTTTTTACACTTGTGATGGTTCGTTCGATTATCCGGTAAAGCTTCCCCTCTGAAAATGAAAGTACATACAACTCACCGTTCGGGTCCTGCCCAAACGATACAGGGGCGGTTGTGAACGAGACCGGCTGCATACTATTTTGAAACGTTCCGTCATTGTTTCGGCTTAGCGTCCAATACGTACCACGTTGAAAATCGCCATACACATAATAGCCATAAAGTTTTGGAAAGACCGTTCCTCTATATACGTATCCGCCAGTAATCGAAGCACCACTACCATAATTATAACCCGAGTAATCAAGTAAAGGCATGTGATAGCTCCCTGTACCTGAACAGGTTAGATCGTACGCATGTGTTCCTTCAAAACACGGCCACCCATAGTTTTGAGGTGCTATTGCACTGGCAAGGGTAAAATTCAGTTCTTCCCAGCCATCCTGCCCAATATCCCCTATCCACATGTCGCCCGTCAGACGATCAAAACTCCAACGCCAGGGATTCCGTAAACCAAGTCCATAAATTTCATCCGCGATTCCATCGTTTGGATTCCTAAACGGATTGGTTGCTGGAATTGAGTAAGGAGTCCCATGATCCACATCAATACGAAGTATCTTCCCGTAAAGTGTTTGTAAGCTCTGCGCTAACCGATCCGGGTCACCAACCGATCCACGAAGGCCAGGCCAAGAATCACCCGTGGTAATGTATAAATACCCGTCAGGACCAAATGCCAGACAACCCGAACGGTGGGCACCCAGCGGATTAGGATAAGGAACCGTCAACAACACTAACTCAGAGGTTATTTCAGCCTGGTCCGAATTGGTAGTGCTACGCGTAAATCGAGCGTACACCGATGAGCGATCACTTTTACGACAATAATGAACGTATATGTAGCCGTTTGCGGCATAATTAGGATGCAGCGTAATACCGAATATTCCTTCCCAGGTTGCATCATTAATTTTAGCACCCAGATTCAAATAAGGATTGGTCAATATGGTCCCATTTCGAACTAAACGAATCTGCCCGTCCGTTTGCGAAACCAAAAATTCAGAAGAACTGATAGCAGCAATATCGGTAGGCCGATTCAAGCCAGAAACTAACTCTGTCAGACGCAGTCTTGGTGCCTGTGCTATTGCCTCGATATGAATAAATAAACCTATAAATATATATAAAAATATTTTCATGCAATCATAAACCTTTCTTAAAAAAATCGCAATTTTCATACCGAACGAGATTGAATTGTACCCTGATTTTTTTTCCTTTTCCAGGCCTCTACCCTACCCTTTGGCACTCACCACCAAACAACTCACGTACAGCAGCTTACATTATTATTTACTCAGACCTAAGCCTTTTATCCACTTTTATTAGGTATCCTACCCTAAACTGATCCAGTAAAAACGGCGCAAATTTTGCGGGCAATAACTCATTCAGATCCGCTAATCGCGATGCGTTTGGGCTACTTTCAATCAGAATCTTTCGACGGCTTCAGACTAATTCGATTGCATTGGTTTTGGTCGTTAAGCCTTTGTTTCTCCCTGCTGCTTAGTCAGCTATTTCCTTCATATGCGCAGGTTTTTCCAACGAACTTTACCCAGGTAGCCATTGCTTCCGGTATTGACCGACCAACTGTTATGGCGCCCTCACCTGACGGCAGACTGTTTGTTGCCCAACAAAACGGGATTGTATCGATCCTACAAAACGGTAGTTTATTGCCTTCTCCTTTTATCCAGTTGACGGTAGATTCAGTTGGAGAGCGGGGGTTGTTGGGTATCGCGTTTGACCCATCCTATTCAACCAACCATTATGTTTATCTTTATTATACAGTACCCGCCAGCAACACAATTGCCGTCCATAATCGAATTAGCCGTTTTACAGCCGATGGCGATAGGGTTTTAGTAGGAAGTGAGCATATCCTTCTGGAATTAGATCCTCTAAGTGCGACCAATCATAATGGTGGCTCGCTGGCTTTTGGGCCCGATGGTAAGTTATACGTAGCCGTTGGTGAGAATGCTAATCCGCCTAATTCGCAATTCCTGGATAACTACCTGGGAAAAGTATTACGAATAAATCCCGATGGCAGCGCCCCATCCGACAATCCATTTCCAACCGGCTCCGAAGCCCGAAAACGAATTTGGGCATACGGCCTTCGTAATCCGTATACCATAGCATTCCAGCCGATAACGGGTCGGTTATTGGTAAACGATGTGGGACAGGAATCCTGGGAGGAGATCAATGATGCCACAACGGGCGGACAAAATTTTGGCTGGCCTGCAGCCGAAGGCGTCAGTACGAATCCGGCTTTTAGCAATCCCGTTTATACCTACCCGCATAGTGGGCCCGACATTGGCTGTGCCGTCACAGGAGGTACTTTTTACAATCCTTCTATTGCTGCCTATCCTTCGAACTACGTTGGTAAATACTTTTTCCTGGATTTTTGTATCCGTTGGATACGCGTGCTGGATTTGTCGGGACCAACAAGCACAAAGTCTTCCTTTGCTGATAATTTAACCGGACTTCTTGTCAATTTAACCGTTGGTCCTGACGGAAACCTGTACTATTTCAGCTACAGCGAAGGAAAGATTTTTAAGATTTTCTACAAAGGCGAAAACTGCCAAAGTGTTCAAAATGGCAATTGGCATAATGCCACTACCTGGTCATGTGGGCATGTTCCAAACAGTTACGATCAGGCTACCATTCGTCATACCATAACGATAAACGCTGGCACCTCGGCTTTTGCCAGACAGGTGTACTATGAATCGGTAGGACAAATCAGTATGTCGTCCAATAGTCAGATAAAATTGGGGTGGTAAGTCAAAACGTTTCTGACAGGATATACAGGATTACGCTGATTTTAAATCATCGAATTTGTTTAAACTTTCTAATTTTCGCTATAACTGGATCGTTTTTTGTCATTCCGACCGGGACGCGTAGTCGAAGGAAGAATCTCAAAGTCGCTTATTAGTCAAACTTAGGATTCCTCCTTCGACTACGCGTCCCGGTCGGAATGACAAAAAATAGCCTTACATTTCTACAAAACGAATAGTTTAAACAGGTTCATCCTGTTAATCCTGTCAGAAAAAATCCTCTCTAGTGCGAATCCCGTTTCACAACACTACCGGAAGCTCCACGCAGAAAGTCGAAATCGGCTCCTTCATGGGCTTGTGTCACGTGCCGGATGTACAGGTTCACGTAACCCCGATCGTAGCCCAGGTTTAGCGGTGTAAAATGCACCATACGCGCGGCCAGCTCTTCATCGGATACGTGCAGATGTAAACTTCGATTGTGAACGTCTAATGTGATCAGGTCACCGTTTTGAACCAGGGCCAGATTGCCCCCAACTGCCGATTCGGGTGATACATGCAGAACTACTGTACCGAAGCCTGTTCCACTCATGCGACCATCTGAAATTCGAACCATATCGTGTACACCCTGCGCCAGAATTTTAGCGGGAAGCTGCATATTGCCAACTTCAGGCATACCCGGATACCCTCTGGGCCCAACATTTTTCAGAACCAGCACACAGGATGGGTCTACATCTAGTTCAGGGTCATCGATTCGGGCTTTGTAGTCGTCGATGTCTTCAAACACTACCGCCCGACCCGTATGCTGCATGAGTTCGGGCGACGCAGCCGACGGCTTCAACACAGCGCCATTCGGGCACAGGTTACCCCGCAAAACCGCAATCCCCGACTCAGGCTTAAATGGATGATCGACCGACGCAATAACTTCTGGATCATAGCATTGCGACTCCGCGCAGTTTTCACCTATGGTCCGGCCATTAACGGTTATCGCATCATTATTCAGAAAATTCCGTAGTTCACGAATAACGGCCGGAAGACCACCGGCATAGAACAAGTCTTCAACAAAATGCTCACCCGACGGCTGCAAGTTGGTCAGCAGCGGGATTTTAGCAGAAAGCGTATCGAAATCATCCAGCGACAAATCTACCCCAACACGTCCGGCAATGGCCGTCAGGTGCAGAATGAAATTGGTTGAGCCGCCAAGGGCCGCATTGACCATGATGGCATTCTCAAACGCCTGCCGGGTCAAAATCTGCGACGGAGTAATATTTTGCCGAGCCAGCTCCACCGCTCGTACGCCCGTCATATGCGCCAGCACTTTCCGGCGCGAATCGGCAGCCGGGATCGTAGCATTATCAGGTAACGCCAACCCCAGCGATTCGACCATGGCAGCCATGGTGCTGGCTGTTCCCATGACGGCACAGTGCCCAGGTGAACGCGCCATACTGGCTTCGGCGGCAATGAAATCGGCCTGGCTCATCTCCCCCATTTTGTAGGCTTCGGCAAACCGCCAGACATCACTAGTACCAATTTTCTTGCCCCGGAAACGCCCGGCCAGCATCGGCCCACCCGATACCACCATCGTCGGAATGTTGACGCTACAGGCTCCCATCACCAGCGAAGGCGTTGTTTTGTCGCAACCACACATCAGGATAACCGCATCCAGCGAATTACCACGGATACTTTCCTCAACGTCCATACTGGCCAGGTTGCGAAACAGCATGGCTGTCGGTTTGATCTGGCATTCGCCCAGCGACATCACCGGAAATTCCAGCGGAAAACCACCTGCTTCCCAAACCCCCCGCTTGATAGCCTCAGCCAGTTCACGAAAATGAGCGTTGCAGGGCGTTAATTCTGACCAGGTATTGCAGATTCCGATAACGGGTTTTCCTTCAAATTCATGATGCGGGAATCCCTGGTTTTTCATCCAGGCCCGATAAATAAAGCCGTCTTTGCCGGTGCGGCCAAACCAATCTTGCGAGCGTAAAGGCATTTTTTGTTAATCAGTTAAGTGTAGTTTCAGGGGGCTGATGTTTCAGGCTATCGTTTAAGATTAGCTGGCGCACGAATAGCTAATGTGTCAGCTTACCTAGTACCTGGACCTTTAAACTTGAAACATCAGCCCATGAAACTACAAACTACGTATCAGTAAAGACAACCGAGGTATAACTTTTACTTCTGATTTATCCACTTTCATGCTGGTGGATTAAATCCCACCTACTTGTATGCTCTCATTCTTCGGTTTTGCCACTATCGGCATTTTTCTGGTGCTGATTATCACCAAACGGCTGTCGGTCATAACAGCGCTGGTCTTGGTTCCCTTAGTGATCGGTTTGTTGGCTGGGTTTACTCCTAAAGAACTGGGGGAGATGATTCTGGCGGGTATCAAACAGGTAGCACCAACGGGTATTCTGCTCATGTTTGCCGTACTCTATTTTGCGACTATGCTCGATGCGGGCCTGTTCGATCCCATCATTGCGGGCATCATCCGATACGTGCAGGGCGACCCGCTAAAGGTTATAATCGGCACGGCTATCCTCACAATGATTGTCCATCTGGATGGCGACGGAACAGCTACGTTTATGATTGTGATGTCAGCGTTTTTACCAATTTATCGCCAACTGAAGATCAATAAATTGATACTCCCCGGTATTGTGGCGCTTAGCGTCGGGCCGTTGCATCTGGTTCCCTGGTCTGGCACATCGGCACGGGCTATTTCTACCCTGAAAACCGATGCTACACAGCTTTTCAACCCTAATGTCCCGGCTATCCTGGCGGGTATCGCCTGGGTGCTGGCCGTTGCATACTGGCTGGGGCTCCAGGAGCGAAAACGACTCGGTATCAGCCAGCTATCCTATGTTCACCACGAAAATCTAACAAAGGAACAGCAGGCACTGCGACGACCCAAGTTATTCTGGATCAATGCCGTACTGACCATTGCTCTTATTACAACACTCATGAAAGGCTGGGTGCCTACACCTGCGCTTTTCGTTGTCGCAGCCACGCTGGCATTACTCATCAATTACCCGATACTTACCGATCAGCAGAAGGTTCTGCGTAGTCATGGCAACAACATTTTTATGGTGTCGAGTATGATCTTTGCGGCTGGTGTGTTTTCGGGTATACTGACGGGTTCCAAAATGATCGACGCCATGGCTACGTCGCTGATTTCGCTTATTCCGCAACAACACGCAGCCTGGCTACCCACCCTGACCGCCATTACCAGTATGCCTGCGAGTCTGCTTTTTACACCTGATGCGTACTATTTTGGTGTTGTCCCCATTTTGAGCCAGTCGGCTACTCAGTTTGGCATCGACCCATTGGAGATTGGCCGGGCCGCCTTGTTGGGTCAAATGACGGTTGGTTTTCCGGTCAGTCCACTCACGGCATCCACATTCTTGCTGGTTGGCCTTGCCGAAGTTGATTTGGGCGAACATCAGAAATTCACCATTAAATGGGCGCTGGGCACCACACTGGTCATGACACTGGTGGCGTTGTTAACGGGATCAATCCATATTTAGTCATACGTGGTCATTTAATTGCCATTCAGTGGTCATTTCTAGAGTACCACCCAATGACCATGAATGACTATAAATGACAATTTAATGACCGTAATAGACCATGAAAGAACGAATACGAATAGGCTGTGGGGCTGGTTTTTCTGGGGATCGGCTGGAGCCAGGGTTGATTCTGACCCAACGCGGCCATTTAAATTATCTGGTGTTGGAATGCCTGGCCGAACGCACTATCGCTTTGGCCCAAAAACGTAAGCGTCAAAATCCGGAACTGGGCTATGATCCCTTGTTGGAGCGTCGAATAGAAATGCTTCTTCCAGAATTGCTAGCCAACAACGTTCGGCTAATTACCAATATGGGAGCCGCCAACCCACTGGCAGCCGCCAAAAAAGTAATCGAGATTGCCAGGCAACTTAACCTGTCACTAAGCGTTGCGGCTGTTACGGGCGATGATGTGTTCAATCAGTTGACTGGAAACGAAACTAGTCTGGAGACAGGGCAATCCCTGACGTCCTCAGGACCGATTGTATCGGCCAATGCGTATCTGGGAGCGGACGCTATTCTACCTGCACTCGCAACGGATGCCCAGGTTATCATTACCGGTCGTGTTGCCGACCCGACGCTATTTGTTGCACCGCTGGTTCATGAACTGGGCTGGTCACTGGACAACTGGAATCAAATCGGGCAGGGCACTGTAATTGGGCATTTGATGGAATGCGCGGGTCAACTGACAGGAGGTTATTTTGCCGATCCAGGCCGAAAAGATGTGCCTGATATGGCCCATTTGGGGCATCCGTTTGTCGATGTGCTAACCGATGGTACTGGCATTTTTGGAAAGGTTGATGGCACAGGCGGGATGTTGAGTGTAGCAACCGCCAGGGAACAATTACTGTACGAAGTGATGGACCCCGGTCACTATTTTACTCCTGATGTCATTGCCGATTTCACCCAGGTACGACTTGATCAAACGGGCCAGAATCAGATACGGGCAGTTGGTGGGCAGGGCAAACCCCGACCGGAGACCCTGAAAGTTAGTGTCGGCTATGAGGCCGGTTTTATTGGCGAAGGTGAAATCTCTTACGCTGGCTCGAACGCGCTGGGCCGCGCCCAACTCGCCGGTTCGATTATTCAGGAGCGGCTTCAGAATCGCTTCGACGATCTTCGTATCGATTATATTGGCAGCACATCGGTACACCGTACCACGTTCGGGATTTACCCAGACCCGTATGAAATTCGATTGCGAGTGGCAGGCAGAGCGCCCACTTCTCAACAGGCGGCTTTGGTTGGCGAAGAAGTGGAAGCTTTATACACCAACGGGCCTGCTGGAGGTGGTGGTGCCCGAAAATACATCCACGAAGTCGTTGGTATCGTTTCAACGCTAATCGACCGCCATCAAGTTATTCCCCACGTCACCCTTCTACACGCATGAAAATCAAACTGTACGACATCGCCCACAGCCGAGCCGGTGACAAAGGCAACACGCTGACCCTTTCGCTCATTCCTTACAAGCCAGAACATTACGAGCTTCTACGTACGCAGGTAACTGCAAAGGCAGTCAAAGAGCATCTGAAAGGCATCGTAGCGGGCGATATTACCCGATACGAGTTACCCAATTTACCCGCCCTTCAGTTTGTGTGTCAACAGGCTTTGATGGGTGGCGTCACTACCTCCCTAACGATGGATACGCATGGCAAAAGCCTAAGTTATGCACTACTTGAACTGGAAATTGACAGCGATTCGTTGCGGTAATCCTGATTATTTCTGATCTGAATGGCCCAGATCTTTTTGGGGGTTGACCACATCCCGAACCAGTTGCTTCAGCTCTTTAATATCCAGGAAACGCCCTTCAACTTTCCGGTCAAAAATAACCTGCTCATTCACCCGAACCGAAAACCGTCCACTAAATTCTGAAGGCTGTAACAACACGCCATGCACATCGTCGGTAAAGGTTGTTAATAGCTCCTGTGCCATCCACGCTGATCGCAGTAGCCAGCCGCATTTTGGACAATATTCAAGCGTAACTGTAGGTTTCATTTACTATATAGGACTTTCGCTTAAAGAGTAAAAATGGCAACTTCACAGCATGATAGCTAAGCAGGAATACATCGAATACTTGATCAGTACGCCTTTTAACTATACCTGTACCAACTTGGCTGAACATAAACCT
>NZ_BAAHBH010000018.1:0-135871 GCF_054776815.1 Spirosoma gilvum | reverse complement strand
TGTTGAAAGGCTTGCTCCAGGCTTTTTTTACCTGAGGACGGAAGGTTTTGATCTGGCTGAATTCACTCATGGTTTTCTGGGTTAGGCTACTAAACTCGCTCTTTTTCAAAACCCCTACAAGATTAGCTCCTAAAACAGGAGAGGGGAGAGGAAGTCGCACTTGTGTTCTCATCTTCTATTTTAGGAGGGGGGCCAGGGGTGGGGAGCCACGTCAACACAACTGAATGGTCAACTTATATACTCCCCGCCTTTTACTTCGTCCCTGGCGGCCGGAGGATGCTGAGCCGTTTGCGGCTATGAACGCCGACCCAGAGGTCATGGAACACTTTCCCGCTTGCCTTACCCAAGCCGAAAGTGATGCCCTGATGGAACGGATCAGGCACTTTATGACGACGAATGGCTGGGGGCTTTGGGCGGTTGAGCTTCCTGGTCAGGCTTCGTTTATTGGCTATTGTGGATTACAGCCTGTACCCTTCGAGGCTCCGTTTACGCCTGCTGTTGAAATTGGCTGGCGACTGGCCCGGCCGTATTGGGGAAAAGGTTTTGCGTATGAAGCAGCTCAGGCTGTTATGACATTTGGCTTCGATACGCTTAAACTGGCCGAGATTGTATCATTTACTATTCCGGCTAATGTCCGGTCGTGGCAACTAATGGAACGGCTCGATATGACTCGCAACCCCGCCGACGACTTCGATCACCCACGTCTACCGGTGGGTCATCCTATGCGGCCGCATGTGTTGTATCGGCAAAAGCGTATTCGATAATCGTTCGTTTGATGCCATTTTTAGGGCCATCTCTACCGCTTTTACAGCCAAACCCTCCTGCTGTATAGTCTCGGCAATAGCCGCCTGCTGGTTGTAGTAGTTTTGATCTGTCAACGGAAACAAATACTAATGAACATTTTCCCTGACGTTAAAAACCAGGCACTATAACCAAACATTCTTTTCTTTTTTAGTCATGAAAACTACTCAGTTTTTTTCGCTTTTAGCCATCGCTTCTGTGCTTACCTTAAGCTCTTGCAGCAAAAAATCAGATGACAGCGTAACGCCCAACACCCAGCAAACCCAGTCGACAGTAGGCTTCAAAGCGAAAGTTGACGGAGCCTCAAACTTTGCTCCCGATTTCGCCTACGCTCTGGCTTCGTTCCCCGGCGCCAATGGCTATTACGCCATCTACGGGCTGAACAGCCAAACCAGCGACGTGGTAGCTATTGCATTACCCAATACAGCCGGTGAAGGCACGTATCAACTGAGCAATGTGAATGTAGCTGCGGTGACCTTAAATAAAGGTGAGTACTCGACAGTCAATGGCGGAAGCGGAACGGTAACCATCAGTAAAAAGACAGATACCAACATTACAGGCACGTTCAGCTTTACGGCATTCGATGCCGCAGGTACGAAGAAAATTACCTTTACTGAGGGAACGTTTAATGTAGCTGTTCGGTAACACCGCTGAAACGACAGGTACCCGCAATACACTCGACCGGTTAGTCTCTAAAGCTAACCGGTCTTATTTTTTAGCCATTATATCAGAAACACCTGCGCTGATTGTAGATAGCCCATAATGCCCCCTTTGCAGGATATGGTAAAAAATACCTGAGCCCCTTTGGTACCTGTCCAGATCGCTGTAGCTACGCCCGTTGAAGAGGTGGTAGGGGAGTAGGCCGTATTGGTACCCCAGGGACCTGATAAATTCATCGTGATCTGGTAGCCGGTAAAGTTGATGACAATGAGATACGTCCCCGCTTTAGGGGCTTTGAATCGCAGGTAGCCAACCGTGCCTTCCCACTGCCCTGGCGAAGGACCCGTTTGTCGGATTGCCTCCATAAACACCAGATTACTTTCGCAATCCCAACGACCTGGCCGATAAAAGTCCATAAAGCCTGCATCCTGATATGGGTGCCGGGCTGTCAATTCCATCAAAGGAGGGTTGGTTTCCAGGCTAATTCGGGCTTTAGCGGTCAGATCAGCAACCTGTTTAACCAACTGTGACCGACTTAAACGCTTTAGACTCGGAGCTTCAACGGTTCGATGCGCCTGCAATTGATCGGCTGTCACTGAATACTCATTAGGGGTAGGGGTGGACTCTTCCATGATTTGAAACGATTAAAGTGTTCGTGATTGACAACTTATTTCCTTACCGATTCTCATAGAAGCTTCTCAAATTCATACCATTAAGATACAACCGATCTATAATCCATTCGGCTAATTAGTTCGTGTACGGTAAACAGACGATCTTACCAGGCCGGGTTTAATCTTATCCGGGGAGGTTAGGGAAAGGGTATAATAGTCTGTTTATGACTTTTTGAATAGAGATTGCCCCGTTCACCCTATGAAAACTATCGTTATCTCGCTGGCTGTAGGACTTGTTGGCTTGCCCATTGCTTTTCTACAAGCGCAGCAAAAAAAATCATCTGGTAGTCATACGACACTGGCCCCCGTCAGCTATCAGGAACTGCCACTGAACGCCATTCGACCGGAGGGCTGGTTACAGCAACAACTGGTCATCATGAAAAATGGAGCAACGGGACATCTGGATGAATACTACCCCAAAGTGAAAAATGACAATGGGTGGCTGGGCGGTAAAGGCGATGGCTGGGAAGAAACCCCATACTGGTTGGATGGAGCACTACCGCTGGCCTACCTGCTCGACGATAAAGTCCTGAAAGATAAAGTCCTTAAATACGTAAACTGGACACTCGATCACCAGCGCCCGAGCGGTTTTTTTGGCCCATTGACGAAGAAAGAACTCGAAGGAAAACCGATGGAATCCTGTGCGGATGGTGCCGACTGGTGGCCACGAATGATTATGCTTAAAGTGTTACAGCAGTATTATTCGGCTACCAATGATTCAAGGGTTATCCCGTTCATGACCAAATACTTTCGCTATCAGTACAACAGCCTAAAAACCTGCCCATTAAACAAATGGACAGAGTGGTCGGAGTCGCGCGGGGGCGATAACATCATGAGCGTTTACTGGCTATACGAACGTACCGGCGACCGCTTTCTGCTGGACCTGGCCGACATGCTCTACAAACAAACTACCGACTGGACCAGCTTGTTGGGTGGCCGAAACTGGGCCATCGGGGCAGCTGTGAACCAGACGGGCGAAAAATGGATGGATCGCCATGCCGTTAATGTAGGAATGGGATTGAAAATGCCTGCCGAATATTACCGGGGTAAGAAAGACGCCAACTACCTGAATGCCGTCAAAACAGGTTTTCATGACCTGATGACGCTGCATGGATTACCGCACGGCATGTTTTCGGGCGATGAAGACTTGCATGGAAACGAACCGACTCAGGGCGTTGAACTCTGTGCAGTTGTCGAAACCATGTTTTCTCTCGAAGAAATCATTGGTATCACGGGCGATCCGGCCTATATGGATGCATTGGAGCGTATAACGTTCAACGCCCTGCCTACCCAAACCACCGACGATTATCACTCCCGACAGTATTTTCAGATTGCCAATCAGGTGCAGGTATCGCGGGGTGTATTCGATTTTTCGCTACCCTTTGGTCGGGGTATGAACAATGTCTTTGGGCCGTATGCGGGTTATACCTGCTGTACGGCCAATATGCACCAGGGCTGGACAAAATTCGCTTCCCATCTTTGGTATGCCACACCGGCCAAAGGGGTTGCTGCGCTGGAATATGCACCGAATACGTTGAAGACAAAAGTCGCAGGTGGGACCGACGTAACCATTCTGGAAGCAACTGATTATCCTTTCGACGATCAGATTACGTTTACGATTAGTCTGCCCAAACCAACCACATTTCCGTTCGACTTACGCATTCCGGGCTGGTGCACCGAAGCAACGATTTCGGTAAATGGACAATCGTTGCGCACAGATAAAGGTGGTCAGGTCGTTAGACTGAATCGGCTCTGGAAAAATGGGGATAAGGTGACACTGAAACTGCCCATGCCTGTACGAACCAGCAACTGGGCCAAAAATTCCCGTACTGTTGAGCGCGGACCTTTGGTTTATGCCCTAAAAGTAGAATCGGTGGTTGAGGAAAAGACCGAAAAGACGGAAGGTACCTATTATGAATATCAGCCGAAAAGTACCTGGAATTATGGACTTCCAAAAGCCGTGCTCGACGATCCGGTAAAAAATACGACGGTGATCATTAAGCCAATGCCTGCTAATTTTGTCTGGAATGAAGCCAGCGCACCTATCGAAATCAGAACTACGGGGCGGCAAATTCCGAACTGGAAGCTGGTGGACGGAGTGGCAAGGCAACCGGTCACAACCCGCGAAGGCATCTATCAGGGCGAAGTAGCCAATGAAGTAGAAACCCTGACGTTGATTCCTTATGGTTGTACCAAGCTGCGGGTCGTGGCGTTTCCTGTGGTGAAATAATGTTTACGTTGGGCAAGTACGATGACTAATTGGCCGGACAATCGAATTCAGAAGTTACTCGATATTGAGTTGCCTATTCTGCTGGCACCGATGGCTGGTCCGGGAACTGCTGAATTAGCCATTGCAGTAGCTCAAGCGGGCGGACTTGGTTCATTACCCTGTGCGTTGCTGACTGCCGACCAAATACGGGCCGAGATTCGGAAGTTCCGGGAGCACACAACGCGGCCGATCAATCTGAACTTTTTCTGCCATCAGCCTCCAGCCATTGACCGAGTACGTGAACAGAGCTGGAAAAAAACGCTCGAACCCTACTATCGCGAACTGGGCATTGATCCGCAGGCTCCGACACCACAATCCAGCCGTGCACCCTTCGATGAAACGTTGTGCAGTTTGGTAGAAGAGCTTCGTCCTGAAGTTGTCAGCTTTCATTTTGGACTTCCCGAACAAAATCTTCTTGACCGGGTAAAAGCAACGGGCGCTATAGTCTTATCATCGGCCACATCGGTTGACGAAGCGCGATGGCTGGAGCAGGAAGGTTGTGATGTTATTATTGCCCAGGGAGCTGAAGCCGGTGGACACCGGGGCATGTTTCTGAGCAATGACATTACGACGCAGACAGGCACGATGGCGCTGGTCCCACAGGTAGTCGATGCGGTGCAGGTCCCCGTACTGGCTGCCGGTGGTATTGCTGATGCTCGTGGCATTGTAGCCGCATTTGCACTGGGGGCATCGGGTGTTCAGATAGGTACTGCGTTTCTGTTTTGCCCGGAAGCCAAAGTCGCTCCTGTGCATAGAGAAGCCCTTCGAAATGCAACGGATAGCAATACCGCATTAACAAATGTATTCACCGGTCGTCCTGCCCGAAGCATCGTCAATCGTCTGGTTCGTGAACTGGGACCCATGTCGGCTATAGCTCCGGAGTTTCCATTGGCAGGTGGGGCCTTATCGCTATTACGGGCGAAGTCGGAACCCACCGGATCGGGCGATTTTATGTCGCTGTGGTCTGGGCAGGCAGCCCGATTGGGACGTGAACTTCCGGCTGCTGAGCTTATCCGAAAACTGGCTGAAGAGAGCTTTAAGAGAATGATTACTGTTAAATGAATAATGACGACAATTAGGAAGGTTTATCCATTTTACATTATCCATTATTCATTGTCCTTTGCCTTTGATTAACCGAAATAATAACCAATTCTTAATTCCAACATGACACGTACAACTTTGTTTTTGATTGCCCTGCTCGCTGGTTCGTTGATGAGTCAGGCGCAACCCTTCGGTAAACTGGTTCCGAAAACACCGGGTATTGTTTCCTACACACTACGCGAGAAACTGGGCAAGGATGTTCCGGGTACGCTGGATCTGATCAAGTCATGGGGAATTACGGATATTGAATTTTCGGGTCTATTTGGGAAAACGGCTCCTGAACTTCGTAAGTTACTGGATGAGCGTGGGTTGCATTGCAGCAGCTACGGAGTTAGTTATGATGCCATCGATCACAAACCGGACTCCATTCTGGCCAATGCTAAAGCGCTGGGGGTAAAATACATCCGGATCGGCTCCATCCCACATAAAGGCCCAGCTACGCTCGAAATCATGGATAAAGCCATTGAGGTATTCAATCGCTTTGGCAAGCAGGCGCACGATCAGGGCATGATGTTCTGCTACCACAATCATGGCTTTGAGTTTCAGCCGTATGAGAATGGGACACTTTTCGATTATCTGGTGACCAAAACCAATCCTGAGCATGTGGGTTACGAAATGGACGTCACCTGGACGTTCCTACCTGGACAGGATCCAGCCAAATTACTGGAAAAGTACCCCAAACGGTTCCGGCTCATGCACCTGAAAGATGTGAAGAAAGGCGTTCCACATAGCGATAAAGGCGGTATGACGGCCGAAGAGTGTGTTGTCATGGGAACCGGGCAAATTGACTGGCCAGCCGTGTTGAAAGCCGCTCGTAAGTCGTCGGTGGATCACTTCTACATCGAAGACGAAAGCCGAATCCCCGAGCAGCAGGTTCCGCAAAGCATGGCGTATCTGAAAAGCCTGTAAGAACACGCTCAACGGACAAGGTACGAGTTATGAGCTATTCTGGTAATAGCTCATAACTCGTACCTCAACTTTATAACGCCCATTTAATACATACTGTGCATGATTTTACGGCTCTTTTCGTTAGCTAAAAGCAAAGGGACTTCAGCCTGTAAAGAATGCATAGTCTATGAAAGTAACTGTTACTACTAGTCTATTGGTCGTATTCGCTATTGGAATCGCCGTTCTGGCCTGTGATACAAAAGATACGGATACCTCATTTGACCCAGTGAATACGGGGAAACTTCGGATCGCATTTGATAATGTGGTGGGTTCGTCCGATTTAAAACTTGGGTCGGCAACATACCAGAATTCATCCGGCGAATCGTTCACCATCACGAAATTCAACTACTTCATCAGCAACATCAAGCTCCGTAAGGCCGACGGTAGCGATTATGTTGTACCCCAGGACAGCAGCTACTTCCTCGTTCAGGAAGAGAAACCAGCCTCTCAAACCATTACGCTCTCTAAAATTCCCGCTGGCAGCTACACAGGCCTCACGTTTATGGTTGGGGTAGATAGCACCCGAAGTCTGGAGAATATCAGTCTACGAACCGGAGTGCTCGATCCGGCGCTCAACGATGGCATGTATTGGGATTGGAATTCGGGGTACATTTTTTTGAAGATCGAAGGAACTTCGCCCGTTGCGCCCGCTGCCCAGAATAATGCCTTTTTTTACCACATCGGCGGCTTTGGTGGCGGCTATAATGGCAAGAAAACGCTCAATAATCTGCGTACAGTTACCCTTGCATTTACCGATAAAGCCGCTAACGTACAGACTGGTTCTACGCCATCGGTTCGGATCATAACTGACGCCATGAAGATCTTTAATGGGCCAACTCAGCTAAGTATTGCCCAACATCCGTCGGTCATGTTTGACGATTACTCGCCCAACATTGCCAACAACTATGCTCAAATGTTTAGTTACGATCGGATTCTGGTCAACCCATGATTCGGCGAGTGACCATATCGCCGATTCGAATAGGGCTACTGGGTAGTCTTTTCGTGTTTGTATTGGCGGTCAGTTGCCAAAAATCGAGTGATCCTGACCCCGGTCCCGGTCCGACCGATCCGGGTGGTGGGGGAGTGGTTTATAAACCGACTCCGGTTACGCTTCGACAGCCTGCCAACTTTCCGGCTATGGTGTATGATCTAACCCAAAATCCGCTGACAGTAGAAGGTGTTGCCTTAGGAAAATCGTTGTTCTACGATGCACAACTCTCGCGCGATACCACTGTTAGTTGTGGATTTTGTCATCAGCAGTTTGCGGGATTCGGGCATTCTGACCATGCGCTGAGTCACGGCATTGGTAGCCAGTTTGGGACCCGTAATGTTCCTGGTTTGCAGAATCTGGGCTGGGATCGTGAATTCTTCTGGGATGGTGGCGTTACCAGCCTTGATGAGCTTCCGATCGCGCCGATTCAGAATCCCGTAGAAATGGACTTGAAATTTTCGGAAGCCATCAGCCGTGTTCAGAAGAGCCCTAAGTACCCACCCTTGTTTCAGGCGGCTTTCGGTTCCGATACCGTGACAACAGCCCGATTTCTGAAAGCTATTTCCCAGTTTTTGCTGACGCTCGTTTCGGCCGATTCCCGCTATGATAAATATATCCGAAAAGAAGCAGGTGGCGATTTAACGACCGACGAATTGGCTGGGTTGACATTATTCCAGCAAAAATGTGCAACCTGCCACGCAACGGATTTATTTACGGATAAGAGCTATCGGAACAATGGCTTGCCCGTTAGCGCCATTAACGATCAGGGACGTTATCGGATTACGCTCAACGAAGCCGACCGATTGAAGTTCAAAGTACCTAGCCTCCGGAATGTGGAAAAAACCTTTCCATATATGCACGACGGTCGCTTTACAACGCTGGAACAGGTGATTGACCACTACCGAACCGGCGTTCAGAATAGTTCTACCCTCGATCCGGTTCTGAAAGCCAACGGCCAGTTGGGTATAGCGATAACCGATACGGAGAAACTACAGCTCGTCGCTTTTTTGAAAACTTTGACCGATGCTACATTCATCAGCAATAGAGCCTTCAGCCCCAACTAAACCGGGATTTTTATGATTTGACTGACTGACTATGATTCAGCTTTCAAAGAAAGCGATAAATAATAAATCAAGGTTGGTCAGTCAAATCATAAAAATCCCGGTTCTAATGGGCGTGGTTTAACCGATGCTGACGGATATTCAGGAAATGGGTGATGACCAGCCCGGCTGAGGCCAGATAGGCGATGTATTCGAAAACAGGAGCGGTTTCTTCCAGCAAGAGCGCGATGCTGAATAAGCTCAAAAAACTCCAAAGGCCCCATTTGATAACGGGAGGAGCATAATGTCGGGTTGCAAAGTAAACGGCTACGATATTAACCCCGATAAAGACATAATCCAGACTCAGGTAACTGACCCGAAGCGTTGAATTTTGCATCAGCGAGGTCGTCAGTAGCATAATCGGCGTAATCATGCAGTGGATAATGCAGAGTACCGAACCAGTAATACCTATGTAGTCAGCTTTGCGGGAGAGAATATCTGTTTTCATAAGCAAGCACAAAAGTACGATACGTTGAGGAATCGTACGTTTCCTTAACCCACTTTTTTGCAACAAAGTTGCGTAAAGGCTAACAAATTGTGAGGGAAATGGCTCGATTTACGTCAAACACCGTCCTGTTTTTCTCAACCTGATCCTGAGACTGTTTAAACTTTCCCTGAAAAGCAATTTTTGTCATTCCGAGGAACGACAAAAATTGCTTTTCAGGGAAAGTTTAAACAGGTTCACTATGTTGGTAAGCCTAAAGTGAAAATCAGTTCGCTTTGGTAAGTAAGGAGGTGCCTAGCAATTTGCCATTCTTGTTGTAGGTTTCTGATTTAATATCAAAAATCCGGTTGTCGGTACGGTAGCTAACAACGCGCATCGAATTGCGAATCGGAATGCCCATAGCCCGGTTCTCAAAACTAACGTCGGATGTGATTTTATACGTATCGAAAGTTCCGGCTGGGGTCGTTATGGATTCCTTACCCTCCACTTGCCGGTTCGTCATGGTCATCGCCATATTCATCATGACCGCACCGCTGTTTACCATTTCGGCTTCCATTTTCCCGTCGCTCAGCTTCTGCCCCACACTGAGCTTCGTTGGGTAAATCAGTTGGTTCGATTTAATCCGCATTTCCATGTCTTTCATGTTGGCCTGCATCGACTGCAACATGCCCGACATGTCGGCGATCAGTTCGTTGCCCGTGCAGGTGTACCGAATCGTATAGGGAGGACGTTGTTTTCCTTTTTCGTCTTCAAACAGGGCCGTAATATCCACTACAGTTGAGCCGCTTTCTTGATGAACATCTTTTACCTGATAAGCCACCTTACCAATTAGCTTTTCTTTCGCATTAAAATGACTAAGCTCGAAGCTCATCCCACTTTTAAATGACATACCTAGGCATTCCTGAGCCTTGGCATTCGCAAACACCGACAGCGTCAGTAACAGTGAAAAAACAAGTGTTTTCATTCGATCAGAGCAGTTAAATTCCAAGAAATCAAAAGTAACAGGCAACTGTACTGAATCACCAAATGCTTGAGGGAACGGCAGGGGGGAATGAACAATGAATAATGTAGAATGAATAATGGGGAAAAGGAAGTTACCATTATTCATTCTACACTATTCATTGTTCATTCCCCATTATTCACGCCCATACCATGCTGAGGATGCCTAGTAGGATAATGATTTTGCAGAGGTTGCTGAGGTAGCCGAAATCGCGTCGGGTGTCGGCCAGAACGAGCCGGTAAACCAACCAGCCCATAGGCAGGAGTAATAGCAGAAAAATAAACGTAAGCCGCTGGTTATGAAGTGAACCGGCAATCAGAAAAAGCGTGCCAGTAAACAGCCCGATGAGTACGTATAGCACATATTTGGTTCGGCGTAACCCCAGAACAATGGGCAACGTTCGGCAACCGAATCGGGCGTCGCCCCGAATGTCCTGCATGTCTTTGATAATCTCCCGGATAATCGAAATGCCAAAAGAAAAGAGGGCATAGATCAGCACCATTTCGGTATTATGGCGGTAGTAAATAGCCATTACCAAAAGTGAAAGGGCAGCCAGAAAGGAGATAACAAGATTACCAACCAGTAATTGCCGTTTGAACAGGGCTGAATAAAACCACAGCAAGGTTACGGCTACTACGTCGATCAGGAAAATCCATTTGCTCAGATAAAGGCCTATTAGACAACCAACTACGTTAAGGACCTGGTGTACGCCCATGGCCACCCGACGTTTCAGGTATCGTCCAATAATAACCCGGTCCGGTTTATTGACCAGGTCAATCTTTACATCGAAATAATCATTGATAATATAGCCTGCTGCGGCAATACAAACAGTCGACAGGCAGAGTAGCCAAATGCCGGGATTGATAAGCAATCGTAGACCTTCCTGACGAGGGCCAACCAAAAATAATCGAGCCATCATCTGCATCAGCACAACGATCAGCAAATTCTGCAGCCGTATGAGCCGCAAAAAGCCAGACGTAAAGGCGGAGAATGGAGCCAGTTGACGCGCAATCATGACGGAAAATTTTAATCAAAATTACGGTTTTAAATGAAAGAGTAGTAAGCTCTTCTGGTGAACATGGCAGAGAAAATGGGCTGATTTTAGACTTCTTCCATCGTGTTGGTTCGCAAATAAAGACAATACCCTTGTAGAATAGCTGCACTCTAAAGTAGAAAATAGGGCTATTATGCCTGGTTAATTCATCCCGCAGTAGCGTGCGCTGCATTTTCTTTATATTTCCTTCATCGCCAACGGGATTCTTTTTGCATCCATTTGTTGTTGAGAGACAAACTCGTTCTCTTGCGCATGAAAATTGGCATTGTGTGCTACCCAACTTTTGGGGGCAGTGGCGTAGTGGCTACCGAACTTGGTAAGGCGTTAGCCAAAAATGGTCACCAGATTCACTTCATTACCTATCAGCAACCTCCTCGACTCGACTTTTTCAATGAAAATGTTTTTTACCATGAAGTAAATATACCCGCTTACCCGCTCTTTCAATATGCTCCATACGAGTCAGCATTAGCGAGTGAAATGGTCAATGTAGTTCAGAACGAAAACGTTGATTTACTGCACGTTCACTATGCTATTCCGCATGCGTCGGCGGCTTATATGGCCAAAATGATCCTGCGCTCACAAGGGCGGGTTGTTCCAGTTGTGACCACTCTTCATGGTACGGATATTACGCTCGTTGGCAAAGATGCATCCTACGAACCCGTAGTTACATTCAGTATCAACGAGTCGGATGGAGTCACATCGGTGTCGGAAGATTTACGTCAGGATACCTACAAGCACTTTAACGTCCATCGGGAAATCGAAGTCATTCCAAACTTTATTGACCTGGAGCGGTTTAAACGCCAGCAAAAAGAGCATTTCAAAAAAGCGATCTGCCCGAATGGTGAAAAGCTGATTGTGCATACATCCAACTTTCGTCGGGTAAAGCGTATTGATGATGCGGTAATGGCCTTTTACCACATTCAACAGAGTATTGCCGCCAAGCTTCTGCTGGTTGGTGACGGACCCGAACGGGCTCGTATTGAGCGGTTGGTACGCGATCTGGGAATTTACGATCAGGTGCGGTTTCTGGGTAAATTGGATCAGGTTGAAGAAGTGTTATCGGTAGCTGATCTGTTTATCATGCCGTCGGAAAACGAAAGTTTTGGCCTGGCGGCTCTGGAAGCAATGGCTTGTGAGGTGCCATTGATCACGTCGAATGCCGGCGGCTTGCCTGAATTGAATCTACAAGGTGTGACCGGTTTTCTGAGCCCGGTTGGCGACGTTGCCGATATGGTCAAAAACGCTTTGTATATACTTGACGATGATCATCTGCCCACATTCAAACAAAATGCCCTGGCAAGAGCTAAAGAGTTTGAGTTATCGCGTATCTTGCCCCGCTATGAAGCTTATTATGAGCGAGTTTTGCAGGAATCGAAACCGCTGGTTAGTTAATGGGTTTACCGTAAAGCGTAAACGCTAAACAGTAAACCGTAAATAGATACTCATGAATCCAAACATACCTCAAACGGATCGCAAACGTGTTGTTATCGTCGGTGCAGGCTTTGGCGGACTTAAACTAGCCCGGAAATTATCGAACCGAAAAGAGTTTCAGGTAGTGCTGATTAATAAGCAGAACTATCATGAGTTTCAACCGCTTTATTATCAGGTGGCTACGGCTGGGTTAGAGGCCAATTCCATTCTATTCCCGCTACGGGCTGTATTTGGTGGATGTAAAAACGTTCATATTCGCGTTACGACGGTAACCGGTGTCCGAACGGCCGATAAAACCGTTGATACAGAGCTGGGACCTATTACATACGATTATCTGGTGATGGCTACGGGGGCCGATACCAACTTTTTCAACCAGCAAAATATTATTGAAAAGGGGTTGTCGATGAAGTCGGTGTCGGAAGCGATTGCGTTGCGGAACCGTATGCTACAGAATTTCGAAGATGCTCTAAGCGTTGAAACACTGGACGAGCGGGAGGGACTGATGGATGTCGTGGTAGTAGGTGGAGGACCAACCGGTGTAGAACTCTGCGGCACCCTGGCCGAAATGCGAAAAACTGTACTCCCCGTCGATTATCCAGAATTGGATTTTAAGATGATGGACATATACCTCATCGAGTCAGGTGGGGAACTATTGGGGCCTATGTCGGTACAGTCGCAAAAGCATTCACTAGACTATTTACAGGAGTTGGGTGTTCATGTGAAGCTCAACACACGGGTAAAGGATTTCGATGGGCGAATCGTAACTATGAATGATGGCTCAACACTCCGTACCAACAATCTGATCTGGGCTGCTGGCGTAAAAGCTAATCCGCTGGCTGGGTTACCACCTGAAGTTTTGGGTCGGGGAGGGCGCGTGTTAGTTAATCGATACAACCAGGTTCAGGGCTTTACCGATGTGTTTGCCATTGGCGACGTGGCCCTGATGACCGAAGAGAAATGGCCGAATGGGCATCCACAGGTGGCTCAGCCCGCCATTCAGCAAGGTCGACATCTAGCGAAAAACCTGTTTCACTGGGTACGCAGCGAACAGCCCGAAGAATTTACGTATAACGACCTGGGAACGATGGCTACGGTAGGCCGTGGACTGGCCGTTGTAGACTTGCCGTATTTGAAATTTCAAGGATTTTTTGCCTGGCTGACCTGGCTTTTCGTTCACCTGATGTCGATCGTTGGTGTAAAAAACCGACTAATTATTTTTTTGAACTGGATGGTTAACTACTTGACCTACAGTAACTCTCTGCGCCTGATTATAAAGCCAAAGTTACCAAAAGGGGATGTAAAGGCTATGCAGGAAAAACTTTCCGATCAGGTAGAGGTTAGGACATAACCAAGATAGTAAACTTATTTTACTATTGAATTTGGGCTAACGAACGTGTTTTCATGTTATTTTTGCGATGTTAACTGAGTACAGCTCTATGGAATCAGAAAAAGAGAAGTTACAGACGATGGCAGGGCACGGAAAAACCCGGCCTAAAAATAGTGGCACAAAACAGCTATTCGATAATCCTATTTTAGAGGCTTTGTCGAGAACGCATATCATGGTGCCTATTTCGATGTGGCTGATTTTATCAGCGTTTCTGGTTTGGTATGCGTTTACGTATACTGAAATGGGTAACTGGACAATTGGGGGTCTTTTTGTAGCCGGATTGTTTTCGTTCACGCTGTTCGAATACATTCTGCACCGGTATTTATATCACCTGGCACCTACGACACCCCAACGGGCTAAAATTCAGTACACCTTTCATGGCGTTCACCACGAATATCCGAAAGATAAGACTCGGTTGGCTATGCCTCCCGCTTTGGCTATTATTGTAGCCGCTTTCTTTTTCGGTATGTTTTTCCTGCTCATGGGCGAATCGGCATACGCATTCTTTCCAGGCTTTTTAGTCGGCTATTCAGGGTATCTGGCCACGCACTTCATCGTACATGCCTACGCGCCACCGAAGAATTTCTTCAAACAGTTATGGATTAATCATAGTGTGCATCACTATAAAAATCCAGAAAGTAACTACGGTGTATCGACGCCAATTTGGGATTACGTATTTGGATCTTTTCAGAAGTAACCCATTGATCGGTATCTCTTAGGGTACGGCCTGTTCAGCATACTGGACAGGCCGTATTGTTTTAGGAGAAGAAAAAATTTACAATTCTATTAGGCCTTATGTGGTACTGTTCAGTATATATAGAATAAACCCTTTGAGGTAGGGGTAAAAAAACGTAAGCCCATCCTTTAACTACTTAAACTAAAGTAGATGAGATATTAATTGGGGATTATTGATCCATTAGTCACGAGTTATATCTCTAAAACCTTACTAACCAGTACTCAATAGTTACTGAATCCGTTTATATCTGTTTTATGAACTTATCAGACAACTCAGTGCCCAGCCAGAACAGCTCGGGCTCAACTTCCAGACGACAGTTTCTACAGGCTGGCGCTTTGGCCACAGCGGGGTTTTTTATCGTTCCGCGCCATGTGCTGGGAGGTAAAGGCTTCATCGCCCCCAGCGATAAACTCAACATTGCCGGTGTCGGCTTTGGTGGTAAAGGGTTTAGCGATACCAATAACTCGTATAACAACGGTGCTAACAACATCGTGGCCTTGTGCGATGTAGACTGGGGCCTCCCTCGCGTGAAAGAAAACTTTACCAAGCATCCGAATGCAAAACGGTACAAGGACTTCCGGGAGATGCTGGATAAAGAAGGAAAAACCATTGATGCTGTAACGGTATCCACCGCCGACCATACGCACGCGGTGGTAGCCATGGCGGCCATGATGCGGGGGAAACACGTCTATGTGCAAAAGCCGCTGACACACAATATTTACGAAGCCCGGATGTTGACTGAAGCTGCTCGTAAGTATAAAGTTGTGACCCAAATGGGAAACCAGGGCTCATCGAATCCACAGCAAAACCAAATGGTGGAGTGGTTCGATAAAGGACTGCTGGGCACAGTTCATACCGTGAACCTTTGGACCAACCGTCCCGTTTGGCCACAAGGTATTCCTGTACCAGCAGCAGTAGATCAGGTACCCGTTGATCTGGATTGGGATCTGTGGCTGGGACCGGCTCAAAAAGTAGGCTATACGCCCGCTTATCACCCGTTCAAATGGCGCGGCTGGTGGAACTTTGGGGCTGGCGCTTTAGGAGACATTGGTTGCCACATCATGGATACGCCATTCCGCGTACTCGGCCTGGGCTATCCAACCGAAGTTGAAACCAGCATTGGGCAGGTATTCATCAAAGACTGGACGCCCGAGTATATTCCCGAAGGTTGCCCACCATCGTCGCACGTGGAGTTGAAATTCCCGGCAACGGCTAAAAACAAATCGGCGGTAAAAATGATCTGGGAAGATGGAGGCATTCGTCCTTTCCGTCCAGATATGCTGCCAGAAGGCGAACCTATGCCAGAAAATGGTGAAAACGGCGTTCTTATCCACGGTGACAAAGGCTTGCTGGTCTGTGGTATGTATGGCGAAGATCCAAAGCTTTACACCAAAGATGGCAAGAAGATAGTAGGTGATCCGAAACCGAAGCCTGCCGATGGCTCTAAGCCCCTTCCCGAAAATGGTCACCAGGTATTCTGGACCGAAGCGTGTAAAGCTGGTTTCAATAGCAAAGAGCACAAGGCACTCACCTCGTCATTTGACTTTGCTGGCCCGCTTACCGAATCTGTTCTGATGGGTAACTTAGCGATTCGTAGCTATACGGTTCGTACGCCCAAAGCTGATGGAAAAGGCTTTACGTATCCTGGCCGTAAACGGCTTACCTGGGATGGTAAGAACATGAAAATTACCAACTTCGACGAAGCCAACCAATTCGTCAAACGCGAATACCGCCAGGGCTGGTCGTTGACAGCATAGGTATAAAAAGTAGTGGGAGCGAGGAGTGAGTATTAGGAGTGCTAACGCATACAGTTCTCCGAATACTCACTCCTCGCTCCCACTACTTTTTATACTGCTCGTCTAACTAAACTCATCGCCATTGTGCGCAGGCGGTTATGAGCGATATACGCCCAAATAATGAGCATGTACATCGAAAAGTCCTGATACGAAACGGGTAAGGCGGTGCTGTTGAAATAGTAGCGTGTTGAGGTAAACGTGAGCGCCGGTGTAAAACCGATTAAGTTTTCATAACCCAGGATGAGTGTTAGGCCCAGGGCATAAAATAAATAGTCGGGCTTACGAATAATCCACAGAATTCCGGCTACAACAGTAGCACTAAATCCGGCATAATGTTTCCAGGTCAACGCTAAATCGGTTGTTGTAGCCACATACACCGAGTAAACCTGTACGGCTATCAAAATGAGTACAATAAGGCCATAGCCATAGAATTCTTTGAGCTGAGAGCGCTGCATAATGTAAGTACGTTACGGGAATCGATAATACGAATTGATAAATATAGATAATTGCTACTAAATATATAGACTAAAAAATAAAATTTTTAAACCCTTTCCATGAAAAAATACAAGTAGAGCCTACTATAAACGCTGGCAGACTATAGAGATCCTCTGCTTTTTTAATACGGGGGAAAATTGATAAACGGCATTCTACTCTGTCCATCTACCAAGTTTTTCATACTTATAACAGGATTAAGCACTTTTTTCAATCGATATTAAAAATAGGTATTTTAACTTACTATTACTCTTTCTGCAACTTGCTACTCTAAATGTAATAAAACCTTAATTTACCATAAGGTTAGTTGGTGAGTACTAAGAAATAATACTTACGCCAAGATTGCAAAAGTTGCATATCATAATCATCATATTTGCCTGTTTGTTGCATTTGGTCCGTCTTAAGTGCAAAAAATGCTTATAATCATGTTACCCATTCTAATGTTTTAATGGTTTTTAAAGGGTTTTTTAATTTTTTTATAATCTAGGTGAGTAGTTATAGGGCTTAAGGTAGTTTTACCATGAGATTCTTAGGAATAGAATCATTCTATTAATTATAACCTAAGCTTTTCACGTTTAACTCAACTACCTATGGTGAACCACCTACCTCCCCAACAGTTGTTTGGCAGGCTTATCAAAGTGTCTGTTACACAACTTATTCTGCTTACCTGTTGCCTGAGCATAAGTTATGCTAAGGAAAATCCACATCTGGGCCTGCCTGGCAATCAATTGGCAACTCTTGCCGATCGAACCCTTAATGGGCGGGTTACCGATGAAAAAAATGAAGCGCTGCCGGGCGTGACTGTCCTGCTAAAAGGCACGCAGCGTGGTACAGTGACTGATGCCGATGGGCGCTATCGAATCGAGGTGCCCGATGGAAGCGCTACGCTTGTGTTCTCGTTTGTTGGTTATGTTTCTCAGGAAGTAAGCGTTGGCAGCCAGTCATCGGTTAACGTTAGCCTGAAGGCCGATAACAAAACGCTGGATGAGATTGTCGTCATCGGGTATGGTACTGCCCGGAAATCTGACCTGACCGGTGCCGTATCGGGGGTTAAGGAAGCCGAACTGGCAGAACGTCCCGCTCCTTCGCTCAACCAGCAACTGTCGGGCCGCTTACCTGGTGTTCAGGTAAACACAAACTCAGGCCGTCCGGGTGGTCGAACAACCGTTCGGATTCGTGGCTTTAGCTCGATCAACTCGTCTAACAACCCCCTTTACGTGGTTGATGGCGTGATGTTGCCACAAGGTACTGGCGACCAGTTCAGTAACCCGATTGACTATATCAACCCGAACGATATCGTCAACGTGGAAGTACTGAAAGATGCGTCGTCAACGGCTATTTACGGAGCAAGAGGTGCGAACGGGGTTATCCTGATTAGCACTAGAAAAGGGAAGGCAGGTGAAAGCCGGGTTTCGTATGATACTCAATTCAGTGTAAACACCATCGGTCCCAACAAACCTCAGGTTCTGAACGCTAAAGAATATTTAGCCACAGAAGATCTGGCCTATGCCAACATGGCCAAATATGATCCCGTTGGCTGGGCTGCTGGAAAATGGACTTACCTTGATCCTAAAGTCAGACGGGCAGATTTTAGTAAGCTTCACCCAGGCGTATTTGATGCTAACTTAAATCCTTTGTACGATACCGACTGGTTCAAAGAATCGTCGCAGAGCGTGCTTTCGCAAAACCATCAATTAGGCTTTAGCGGTGGTAATGAGCGCACTCAGTATTCGCTCTCGCTCAACTATCGCGACGATCAGGGCCTTATCAAAACATCGTACATGAAGCGTTACTCGGGTCGTTTCTCGATTGACGATCAAGTAAAGAGCTGGCTCAAAATCGGTGGTACGCTGAGCTACAACAACCAGTCGGAAAACCTGGTCGATATTAATGACGCCGTTGCTCGTCAAATTGTAGAAGACTTCCCATTCCTGCCTGTACGCTATCCTGATACAGGTGTCCTCGCTGAAAACCGCGATTACCCATACGCAGAAGGAACGATGAGTTCGGTCCACCGTCTGCTGGATCGGCGCTATATTCAGAATACGCAGACACTCCTAGGTAGCCTGTTTACGAATATCAGCTTTGGCAAAGGGCTGGAAATGCGGACGGTGTTGGGAAGCAACATTCAAACGCAGGAAGTCAACCAGTCACAAACCCGTACGCTGAACATTGGCGGTAATGGTAACGCGTCGACGCAAAACACCCGGACTTCGTTCTGGTCGTTGGAAAACTACCTAACCTACAACAAGCAATTCGGTCAGGATCACTCATTTACAGGTTTGTTGGGTATCTCATGGCAGGAAACGAATGCGTTCAGAATGAATGGCAGCATTAGTGGATTTGCTACCGATTATTTTGGCTTCAATAACTTAGGAGCTGGTGCGACCAACCCATCTGTTGGCTCCGACGCATCGCGGTTTGCGTTTAACTCATACTTCGGTCGGATCAACTACGGATACAAAAACAAGTACCTGTTTACCGCTACGGGCCGGGCCGATGGTTCGTCTAAATTCGGGGAAAATAACAAATTCGCTTTCTTCCCATCGGCTGCTTTAGCGTGGCGTGTGTCGGAAGAAGACTTCCTGAAAGGCAATCAGATTATCTCTAACTTAAAACTGCGCAGCAGCTATGGTTTGACCGGTAACTCGGAGATTCCACCTTACCAGTCTCTTTCGACCTTAAACTCGAACTATGCTGCTGTTTACGGCAATACCAAGGTGGGTGGAACGGGCATCAACCGGTTGGCTAACCCGGATCTGAAATGGGAAAAAACAGCTCAGACGGACGTAGGGGTAGAAATTGGCCTGTTCAAAGGACGGATTAATGTGGAAATGGATTACTACTACCGCCTGACAACCGACATGCTGCTTGATGCACCTGTACCACAAACGAGCGGTTATGCGACCATCCGGCGTAACGTAGGTTCGATGGAAAACAAAGGGTTTGAGTTTAGCCTGAACACGGTGAATGTCAACAAGGGTAACTTTACCTGGAACACGACATTCAACATTTCGCTGAACCGGAATAAAGTGCTGTCGCTGGCTACACCATCTGATATCTTCGGGGTAGGTGGACCTAACTTTATCAACCAGACCAACATTATTCGTGTGGGTGAGCCGGTTGGAGCATTCTGGGGGCTGACACGTCTGGGTACGTGGAGTGAAGCAGAACGTGACGAAGCTGCCAAATACACCAGCTATCGGAATGGCTTGACCATTCTGCCAGGTGACCTGAAATATCTGGATGTAAACGGCGATAAGGCAATTACCGATGCCGACCGTAGCATTATTGGTAATGGTAGCCCGAAAGGCTGGGGTGCTATGACCAACAATTTCCGGCTTGGCAATTTCGACGCTACGCTTGAACTACAGTTTATGTATGGTAACGATGTGATGCTCATGAACCTGCACCCAAGCGAAGATCGTCAGGCATTGGCTAACAGCTATAAATCGGTACTGACCGCCTGGACCCCACAAAATCAGAATTCCATGATTGCTCAAGTTCGGGATACACGTGCTGGTTATGTAACGAACGTTGATAGCCACTGGATCAAGAATGGCTCGTTCCTACGGGGTAAAAACTTAATGGTTGGTTATACGTTCCCATCTTTGATTACGAATAAGCTGAAAGTCAATCGGCTCCGTCTGTATGCATCGGCACAAAACTTCTTCCTGTTGGTAGAAGATCCAATCATTGGAGATCCGGAAGTAACGCCGACCAACCAGGGTTCTACCAGCAGCGCTTTCTCACAGGGTGAAATCTGGCATAACTATCCAAAGCCAACCACTTATCTGGTAGGGCTTCAGATTGGGCTGTAAATCAGGGGGTCATTTTTAGTCATTGATCGTCATTTGGGTAAGAACCGATGATGATCAATGACTAGAAATAACTGCACCGGCGGACCGACGAAGTGAATGCCAAGAATAAACTCTTTTCAAATTCATTGATTGATACCTCATTAAGTTATGAGACATACACTCGTAAAAAATATAAGTAAAGTTTTGTTGGGCGGTATGATGATTATCGGACCTGTCGGCTGTACGGACTTCCTGAAAGAACAGGCCCCGTCGAACCTAACTCCCGATAGTTTTTATACGATCCCTGACCATGCCGAAGCGGCTATCGCTTCTGTATACGATAACCTCCGGTTTATGGGTGGTGGGGCTGGTATCTTCTCCAGCAACTGGCAGTTAGTGGAAGCTCTCACGGGTACGTCGACCACAGAAACGGCTCAAAACTCCGATCTGAACAACCTATACGGGCTCGTACACGATGGCAACACGGCACACGTCGTTAACTACTGGAACGGTCTGTATAAGGTAATTGCTCAGGCGAACCAGGTTCTCGATAAGGTACCAGGTATTACGCCAATGGATGCCGCACAGAAGGCCAGAATCCTCGGTGAAGCGCGGTTCCTTCGGGCTTCGGCCTACTTTACGACTGTTCAGTTATGGGGTGATATTCCGCTGATCACCAAGCCGCAAACAGCTGCTTCGGCCGATTTCCTCCCAACACGGTCTAAAGTAGAGGATGTGTATAAGCTGATTGTCGAAGATTTAATTGCCGCTGAAGCTGCCGGATTACCCTGGATGGATGTAACGAACGGACGGGTTAATCAGGCGGCTGTAAAAACGCAATTGTCGAAGGTATATCTGACGATGGCCGGTTTCCCACTTAACAAAGGAGCAGCCTACTACAAACTGGCTGCTGATAAAGCCTTTGAGGTGATCACCTATGCCAATGCAAACCCTGCTACAATCAACCTGTTTACGAATTATAACGATGTGCACACAGAATCCAAGAAAAATCAGCTTGAGCATCTCTTTATGATTCAGTATAATACGGTAGTGGCAGGTAACCCGATGGATAACTTCTACCCGAACTTTAAGCCGGTAACCTATAATGGTCCTGGTGGTACGGGTAGTTCGGTGCCAACGGCTTCGTTCTACAATTCGTACGAAAAAGGTGATCTGCGGGCTAAGGATCAGGAGGGCTATTTCTACACGACCTACTATACCAACGGCAACGGTACGCCGTTCAGCCTGGGTGCTCCTTATGTATTTAAGCACTTCAACCGGACAGCCAACGGTACTTCCGGGGTTGCAGGGACTCGTCAGAATAACCTGAACGTACCGCAGATTCGCTATGCTGAGACGCTATTGCTGTATGCCGAAGCACAAAACGAAGTAGGTGGGCCTACTCAGGCTGCTTATGATGCCTTCAAACGGATTCGGGACCGGGCTCAACTGACCACACCCGCTCTGGGTGAGTACACGCAGGCTACCTTCCGGGAAGCCGTTTGGCGGGAGCGGTGGCACGAACTGGCCTACGAACAAATCACCTGGTTCGATATGGTTCGGCTGCGGAAAGTTTACAACGAGAAAACTAATGGTTTCGACAACTTCGTTGGACACATTAACCTGAGTTCGAATCAGCCATTGCAGGAGAAACATCTGTTGCTCCCTCTGCCTAAGCAGGAAATGCTAAACAACCCGAACCTGCGGCCACAAAATCCAGGCTACCCAGGTGTTTAACATAAGTAACTGACTATCGGCGTGCTAACTGCCAGATAGCCAGACCGAATTTGCATAGGTTTTTAAATGAGTTAGCAGAGTACGAACTCCCCGGCTAAGACCAGCCGGGGAGTTTTTTTTATCCTACGAAAGCCTTCCGGTAGGCACTTGGCGTTTGTCCGGTAACGGACCGGAAAGTTTTGTTGAAGTGGGAGAGATTATTGAAACCCACGGTAAAACCGACATCGGCAATGGAACGGGCGGAGTGCAGTAGTCGCCGGGCTTGATTCACCCGATACTCGTTTACAAAATCGGTGAAAGTTAGGTGGGTCATTCGCTTGAAATAGCGGCTAAACGCGGGGATGGTCAGGTTAGCGAGGTCGGCTACGGCCTGTATGTCAATTGGTTCAGTATAATTTTGTTCTACGTATTGGCAGATTCGGTTGATGCGTTCCTGCTCTTTCGGGTTCAGATCGAATCGAACGCCATTGGCGTGTAAGGGTTCTACGTCCGTAGTTTCGGCCAGGTATTGCAAAATTTTTAGCAACATCAGAAACCGATCAAACGAGGGCAGGCCAGGCAGTGCTTTCAGCCAGGGGCCAATCTGTTCCTTAGCCTGGGTACCAAATGTCAGCCCCAGATGGGCGCGTTCGAATAAGCGTTTTACGGATGTCAGCTCTGGCCTTTCCAAAAAAGATTCGCCCATGAAATCTTCCCGCAACTGCACCACGATTTCTTCGTATAGCCCTTCTTTGCCGTAACTGAAATTCAGATGCGGTAAATCGGGACCTATAAAGATTAATTCGCCCGCTTCGTAGCCTGAAACATTTGTACCCACTCGGCGCTGACCACTGCCAAATGGAAGATATACGATTTCGTATTCGGGGTGGTAATGCCAGTACACCCGGCAGGTTTCGGGCTCGGTGCTGTGGATAACCCGGAACGAACTACCCGCTTCGGGTTCGATTTTTTCAAACTGGAGTTTCATAGGCGTTGGGTAAAGGGGTAAGGGCATGGGATAAATGTAGAAAACCCTACGCCCTTCCCCCTTTGCCCCATGCCCATGAAACCGGAGATCGATTTTAAACGTTTATATATCAACATACTGCTATCAGAAAACCCTATGAAATCAATAGTTGTCTATGCACTGAGTCTGCTACTGGCAGGCTGTGCGCTGGGTCAGTCGAAAGATTATACCCCTGCCAAACTACCTGCTCTGAAGCCGGGCGAAGCGGTTGCTAATTTCGCCGGTGGCTGCTTCTGGGCCATGGAAGAAGGTATGAACCAGCTTAAAGGCGTTCGGGAGGTAATGTCGGGCTATGCGGGTGGCTCCGTCAAAAATCCAACCTACGAACAGGTTTGTACGGATCAAACCGGCCATGCCGAAACGGTACAGGTGTATTATGATCCCAAAGTCATTAGTTATTCTCAACTGCTCGATGCCTTTTTTGCTGGTCATGATCCTACGACGCTCAATCGACAAGGCCCCGATGTAGGACGTGATTATCGGTCAATCGCTTTCTACCGGACACCCGAAGAGAAAGCCGAAATTCTGGCAGCCATCAAACGAACCAACGAATCGAAACACTACCCAAATCCGGTGGTAACAGAGGTTGTGCCGTTTTCGGTTTTCTACCCTGCCGAGACCTACCATCAGAACTACTTTGCCCTGCATCCCGACCAGCCTTATATCCGTGCCGTTTCACTGCCAAAGGTCGAAAAACTACGCAAAGCAATGGCTGGACACCTTAAAAATAATACGTCGTTGACAATGATTGACTAAGTAGTGCTGATAAAATGATAATACAGCATTAGAAACGGACAATGGATCGTTAAAATAGCCGGTACACCCCGGCTATTTTTGCATTATGAATACAACTGTTACAGTCAATCGACTTCAACGTAATCTTTTCGTTCAGAACCTGCAGACGTTTTTCCTCAACCGGCAGGCACTGATTGTGGGTTTGGTCTTTGCCTCGGATAGCCTGCTGTTTGGAAGCTGGGTAGCGCATATTCCACACGTCAAAGAAAAACTACACCTGTCCGATGCCGAACTCGGCCTGACGCTCTTTGCCATGCCGATCGGGCTCATCATCATGAATCCCCTAACTGGGCTCATTATTTCCCGATTAGGGGAAGCCAAAGCCTGTTTCTGGTCGGCAGTGGGCTTAACACTGGCCGTCTGTATTCCCATCAATGCTCCAACTATGGGAATCCTGGCGCTAGGCTTATTCTTTCTGGGGCTGACTAGTGCGCTGCTTAATGTGGCTATGAATACGTCGGCTACAAATGTGGAGCGCTCGAAGGGAATTTCCATTATGTCGTCGTGTCATGGCATGTGGAGCCTGGGTGGGTTGTTGGGTTCGGGCATTGCCGGTACGGTAATAGCTCTACATGTATCGCCGTCAGTGCATATGGCCATTATGGCCGGGCTTATCTTGATCGCTACGTTTCTGTTTCAGCCGGTGCTGCATACAATTCCATCGAGTAGTCGGAATGAATCGGGTGAGAAGGCGGGCGCATCGTTTGTGATTCCTAATCTGGATTTGTTATTGATGATCTTTATTGGTCTGGCGGTAGCAATGGGCGAGGGTGTAGCCCTAGACTGGAGTGCTGTGTACCTGCACGAAACATTAGGGGCCAGTAGCCAGATTGCGGCTTTAGGTTTCGGTGCCTTTTCGCTCACGATGACCAGCTTTCGGTTTCTGGGCGATGGAATTATTCCTCGAATTGGTGCCAAACGCTGGTTACAGATCGGTGGCCTATTGGGGGCACTTGGTTTGGTGATTGCCATTGCGCTACCTTATCCGACAACGGCATTAGCCGGTTTTGCCCTATTGGGCGTTGGTTGTTCGTTAGGTGCTCCGATTCTCTACAGCGCTTCCATGCGCGTGCCAGGTATTCCACCAGCCGCCGGTTTGGCCACGTTTGCTACGTTCAGTTTCATTGGTTTTCTGGCTGGCCCACCCGTGATAGGCTTCGTAGCAGATTCGTTTGGCTTGTACTACGGATTGGGATTGGTCGCTGGCGTACTACTTATTTCAGCGGGGCTTTCGCGGATTGTAAAACTGTTCTGATACAACCAAAGTAACTACCATAGCCTGTATATCGTTTATTGATGTACAGGTTATAGGTGCGCCCCCGATGGGGTCGAAAGTTTATAGAAAATTACCAACGCTATAAACCTTCGACCCCATCGGGGGCGCACTGTAGTAAGGAACAGTTCTATGATTGTATCGTTCTAACAGATAAAATGTGTAGTATTGTTATTCGGACAAATCAACAAAAGTCATGACCGTAGCCGTTACTGCCATTCCTAAAAAGCGGAGAAAGTCAGGTGTGCCAGCTTACCTGATTTATGAAACGCTCAATGGGCGCCCGCTTTATCGTCGGGGTTACCGGGAAGTATTGTCCGGTAAGAAAAAACCCGCCGAAATTATGGGAAGTAGTTCATTACAAGCTATGCTTGTTTCACTAATACATGGATTCTTATTCATGCACATTGATCGAAAGCGGTATTTGCTAGCGACAAACGAATCCGGTATTCATCTCGATAAAGGTAGTAACCTCTCTAACGATATAGCTATTTTCGATAAAGCAAAGGGGTTGGTCTTGACCGACAAATATTTTAATGTACCGCCCAAAGTGGCGATTGAAATCGATGTCCGTATCGAACCGGAAGAGTTTGAAGGAAAGGAGTCTGGCTATGTGTATGAGAAAACCGAACGACTGCTGGATTTTGGCGTCGAGACAGTGATCTGGATTACAACCTATCCCCAAAAGATTTTCGTAGCGACCCGAACGTCGCCATGGCTCACGCAAAACTGGGATGCTAGTGTGCCTGTCCTGGACGATGTTGTACTGAATCTGGCGGCTCTATTAACCGAAGAAGGTATCGAGTTTTAGAGGCTAGTAGCTATTGTGTATTGTCGTTGCCAGACTATTTGGCCAGATTAGTAAAGGAGACAGTACCAGTATTCGGCCATTGTCGATCACTTTCCTGGCTCCAAAATAAAAAGGCTGGCCCAATCGAACCAGCCTTTTTACCAAATTAGGCATGCTGTCGGGTATGTTTCCCTTCCCGAATCTCTTCAATCATTTTCCGATTGAAAGCCGGTATATCATCAGGCTTTCTGCTGGTTACCAGGCCTTGGTCGGTCACTACTTCCTGATCGACCCAGTTGGCCCCAGCATTTTTCAGATCGGTTTGAATCGACGGATACGACGTGAGTTTCCGGCCGTTTACAACACCTGCTTCAATAAGCATGATCGGCGCATGGCAGATAGCCGCAACCGGCTTTTGATTCTCAAAAAAGTGACGGACAAACTGAACGGCCTTCGGCTCCATCCGCAAATGATCGGGATTCATAACACCACCTGGCAACATCAGCGCATCGTACTGAGCCGGGTCGGCTGCGGCTAGTGGCAAATCAACCGGAAAGGTATCACCCCATTCTGTTTCATCCCAGCCTTTTACGTCTCCGCCCTTGGGAGCAATCAGGTGCGTGATGGCACCGGCATCCTGTAAGGCTTTACGGGGTTCTGTCATTTCCACCTGTTCAAATCCATCGGTCAGCAGAATCGCTACCTTCTTCCCATCCAATCGTTGCTGCATTTCCATAGCTTTGTTGAGCATTTGATTCTGCTTACTACAACTATAGGAGCAACCGAAAGTTATCAGAATTTATTGACCAGAATGTGATCAACGCTATTAAAAGCGCAGCATCTTTTGGCTAACCATATGACCATCAGTGGTTAATTGTAAAATATACTCACCCGGTGCTGAAGGTAGCAATTGAGTCGGTAATGTTTCCTGGTGCTCACCTATGGATTGGTCTGGTCGGATAAACTGCCGTATCATTCGGCCGTTAGCATCCGTTATGGTCAACAGAACATTAGCCCGTTGTTGCAATCGATATCGGACAGTTACATCGCCTGCCGATGGATTAGGCTGAATTGTTACGCTAAATTCAGGTATTGGCTCCACGGCTAATGGTTGCATACCCAGCGTCAGGATAGCATTATCCATCCATTCCAAACGGTTTTTAACCCAGGTTTTCAGAAAGTTGATTTCTTCCTGATAGGTTTTCCCGACAAAACTGTTGGGCCATACGTACACGCCCAGTATAGGCCAGCGCTGGAAGTTGCGGCCCTGTGATTCGGCCAGCCCGTTAGCAACCGAGTCGATATAAGCCTGCACTCGTTCGGTTTTGAGAAGTTCCTTCCGAAGGTTCTGATATTTGGTTCGTACTGCCGTTGAAAAGCGAGGGTCACTGACCAGTCGGTACCACCAGAAGGGAGCCTGATAGGGGTCGTTTTCGCAAACTTTATCATAGGCATACGACCAGCCCTGATACGAGTTTCCATTGCAGTAGTTAGCGTTCCCGTATGCGAGATTATAGTCCCAGATCGGTCCCATCACCATCCGTCCGTCTTTGGAGTCCCGATCTTTATAAAAAAAAACACTCAGCCGGAAGCCATCCAGATTATGAGCCACTTCGGTCATAATCATATAATCGACAAACGAATCGTCGTGAATGTATTTTCGATAGCCAACTGCTGAATCCTGGTATTTAGCCCCGGCTAGTGTATTCTCAAAATCGGTAACAAACTGTTTGGCATACTGGTATTGTGGCTCAGTTATTTCATCGATCTTGGGTTTGTCAATTTGAATCGGAATAGCGATGTTATTGGTTTTATAAGGTGAATTCCAGTCACGAGAGTCGGAGCCGGTGTATTTATCAATTTTGAAAATATAGCCGCCTGTTACGGCATCGCCTGTGTTATCGGTCGTTTTAATGCTGCTGATATTTACCCGGTTTTTATTCCGTTTAATCTTTTCCATCAGCATATACACGCCATTGTAATTCCCATCCAGCACCACTTCGCAAAACCGATAGCGAGGAGTGTAATAGGTGCTCAGTTGCCGGTTAAGATCGTAAGTGAGCGGCTCCCGAATCAGCGATTTATCGTTATACATGGCGTTGAGTACCCAATCCGATTCGGAAGGCATACCCAGGATCGGCGCATTGACGGAGCTTTGCCCCGACGCATCCCGCAATTCAAATCCGTACGGTTTTTTTGGAAAATTCTGGGACGTTGAGCCCCGTAGTTCAATACCAATTTTGCTGGTAAACGTGGGCGTATCGGTAAGGGTATTGCGCTTACCCGTGCCGTTATCGATTATGGCTAAATCAGCGACTATTTTTGGATCATCGACGATGGTTTTGCCACCTGTAGTAATGATAACGATGGGCAGATTCGATGAGGTAAAGGATTGGCCATTTACCAATAAATGAAGTAAGTTTAGTATAATAATGCAGTAGATCGCACGTCGTTGCATGAAAATGTGGTGGAATAGGGACTACGTAGTTATAAAATACGGCGATTATATTGGATAATGCCAGGTCTTAATGGCTATTTAATGACGGCCTTAGCCCAATAAAAGATTGCTAAAGCTCTCCGATAATGTAATTCCGCCAGTTTGTAACAGTAACGCCATTACTTCGTTTCTGTAATTGATTACCCGCATACAAAATAAATGATTCACGCTCACTACTTAATGAGGTCCAATACGTTAAATTTCTGAAAAACTCTGCCAAAACAGTCTGCCCTGACTTAATCTCAACAGGAATCAGCTTTTCGGTTTCATCAATAATCACATCGATTTCGTGTCCGGCTTTGTCCCGCCAATAGTATAGATTTACAGGTAGGCCTGCATTGGTTCGTTGTTTGACTAATTCAGAAATTACCATTCCTTCAAAAATTGCTCCTCGTAAAGGATGAGTTAGTAGATGTTCCTCACGGGTAATTCGTAAGAGTGAACACACAACTGCTGTATCGTAGAAATACAGTTTAGGTCGCTTCACAATTGTTTTGTTGAAGTTTTTGTAATGCGGTCGTAATAGGTAAATAATAAAACTACTCTCCAAAACGCCAATCCAGGCTTGAATGGTTTTCATATCTACCCCTGTTTCAATAGCTAATGCGCTCATATTAAGCTCTTGGCCATTACGGCCTGCCAGTAGAGCCATAAACC
This sequence comes from Spirosoma gilvum, assembly GCF_054776815.1. Classification (NCBI taxonomy): domain Bacteria; kingdom Pseudomonadati; phylum Bacteroidota; class Cytophagia; order Cytophagales; family Cytophagaceae; genus Spirosoma; species Spirosoma gilvum. The sequence continues at coordinate 106,434 of NZ_BAAHBH010000018.1, read as the reverse complement.
GCTCAAATACAAGGAGATCAGTTATGTTTTTGATTTGGCGTACATCTTTTTCGATGTACGTTCTAATATAATTTAGGCTCCAGTCGGAGCTAGGGATATATTGATCGTAAACAGGCGGGTAAAATCCGGTTAACATGAGTGTATTATCTGATTCAGGCAGCCATTTAGCTTCGGTAAGTTCTTCGACCGAAAATGGAAGTAGGAACAAGTGGGCAACTCGGCCGGCTAGTGTCTGAGAAATTGACTGTTGAAGTAAAAAATTATTCGACCCTGTTAAAATGAACATGCCCTTCTGCGCCGAGCCGTCTATAACTTCCTGTAAATACGAGAACAAATCCGGTGTTCGCTGCACTTCGTCCAGAATAGCACCTTGCGGATAAGAATTTAAAAACCCCCGAGGGTCCTGTAAAGCAAACTGTCGTGCATCGGGGTTTTCTAAGGATATATAGGGCTTATTCTGAAAAAGCTTTTTGGCAAGTGTTGTTTTACCAGATTGTCGAGGACCTGTAAGTGCAACGACCTTAAATGTATTGGCCAGCTTTTGAAGTTTGGCCTCTGCTATGCGATTTACCATACCGTAATAATATGGAAAAATTCGGAATCTGATTCCGAATTTTTCCATATTATTACGGTAGTCGATTAGAATCAGATCAATTCCCTAGGTTGAGTTTACCGCTATTTATAAAGTTGACTTTTCCCTTCAAGTCAAGTGTTTTGGCCTGCACCGTAGCATCGACTGTCACAACATGACCCGCCTGAATCTGTGCTCGGTCAGTAAGGGTTGGGATGCGTCCACAAGCCCAGGTGGTCGGGTCGTTCCAATTGCCCGATTTTATACTCGCCACTACATCGGTATAACAGCTTGCCTGCGACAGAAGCCGGATGTAAGCGCCCTGCGAGTAAATGGCTGGTTCGTTAAGCTGCCAGGAATTTTCGGGATAGCTTGTGTTCCAGGCTTTATATGACTTCTGAACGGGCTGGTTCTGTGGAGGACTGATTACCGGTCCCGAATAGGCCGCATCGGGCGCGTAGGTTGGATTGGCGCCACCCATCAGATAGCCCGGCGGTGGATTTAAATCGAAAACTGTTCCATCGCCAAACCAGGAATGGTACATGGTGGGCGCCGAAAACTCCCCTCCATAGGGCCCCATATTGGTCAAATAACTGTAAGCCGTCGGGTTGACGCCATGCAGATAATGAATAAATCCCATGCCCGCATCCCGGTAGTTGGCCTTGTTGGTGGCATCCTGGTTATAGATGTTCATCGTAAAGAACATATTCCCCTGATGCGACTTGGTTTCGTTGCTTCCCCAGGTATAATTTTCATTTTTCAGGAAGGCCCGATACGCATCTGACTGATTCAGAAAGGCAGGTAAATTATCAGAATTGCCTGTTTTCAAACTCCCGGTATAGGTTGATAAAATAGCATTTTTGACACTGGTTGTTGCCCCGGCAGCACGCGTATAATAGAGCAAAGCATCCTGATAGGTAGCCTCAAACGGATAGGCAAAACTCCACTGCATCAAATGCACCTGATTGTAATTGGCATCGAAAAATGTTTTGTAAATAGTATCGCCGGTGAGTACGTACAGAAAAGCCGCAGCCGCTACCCGCCGAGCCAGTCGGTCGTTATCGGTATAGGCAGCCGCGGCACTCTGAAAACCGGCATTGCTGAACAGAACCGACGGATTGCTATTGGCCCAGTTAAAGGCATTGATAGCCGCTGTCTGAAGGGTACTACCATAAGCCTGCATAGTCGGATTGCTCAGCGATTTGAACTGGATAGCTGCCAGGGCGAAAACAGCCGCTCCGGTAGCCGTAGCATCCGTACTAGCGGCTCCATACCGACGGATGTGCGTATCAGCACTGGGTGGCGAGGTCGCACTAAAATCAGTAACCGATACTTTATGCAGCAGTGATCCATCCGTCTGCTGCATACGCAGGAGCCAATCGAGTTCCCATTTCACCTCATCGAGCAAGTCTGGTACGCCATTATCCGATTCAGGGATGTTAAAATCATCCGTCCAGACGGGTGGATTCTCCTGATAAGCCAACAGCATGTCGACCAGTGGGCCGTACGTAAACGGAACATATTTGTTGTAATCACCGGCATCAAACCAGCCACCGCGCAAATCTTTCGACGTAGCCGCCGATGTGTTGCTTACCAGCCGACAATCGGTATCCTGTTGTGCACCCAGAAAAGCCACCCCATCCGTCCACGGGCTTTGAGCGTAGGGCGTTTGTTTAGCAAAGCCACTGCGTTGATAGAAAAAGACCCGCGTGGCTTGCTTCAAGACAGTTTGATAGACAGCATTGCCGATGTCGAATGAGTAGGATCGTTTGTTTTGCCCCACGTCATACACATAGTAGGTTCCGGGCGTTTGTACAGTCGAGAAATCGAACCACCAGACTTTATCGCCCGATTGCGTATGCGTAGCGCCTGCACTCCATGAGGTGGGCGATCCCGTGAATACAACGGCATCATTGGCTGCATTCCGAAGCTGGTAGGTACCCGATGGCGTAAACGGCTCACTCGCATTATAGCCTGTTTGTGGGTTACTGATCACGGCAATTTTTTTCGCCAGTGGCAAATACCCAAACTGATCAACTTTAATGTGATTATCGACTTCCGGAAAGCTACCCAGCTGATAACTTTTAGTGAAGTTCCAGATTGTCTGTGCTACGTTGAATTGAGTGCTCCAGCCATGCGTAGCGTCTTTGGTCATGAGCAAAACTACTTTTTTACCCGAGCTACAAAACGTCAGTGAATCGACATTGGGGTTAAAAGCCGTCGTTGTGTATGAACCCCAGTTGTTACAGTTCATGCCCGCATAATTCGACAGCGGCCAGGCATAAGCCGGTGTTTTCGGATAAGGCACAATGGGGGACGTTACGGTCGGGTCGCCCGCGCTATGGATGTGCAGAACAGGAACGGGTTTGTAGGTACCTGCCGAGAAGTATGCATTCGAATAACTGTTATTCACCCATAAGCTGGCTGCTACGGGCGCAAAAGCAGCAATTTTATTAGCTAATGCCATACTGAGGAAATAGCACATATACCCTCCACCCGAATGCCCTGTTACGTAAACCCGATTCCTGTTGATTCGGTACGTCTGGGCAAAATAATCAATCAGATCAGACGTAAACAGGACATCATCTGGCGCATTTGGATCGGCCGGACTGGGACCACCAGCATCGCCCGCTGATCCGAAGCCGGGTGCCGTGTCGGCATATTTATTAAATTGAATGCTGCCTCCTACCGTCACCGCATCGGGATAAACGACAATAAAATTCTGGGAATTGGCCACCGCGTCCAATCCTGCATAGGTCTGAAACCCGGCGCCCGTTCCGCCATCGCCATGAAAGGCAATTATAAGCGGCAGATTATCTTTAGGAAATGTTGTGGGTAAGTAATAGGTAAAGGTTCGTGTTCGACCACCCGATACCAGATTGCCGGTAGCGTTTACAGGGCTTTGTGCCCAGACTTTGCAAGCCATCAGTACGGCTATGAACGAAAGGAGGAGCTTCGCCACATTCATTCCTGTCCTTGTTTCGTTGAGTTAAATCAGATCTACAACCACCTGATTAAGCCATAATTAAGAAAAGATCAACATATATCCGTGGTTTTTTGCGTAAGCGGTCAGTGATGATCAAACTCTCCTGAATGCAGAAGCCCCGATCAACGTTGATTGGGGCTTCTGGTTTAAACCGAAAATGAACAGCCTTCTTACATACCCTGTGTATCGAACTGTACTTTGTCGAGGGCAAACAGGGCCTTCTGACCCGCTTCTGGATTTACAAACACCAGATAGAGTTTATGCATGCCCTGCACCGGCTGACGGAATGGAAGGTTAACAGGGCCGGCTGTTCCGGGTTTCACGTCTACCTCGCCCAGCAGTGGCCCCGTTGGAGAATTGATCCGCGCTTCGAGCTTGCCACCAACAGTCTGGGTAGTCGACGCAAATACCGTTGGCGAAATTCCCTCAATACCCGTCAGGTCGATGTCGTTAAAGGCAATGTAGCTTCCCGATTTGGTACCAATAGCGGCTGGACCAACCTTCGGCATGTCGAACTGGAAAATGTCCCGTTTAGCATCGGCCGTTACGGCTTTCACCGATGGCGAACGAAGCGCCACAGAGGTCGACCCGGTCAACGGACCAATCACGCCATTGCCCCGGTCGGTATACGTGGCGGTCAGAATATACGAGCCATCCTTTTTCTGCGCTACGGGCACGTAGTCACCGGCAATTGGTTTGCGGTTGGCGGCTTTTTCATCAGCCAGCGAGAGGATGTACCCAATCATATCGGCTACTTCGCTTTCTTTCAGTTGTGGGTGAGCGCTCATGGCCTGTTCGCCCCATACGCCACCGCCACCAGTGATTACCTTACGGATCAGTTTGCTCTCAGAACCCGTGCCTTTGTATTTTTTCGCTACATCGATGTAAGCGGGTCCAATCGACTTCTGATCGATAGTATGGCAGGCTTTGCAATCGCTCAACTCAATCAATCGTTTGCCTGTTGAGGAACCCGTATTAGCCTGGTGGCCCTGTGCCAGCATCGTTTTGTCGAACCCTTCGAGATAGTCAATCGTCATGGTCACATCGTCGGGACTGATGCCTTTCTGTAAAGAGCCATCTTCTTTGTCCATGACCTTCACCGCGTATTTCACCGGCTTGTTGGGGAAATAGAAGGTTTTGTTACTAGCCAATGCTACCTCAACTTTAGGCTCGTCGTTTCCTACTTTAATGTCCATCGTCTGGGTCGACACATTACCGGCGGCATCGGTCACTTTCAGCGTAGCAGGATAAACGCCCGGCTTGCTAAACGTTACGGTTGGCGAAGCGGCAGTCTGTTTCGGCATATTTTTGCCAAATGACCATTCATACTTGAGTGCATCGCCATCGTAATCCATCGACTTAGCCGCATCGAACTTCACCGTCAGCGGAGCTGCGCCTACTTGCTTATTGGCACTGGCTACAGCGATTGGCTTCCGATTGCCCGCGTTGTACGTAATCCGCGCCAACCGCGCATCGGCATTCGCGCCAAACCATTTCTGACCATATTCAATCGTATAGAGCGAACCATCGTTGGCGAATTGCATATCGATGATGTGCGAAAATTTCGTGCTCGGCATAAAGGTTTCCATCTTCACGAAATCGCCGTTTGGCTTCATGGTCACGGGATGAATCCAATCACGAATCCAGTCGTAGGCAAAGAATTTACCGTCGTAGTGGCGCGGGAATTTCACGGCTGTTTCTGGATAATCGTCGTAGTAGTAGACTGGTCCACCCATCGCGTTCCGGCCACCTTTACCGACTATTTCACCAAACTCCGGCGAATCGGCATAAGGGTAATAGATATAGGCTTTCTGGGCAGGTGGCAACTCTCGTAAGCCTGTATTATTCGGCGAGTCGTTGATGGGGTGTTGCGGATCAAACAGGGGACCGGTTGTACTATCGGCGAAACTGCGGGAGTGGTACGGGCGGTTATCGGCCACAAACAGCGGCCAGCCAAAATATCCGGCCTGACGCGCCTGGTTCATTTCGTCGTGACCACGAGGACCGTATTTTTCACTGTTGTTACCGGCGTCAGGACCAACTTCGCCCCAGTACAGGTAGCCCGTCCGCTGATCGACCGAAATCCGGTACGGGTTCCGATTCCCCATCACGTAAATTTCGGGTCGGGCTTTTGGATTGCCTTTCGGAAACAGGTTGCCTTCGGGAATGGTATAGGTTCCGTCGGCTTCGGGGTGAATACGGATAATTTTGCCACGTAAATCATTCGTGTTGCTGGAGGTCAACCGGGCGTCCCATCCTTTCCGACCGGGCCGTTCGTCAATCGGTGCATAGCCCTCTGAGTTAAATGGGTTGGTATCATCGCCCGTCGACAGGTATAGATTCCCTTTGCGATCCCAGGCAATCGAACCGCCCGTATGACAGCAGCCGTCGCGCTTTACCGGAATGGTAAGCAGCACTTTTTCGGTATTCAGCAGAACGGTATCCCGGACATCGTCATACACAAAACGCGACAGATGCTGAGCGGTATCAGCTACTGTCGCGCCAGTCAAGGGGGAGTAGTACACGTAAATCCACTTGTTCTGCTTGAAGTTCGGGTCGATGTTCAGCCCCATCAGGCCGTACTCAAACTTGTTGAAAACCGGGAAGTTGGCAACTACTTTAGTCTTTTTTTTTTGCGGATCGTAGACCGTCAGTTCGCCTTTACGCTGGGTATACAATACCTTCCCGTTGTCGAGTACGGCTAGTTCTGTTGGCTCGTCCATTCCCTGAACCAGCACTTGCTGTTCAAATCGGTTTTCTTCCGGGAAAGGCATCGTTTTGGCCTGGCCGAATTTCAGGCTCGACGCCATCACCGACTTGATACCGCCCAGAATGTGCTGAAGAAACATTGGGTCGACGTACGATTCGTCGGTGTGGCCGCCACCCGTATAGAACGCTTTACCGCCCTGGAAATCGTGATGCCAGATGAACGGGTGATTATCGCCGTTTTTACCGCCCTCGTAGGTTTTTTCGTCCAGCTTTCCCAATACTTTCAGATCGCCCTGAATGCTTTTGTAGTTGTACCATTCGTCCCAGCGTTTCCAGCGGTCGGGCAGCATTTTGGTAGCCGGGTGACTTTTGTCAACAATCTCGATTTCAGCATTTTGCTGCTTGGGGTGGCTCAGGAAGTAAGCGCCCACCAGTTGATTGTACCAGGGCCAGTCGTACTCGGTGTCGGCGGCAGCGTGGATGCCCACAAAACCACCACCCGCCTGAATATAGCGTTCAAAAGCAGCCTGTTGGGCATCGTCGAGTACGTTACCCGTTGTGCTGAGCCAGATCACGGCACCGTATTTTTTCAGGTTGGCTTCGGTAAACTTGGAGGCATCTTCGGTAGTATCAACCGCAAAGCCATTTTCCTGACCAAGTTTCATAATCGCCGTTTTGCCCGCAGGAATCGACGAGTGACGGAACCCTTTCGTCTTCGAAAACACCAGTACCCGGTTTAGGGCAATGGGAGCCTCAGCCGATGCTGTAGCCGGTTTAGCAGCCACCGCCCGTCGAGCAGTCGTTTGTGCCCAGGTAGCCGTAGGCAACTGGGCAATGGCGGTTGTCAGCACGCCCGCCAGTATAAGTGCGCGGGAGGGAAACCGTAAGTTTTTCATAGGTTTTAATGTTTTAAGCAGGCTGATTGGAAACTACGATTCGTTGCCCAAAGGGTAACTTTTAGAGGATTAGATTGTCTTTTAACCAGTAAAAACAAAAATAATAAAAAAGCGAATGCTAATGGAGCAGGCATTCGCTGATAATAAAGGTCAGTTTGACACTAATCTACTTTCTTAAAAACCATTGTGGGCTTGCCATTTTGCAACAAGGTCAGTTTTCCCGATCCAATCTGGTAGCTGAAGGGGGCATTCAGTGCAGTCAGAAATGGGCCTTCCAGATCTCCGGCAGCTCCCATACAGGCCATTTTAGTAGTTACTAGTGGTCCAAAGATAATCTGGCGAGTATCTGCCTTGATAGTCCCGCTCAGTCGATTGCAACCGGTTGTACCCGTTACTCGACCTTCGGTCAGCGAGATTTCCAGCCGTGGAACTTCCCGTCGCGATGCATCGGCCTTGATCGATTGTCCCTGAAACTCTGTAAGAACCCAAATATCCTGTAGTAAAGCCAGCTTTTGGAGTGATACCCCACATCCTATGTAATGTTTCCCATGATTATCAACCTGAACCCGGTAGTCATACAACTGACCAGTTTTGGCATCCACGCAACTGTCGGGCCGAAAAATGATAGTAAGGCTACCAGCCCCTAAGGGAGCATTGTACCGAAGCACGCCATCTGAATCCGCCTGGCGTTCGGGAACAGAAGTTGTCAGACTATCTTTCTCCGATTTTAAAAAGAGCGTTCCTTTCGACGGATTGATGGTCAACGACCAGGCCGGATCAGTGCCCAACGCGACCAATTCATCACCACTTTTAAGGTAACGGCTGTAATCGGCAGGTGGCCGGATGGGCGTGAGCATGGCGGCAAACTGCGTAGACGGACGACGACAGGCAGTAGCCAATAAGAGAATGCCAAACAGTAGCGTACGCATGGCTTTGGGTGTAATTAACTTTTCAATAAGACCGCGTAGGAGTCAAAAAGTTTAGTTGTCCCTTATGATCTGAATGTACGTAAACCGCAAAGCCACCATAGACGCGAGGTATATAAACTCGCGTCTATGGTGGCTTTGCGGTTTACTTTACTTACGCTTACTTGATCAAGTTCATTCCCCTTGATAAGCCTGTTCCAGCATAGCAATGTCGAGCTTGTTCATTTTTAGCATGGCCTGCATCACCCGCTTCGATTTTTCCGGGTCTTTGTCACCTAATAGCTGGCCTAATTTTGACGGAACAATTTGCCACGATACCCCAAACTTGTCTTTCAGCCAGCCACAGGGGCCTTTCTCTCCACCCTCGGAGAGCTTTTCCCAATACAGATCGACTTCCTCCTGTGTTTCGCAGTTTACAAAGAGTGAAATGCCTTCGGCAAACTTGAAATACGAGCCGCCATTTAAAGCGGAAAACTCCTGTCCATCCAGTTGGAATGTAACCGACATCACGCTACCGGCCGGAGCAGGAGCACCTTCACCGTAATGCGAGATGCTGGTAATCGTTGAATTGTTGAAGAGCGAGGTGTACAGCCGGGCTGCCTCCTCAGCCTGATCATTAAACGTCAGGAATGTGGTGATTTTCTGCATGTTGTTTACTGGTTTATCTGGTGAACTACTAGACAAAGATACGGCCTATGGTCTCCATGGCAGGAGGGGCAAAGCGACAGATAATAGGGCAATTACGACAAGTAGCTAAGCGAAAGCGCGAACGAATGAAAGAGCGTTTCTCCGGCAGGTTTCGCTCTTTCGCTCTTTCACTAACTTAGGTAACAATCTACAAACACTACAGATGCATAACGGTTGATAGACGTACTTTCGATAAGGCGACACGTTATGAAAAAAGGATGGATAATTGCGTTGGTCATTTTACTGCTCGTAGTGGCCGGAGGCTATATATGGTACACCCGATTAAGGCATGAAGCAGCCTCCGAAAAAGGGCCTTACGACAACACACTGAAACCTCGGTTAGAATTGACTCGTTTCGATATCACCAACATAAGCGATGAGGCCGTCGACCTGAACATGTATATGCTCATCGATAACCCGCTGCCGGTTGGCTTCAAAGCAAGTCAGCTAGACTACACGGTTTTTATTGCCAATACTCCCGTGGTAAAAGACTCTTACAAAAAGCCCATCCAGATTAATGCGGGCGATAGTACACTGATCAAACTACCCGCGAAGCTAATGCTCAAAACAGAAATGAACGTTTTGAAAACGCTTGAACGCAAGGGGATTGACAGTACGCTCTATAAAGTAAATTCATCCTTCGCACTCGATATTCCGATCCTGGGTGAAAAGACATTTACCACAACCATAGAACGGCGGTTCCCTACTTTTTTCATACCAAAGATTAAGATTGAGGACATTGACTTTGGGCCACTGGGGCTAAAACGGACGGATGTTGCCGCTAAAGTAGCTATAACCAATAAGAACAGATTCCCGCTCAACATTACCGATGCCCACTACACAGTTACGATCAACGGCAAACAAATCGCGGAAGGCGATCAGCCGGAACCGATCCTGATCAAACCGCAGGCCACCACTCCCGTTATTTTCCCGGTCACAGCACGACCCGGCAAAACCCTAAGTGTACTGCCCAGAATGCTGTTCGACAAAAAAAACACGCCCTATGAAGTTACTTTCCGCTGCAAACTAATCGATCGCAAAAACGACCCTATGCTTCAGCACAGCAAATTTGCATCAACCATCCGGGGTACGCTGGACGATTTTAAGAAGCTGAAAAAGTGAACAACAAAAGCTTTACGATCCACTACTTCGTAAACAAATACGAGTCAAATTCTACGAAATCGCTGGCTTTGATATCAACACCCGAAACAGTATTGCCCTTGACCGTAAATTTCGCCGGGAAAATTCCATATGCCTGATTCGAGTACATCAGCCGGAAGGTATTATCGTCCATGTAATCGAGCCGGGCCGTTAAGTTGGGGTGATGTTCAAAGGAAACTTTCAGTCCATCGCCCTCGGTTTTGATCGATACGGTGCCATAGATCGGGTTGCGGTAGACCCCGGTATAAGCCGACAATGGTAACGCCGGTTTGGTCTTTTTCGCAACCCGATTGGCCATTACCTGCAATTCATCAGCCTGCTTTTTCGCTTCAGATCGGGCACCGGGCAGGGAAAAATTACTTCGGTTTGTATAGGGTACGCCCAGATAGGCATCCAGAATCTGGTAGCGAAGGGCTTCGAAAAAGTTCTGATTATCCTGATTGGTTAAAATCGTAATCGCCAGTTTTTCTTCGGGAACAAAACAGGTATTGGTAACAAAGCCAAACGCGCCCCCGGTATGCCAGTACACCTGCCGACTCGCATAGTCGGTCATGAGCACACCCAGACCATACGTACGCACATGCGTTGGAAAAACGCCCGATTTGCGCGTCGTCAGGATGGTGTTGCCGTCGCGGGTTTTCTGAATTACCGACCAGGGTAAGATGCGTTTTCCTTCAAATCGACCACTATCCAACTGCATCATAAGCCACTTGCTGATATCTTTTACGCAGGAAACCAGACTACCCGCCGGAGCCAGGTTGTCGATATAGTCGTACGGTAAGCGTCGTAATGGGCCAAAGCTTGTCGTGTAGGGTCGGGCTATGTTTGGCCGGTTTTCGGCACCGGTGGTAAGTGTATAGGTATTGGTCATACCCAGCGGCTTCATGATGTTACTTTCGACATACTGCTCCCATGGCTGGCCCGTAACTTTCGCCAAAACCTCGCCTGCCGTTACAAAACCGGAGTTGCAATAGCCGTAGTCCTGCCGGAACTGCCCTTCGGGTTTAAGCAGACGCATTCGGCGGACTACTTCGGCACGACTGAGATTGCTATTCCAGAACGTAAAGTCGCCCTGAAATGTCTTGGTACCCAGTCGATGGCTAAGTATGTCCCGAATCGTAACGAGTTGATTGACAGCGGGGTCGTATAGTTTATAATCGGGCAGGTACTTCGTCACGTTATCGTTCAGCGACAGCTTCTTTTCATCCTCCAGCTTCGCTATAGCCGTTCCCGTAAACAGTTTGGTATTGGATGCGATGAAAAAGAGCGTGTTCTCATCGACTGGTTCCGACTTGCCGACCTCCCGCACGCCATACCCTTTCGAAACCACGACTTTCCCATCTTTCACAATGGCAATAGCCAGGCCCGGAATCTGCCAGTCGGCCATTCCCCGTTTGATGTATGCATCCAGGCTATCGGAAATAAACGAAGGAGGAGTCTGAGCAAATGTCTTCGATAGCAGACAAAGAACGAGCAGGAATGGAATGGGTCGACGAAGCATGGCAGGAGGGACTGAATGAGCGTTATAGCAATGCAAGATACGTTACTGTTTCTTCCATTAATCGTCTGTATCCAAACTTACCTATACAAATATGCTTAAACCCGATTTTACTTTATATCTGTGGAATTTCCTTGCCTTCCTGTTTTGGGGCCTTACGACCGCAACCCTCATCAAATTATTGATTGTGCTGTTTAAAGCCGACCGCTTTATGGATGAAGTGCGGGATTATATCCGACGTCAGGAGTAAACTACCGTACTATCATCACGCGCTTCGTCATTGTTCCCTGGGTGGTTTCAACGCGTAGAATATAGTCACCTATTGGTAGGTTGCTCACATTTACCTGAAGCGATTTGGCTGTTGGCCGTTCCGCATCGACGGATATAAAGCGGCCCTGCATATTCACCATTTGCAGTGATTTGACACCCTGAGCTAGCCAGTCAGACTCCAATACTACTTGTGTCGAAGCGGGGTTTGGGTATAATTTCGTTCCATCGCTAAGTGGCTCGGTCCCTGTCACAACGGCGGGCGCACGAAATACTGTAGCCACCGGAAAATCCCTGAACAACGAAGCCGTTTCGGTTGTGGCATCGGTGCCAAACCAGTCGGTCAGAATGGCCGCATACACCTGCCGGAAATCGGTTTGCATTTTGAGGTTGTTATTGTCCAGATCGCTAAGGTTTGGATTCTTGCCCACCATCGGCGACTTAATGGCCGTGCCAAATACAAACATAGGAGCCGATGTGCCGTGGTCGGTACCGTAACTGCTGTTCGAAATAGCCCGTCGACCAAATTCCGAGAATGTCATACCCACCACCCGATCTTCCAGTTTCAATTGCGCCAGATCGGTCTGGAACGCCAGCATGGCGTCGGATAGTGTTTTTAACAGATTGGCGTGTGTGCCCGTTGTCGTATCGGTGGCCACTACCTGAGCGGCATGGTTGTCGAAACCACCCAATGTGACATAATACACTTTCGTCTGGAGCCCCCCGTGAATCAGCCGGGCAATTATTTTTAACTGCTCGGCCAGTGCATTGCCGGTCGGGTACGTAGCCAGGTTTTTTCCTTTTCCAGCCGCCGTTTTGATCTGCCCGGCATAACTCACCGAACTTGCCTGCTGTTGTCGAATAAACTCGATTTGCTGACCTGCATAACCTGTCAAATTGGTACCCGGTGCATTCGGTTTGTCGCCTACCAGCCGGGCAAAGGTGTCGGGGTCCTGCAAGACAATCGCCATCGAATCGGACGGGCCAAGCAAGGTTGTCGCCGTCACATAGCCAATCTGAATGGCTGGCGGGTCAGGCATTTGTGTATTTGGGTAATTGGCCGGAAAATTGGGGAAGCGTTTATCCAGATACCGACCTGCCCAACCTGAATCGGCGGTTTGGGTCGAATCGACGGCCGTCATCCAGATGTCGCTGGCCCTAAAGTGGGAGAAGTCAGGTGTTGGGTACGATACACCCTGCACAATACTCAGTTTGCCGTCGTTGAACAACTGATGCATACCGGTCATGGCCGGATGAAGGCCCGTTCCGGGATAATTTTTCAGTCGAAGAGCTTTATCTTCAGGTATAGCGATATTCTTCCGGAAATTGGCTGAGGTGTACACACTCATCTGATCGAGCGGTAGCACCATATTCAGTCCATCATTCCCGCCCTGCAACTGAATGATCACCAGCACCCGGTCGGTCTGGGCTGCCAGATTCACTAATGAATTGATAAACGATGATGATCGGGCAAACGCTCGGGCCCCGAAGCCATCGATCATGACCGGCAGCAGCGACGAAGCTGCAAACTGAAGAAAATTACGACGCTTCATAGGGAATTAATTTTGAATGCTTCAATGATAGAATGATTGAACAGGTTCACTTGCTAGTTATTCAATCATTCTATCATTGAGGCATTCTATCATTGAATCTGGTACTCGGCCATTCGGAAGATATATTGCAGAAACGTGGTCAATTTCAGTTGGACAGCCTGTTTTTTGGCCGCATCGTTCGGGGCTTTGCTATAGTCGTTCCATTCTGCCGTCCACTCGTAACGAGGTAAGTTATTTAGCAAAACCGTATCGGTCAGAAAGTCTTTCTGAGCCTGGTCTAGTGGCACCGCTATTAGTTGCGCGGTCATGTCGTTCACCAGCTTAGCTGGGTCAGTTGGGTCCGAGAGCGTTTTGGCGTAGGCCAGTACGTCAATGACGCCTTTACCGTTTAGTTTTAGGGCGTTGGTCGTAAGCGCATCTCCGAAAAAACCGCGCAGGCCGAGGGTTGTCGAGTTGATCCATTGCTGGTAATAATCGGTCTGGTAGTAGGCCGTCCAGCCAAAGACGGTAGGAGGATTCAACAAATCCTGTTGCTGCTCCTTCACCCGAGCGTAGCTATAATTGGCAATCTGGTAATACCCCGTTATGTTTTGCGTCGGGTCGGGGGCCTGTAACCCCCAGAACCGAAATGTCCCAATCACCAGATCGACCGGTGATTTGATCATCGCTCCCTGCAACGCCGAATCATAAAAATGCTGACTCTGCAACAAGGTCGACATGACGGGTTTTAATTCGAAATTAGCCTTTCGAAACAAATCGGCAAGCGGAACAATTACATTCGTCTCGACATCAGGTGTAATATCGAAATTGACAAACCAGCGGTAGATCCGACGGCAGATATACCGGGGCGTTTCGACATTCTTCAGAATCATATCGAGCAGGTCATTCAGCTCGTCGATACCTGCATTTGTTCCCGAGCGCCCTTTAATGACCGTGTTCTGATACGTTGCCGAAAAGGTTTTGTCGGTCGTATCGTGTCGATTTGCTCGAAACGTACTCCCAATCGTTGCGGTCGATGCATCGCGGTAACCAGTATCAGCCCAACCCGTCAGGGCTTTGGCGGCCGTCCGGACATCATCTTCTGTATAGCCTCCGTTTCGGCCAATGGTGAATAGCTCCTGAAGTTCACGGGCATAATTTTCGTTTGGTGTACCTGCTACGTTCTGATTGCCGTTCAGAAACCGCAGCATAGCCGGGTCCTGCGTAATTGCAACGGCAAACGCCTTAAAATTCCCCAGAGCATATTGCCTCAGCAGCGTATTATACCGATACATATACCGATAATCGTTCACCGTCGAGTCGTTGGTGACGAAGTGATTCGACCAGAACAGCGTCATTTTTTCGAGCAGCGATACCGGCTGATTGAGCATCAGATTCGCCCACCAAAGTTTCACGTAGCCTTCCAGTTTACCGGCATTCGTCTGATCGAAGGGCTGGTCGGTAAACGTCTTACTGGTGGCGAGGTCGAGTGGGGGAGCGGGGGTAGGCTGATCGGCCAGGAGTTTGGCGACGATTTGTGCGGCTGTTTGGCCCGTAAGCGTCTTAAGCTGATCAGGCGTAGGGCCGAATGTAGTCCGTCGGAGCAGGTAAGCTACCTGAGCAGATGTTAAGGGTTTCGTATACGCATCAAGTAGAGCCACGACATAAAAGTAAATAAAGGGTTAGCCTAGGTCATACATTTGACAATCGACCATCCTTGAAGGTTTAATAACTTGCCCAGCATTAATCTATTTTTAATATAACATTAGTCTGTATATATTAAATGTTACCATGTACATCTGATTAAGTAAGTGTAAAAATTGAGTAAATATAGCATGGATTCGGTATAATTTTTGTGGCATAAAAACACCTTCTACAATACTAATCAGTAAGTTCTCTTAAATAAACTATTGGTGTATATAAAGGATCGTGTTTGTATAAATTAGAGATATATGATTGTATTACATGATCGATAATATGGTTTAGGTATAGTTTTTGTTTCTATTAATTCATATTAGTTATATTAAACTCTATCATATAACTAGTCTATAAAGTGTCTTATTATCGCTTCAAGCATATACTATGCGAAGTTGCGTAGTAAGTGATTTTACTTATACCTATCCAACTATTCCAGGCCCTTTTTAACTGAGAACGCACTCAGAAGCACTCTACAGGTCCCTTTTTATTTCTTAAAATAATCCAATATTGATTAGCTCGTTATGCCACCTAAAACAGCGTTTATAGCACCTGTTTTGGCAGCTCTACCCCATAAGTCAAGATTGCTTTTTAAAATTCTATTTATGTGCTGCGACCTGCTCGGTGCCAATAGTATCCAGTTGGCATAGCGTACAATAGATCGCCGTTTGATTCATTCTGGTTAGCAGTCGTCTGGCTCTAACCCAATTACCTCTATTAACTATTTTTTAACCAATTATTTATGTCCACAATTTTACTCAAACGTTTCTTCTATCTGTGGCCAGTCGGTTTATTACTGACGATTTCCACAACAGCCTGGAGTCAGACCGGAATTCGTTATTCAGTCAAACTACTGTCGGACGGAATCACGTATCAGGTATCGCTATCCAGTACAGTGAGTTTTACAGGTGCTGATCAGCAGACAAACAGTGCTCAGGTAACCATTGTAGCTCCCGCCAATAGCTTCACGGTCAACTCACTATCGTCGGTCAATGGGACATGGGCAAACAATACGACTGTTCGGGTTCCTTCGCAAAATACCAGTAAAGACTACTTTATTTTTGGCCTGACCAACAATGGCGTATCCATCCCGTATACGGCTAACACCGAAACCATTTTATTTACATTTCGGAACACAGGTTCCTGTGCGGGCGCCATTGAGGTATGGGAAAGTACCGATCCATTCAAATCGAATCCGCCTGTTCAGCCGATCAATGTCGGAAACGACCTTACGGGGTTAGGGTTCACGCTGGCCGGAGTCAGCAATGCCTGGCTGGGCAATTATGGGGTGGGGGGAGCCAACTGTTCATTGCTGCCGGTAGTAGCCATTCTGAGCCCGTCGGCCAATAGTTTAACTAATCTCACGCCTACAGTAAGTGGCACAGTAACAGCCAACTCCAGCGTGACGCTGACAGCGCCAGGTGGGCAGTCGTGTGTAGTGAGCGACGGCGGAACCGGAAACTGGTCGTGTAATTCACTCGCTCTGACAGCAGGCCCGGTTACCTTAACGGCTGTTGCCCGGAATAGTGTAGGGCCAAGCAATACGGCTACCGTTAGCTTTACGGCGGTAGCTCCGCCTACTATTGCCATTACAACTCCGGCGCTAAACGCACAGACTAATCAGTCGCCGATAGTAAGCGGAACGGCAACGCCCGGAGCTAGTGTGACGGTTAGCAGTCCCAATGGCTCGTCATGCGTAACAACCGCCGATGGCAGCGGAAACTGGTCGTGCAGCTCCATCACTGTTCCGGCTGGTCCGGTTACCTTAACGGCTATAGCCGGGAATGTTGGCGGGAAAACCTCTACGACCACCACCTTTACGGCTATTGTACCGCCCACTATTGCTATTCAAAGTCCAACTCCCGGTACGCAGATCAGCAACTCGCCAACCGTGAGTGGTACCGCTACCCCAAGTGCCAGCGTAACTCTGTTGGGTCCGAACAGTCAATCCTGCGTAACAACGGCAAATGCCAGCACTGGAGCCTGGTCATGTAGTTCATTTGCCTTACCGGCAGGTCCCGTTACCTTGACAGCTACAGCCAGCAATATTGGTGGAACTGCTACAACAACGGCCAGTTATTCGGTTCTGACTACGTTAGCTTCTTGCGGGCAAACGCTGAATTTTCTGTCTTCGTTTACGGCAACAGCTCCCCGGACAGTGGACGGATCGACGGTTCAGGTTCTTTCTCAACCCGCTACAGGCTATGTGTACGTAAATAGTGATGGAACCATCCGATTCCAGCCCTCGACCTCAGCCGCCGGAACCGCTACCTTTACGTTACAGGCCGCTTCGGTTTCGTCAACATCGTACATTACCTCGTCTAACGCTCAGGGCAGTGGCAACCTGGGTTGTGCCTTGTGTAGTGGAAACAATCTGAGTAACCTCACATCCGCCAGTACGAACGACTTTGCCACAATCGATCAGACATTAGCGCTTAACGGGACTTATACAGTGCGGGCGAAACTGAACGGTACTGCTTTAAAAGGAGATCTGGCAGGGTTTGTCATTGGAAATAGTGGTCTGTTGTCGGTTTCGACATTACCTACATTGGTTATCCAGACATATCTGAGCGGCTCACCCGTTGAGAGCTATACTGTCAGTAGCTTAGCGAATATCCAGATTCTGAACAGCTCACGCTTTGAAATTAGCTTCCCGACGACTGTGTCGAATTTTGACGAAGTGGCTTTAAGTGTAAAAGCAGGGCTTGCTTTATTGGGGTCGACGGATGTTTACTATGGGTTTGCCAAACCAAAACCACAGTACCAATCACTGACATTTAGCATCGCTTTTCCGGCTAATCTGTGTACGGATGTTTTGTCGCAAACAGCCTGTCCTCAATCATTTAGTGTGCTAGCGAATGATATTCCCACGGGTTCAGGAATTATCGACCCAACGACGGTTACTATTGTTTCTCAACCGGGAAATGGCACCGCTACGGCCAATGCCAATGGGACGATCAATTTCCGGCCATCTGATCCAGGTGCGGGCACAGCCAGTTTTACCTACCAGGTTTGCACAAAAGTTGACCCCACATCAGCTCCAAACAATACAACCGTGGGCGTTTCATCGAGTGGATTCGCTAGTGCTGCCTGCGTTGGCTGTTCAATCACCAGTGTGTCGGCTGTTGGCGATGCCAGTCTGAGTAATAACGCAACCATTACTACGACTGTTGGGGTATCGGGGTATGGCTATGTACGAGCGAAGCTGAGTCGTATGGCGCCCGCTGGCGATTTTGCCGGATTTGTCGTAGAAAACACCTCGCTGGTACAGGTTACGCTCATCAATTCGCTAACGGTGGTGACGTACAAAGGTGGTGTTATTCAGGAATCGGTGGGTACGAACGCGCTCCTGAATGTGTCGGTTTTATCGGCCAATAAGTACAAAGTACGATTCCAGGCAACTAAAGAATTTGACGAGATTGAGATTCGGGCTGGTGCCTTGGGCTCTGTTGGGTCATCGACCAATATCTACTACGGCTTTGCTGAGTTTGGACAGACGTGTACCGTCTACAATACATCCGTCAGCTTCCCCGCAGGCATGGCTTACCAATGTCCCGGTGCTTTCGCCTTCGGAAACTGTGCCACCTCGACGGTCAGCGGTACGCTCATCGTGGGCTTTCCTTCGTCAGGTACCCTCACGTTCCCATTAACCGTCAACCTGGCCGGAACCACATCTGTATCAGTAACCGGTAGTGGAATCACGGGAGTCAGTACACAAACGATCCTGAGTGGTCAAACGTCGTTCACGCTGCCGTTCAGCTACGATGGTAGCAGTCCACGAGGAGTACGATCGCTTACCGTTACTTCGGCCGAAGCGACGGGAAGCTGCTCAACGACAGTGCTTGTTCATGTCATGCCGACGGTTGCAATCAATTCGCCCACTGCCAGCAGCCAGACCAATCTGTCGCCAACCGTGAGTGGTACCGTTACCACAGGGGCTAGCGTGACGATCTTAGCACCTGGCGGACAATTCTGCACACCAACGGTTGATGGAAGTGGCAACTGGTCCTGTAACTCGCTGACACTACCGGCTGGCCCAGTTACCCTAACGGCCGTGGCCGTCAATGAGGTTGGTAGTGCTACGGCCACCACAACGTTTATAGCAGTAGCTCCGCCCACCATTGCTATTGACGTACCGGCTCCCAATAGCCTCACCAGTCTTACGCCCCTGGTCAGTGGAACGGTCACGGCAGGCGCATCGGTCACGTTGCTGGCTCCTGGCGGCCAGTCCTGCATACCTACAGTAGTTGGCACCAGTTGGTCCTGTAATTCATTAACCCTAACGGCGGGTCCAGTTACCTTAACGGCTGTTGCCAGTAATATTGGCGGGACCACAACGACGACGACCACCTTTACGGCCATCAATCCGCCTACCATTGCCATTCAGGTACCAGCCCCCAACAGCCTGACAACGCTGACGCCACTAGTCAGTGGAACGGTCACAGCAGGGGCATCGGTTACCTTGCTGGCACCCGGTGGGCAGACCTGTAACCCAACCGTAGTTGGCACTAGCTGGTCGTGTAGTTCGCTGGTACTGACGGAAGGTCCGGTCACCTTAACCGCCATAGCCAGTAATATCGGTGGAACGGCAACCACAACGACGACCTTTACGGCGGTGGCACCACCCACCATTGTGATCAATACCCCCGCAGCTAATTCAACCACTTACCTTTACCCGGTTGTGAGTGGAACCGCCACACCCAACAGTAGTGTAACGGTTGTCGCTCCGGGTAATGTCCCCTGCGTTGTATCGGTATCGGGTGCCGGAAGCTGGTCGTGTACCTCGTTGACCTTAACGCCCGGTACGGTAAGCGTAACAGCTCTGGTCACTACCATTGGCGGATCAGCATCGGCCGTAACCAGTTTCACGGTTGTGGCTCCGCCCTGTACAACACCTTCGGCACTGACGCTGACTCCTTCCTCTATATCGCTCAATATTGGTGAAAGCGTTATCATTACCGCACAGGGAGGTTCACCAGGGGTATTGACCTGGTCGGTCAGTCCAACTTCCGGTATCAGTCCGCTCAGCAATGGTACAGGTACGTCGACGGCTTCACTGACATTTGCCATAGCGGGTTCGTATACGCTATCGTATACAGCCACGAATAGCAATCAACCCGTCAACTGTGCTAGTCCGGAGAGTGTCACCGCCAGCACAACCATTACGGTGACCGATCCACTGGTTGTGATCCGGCCTAAGGTTTTCCTGGGCGGAGCCTACGATGCCACAACCGGATTAATGCGTGATAATCTGCGTGAGAAAAATCTGTTGCCGCTTATTCAGCCATACTCGTCAATACCGCTGGTTGGTAATGGATTCACCCATGTGGGAGGGGGCGGCAATGAGTCAACCACCTCAGCCGTACTCAGCACAACTGGAGCCAACGCCATAGTCGACTGGGTATTTGTTGAACTACGGAGTCCGTCAAGTGCCTCTACGGTCATTGCTACGCAATCCGCACTTGTTCAGCGGGATGGTGATGTGGTTGATGCCGATGGCACTTCTCCGCTCTCGTTCAGTGTCGGAGCTGGCAATTATTACGTAGTCATTCGTCATCGAAATCACCTGGGGGTAGCTACTTTAAATACCCTGGCGTTGAGCAGTACGGTGGTTACGGTCGACTTTACAGCACTGGCCATGCAAACCTACGGCACCAATGCGCAGCGGATCATCAATAGCAAGCAGGTATTATGGCCGGGTAATACGAATGGGGTAGACTTGGTCAATGGCAAGCGCCGGGTCATTTATCAGGGTAATAACAATGATCTTAGCGGTGTATTCAGCCAGGTACTTCTGGAAAGTGGCAACCTGCTCTCATTGCCGACCTACATTGTACAACGCTATCAAACAGGTGATGTAAACCTGGATGGCGAGATCAGGTATCAGGGACCGGAAAATGATTTGCAGACCATATTCTCAACCGTAATCCTTTATTCGGCACTGGATGTTACGTACGATATTACCTATATCGTTCAGGAACAAATTCCGTAATTTTATTTCAGGAGCCAGCTTACGGGTTGGCTCCTGAAATAGAGATAATTAAGTTACTCAACACATAGAAACCTTATGGCATATTCCTGTCAGGTATACAGGATATGCTATTGTTTAGTAATGACCCCAAACTTCTTATGACTAGTTCTACACGTTTATGGCTGTATGCAGGGTTTCTCCTGTTTGTGCTGATCGGAACCGGAAGCTCAACCGCTTGTCTGGCTCAGGACGGCATTTATTATGCAGTTAAGCTATTACCTGATAAAGTCACCTATCAGGTTTCGTTGACAAGTACTGTAAGTCTTTCTGGCGCCAATCGCATGACCAACAGTGGACAGGTAACGATTGTAACGCCAACTAATAGTTTTACGGTAACCAATGTGCAAAGCAGTAACGGAATCTGGAGCAACAATACGACGGTGCGTCATCCAGCCCAAAATCCTGGTTATGATTATTTTATTTTCGGACTTACGCCGAGTGTCCCCATGATTCCCTACAGTTCTACACAGGAGGTCATTCTGTTCACCTTTACAAACAGTGGTGCCTGCTCAGGTCCTATTGAGTTATGGGCCAGCAACGACCCGTTTCAACCCAATCCACCTACCCAGCCGATCAATGTTGGGAATGACCTGACGGCCCTCGGCTTTGTAGCCAATGGAATGCTGTACAACGCCTGGAAAGGGAATTATGCTGTGGGCAGTGCCAATTGTGCTACCTTACCGACCATTGCTATTGTAAGTCCGGTCACGAATACCACCGTTACAACAACAACCGTTGCGGTTAGTGGTACAGCCACGGCAGGAGCCAGTGTTACGATTAGTGAAGGTGGAACGCAGCTCTGCACCACGACAGCCGCTCAAAATGGTGCATGGGCGTGTACAATTTCCTTTGCCGATGGCCTACATACGCTCGTTGGGCGAGCCAGCAATACAGCCGGGCTGAGTGACCCGAGCACCACAATGTTTACCGTGAACAACAACTGTCAGCCCAAATGCGTCCCAATCGTAATCACGGTAGTCCGACGAAAACGATGAGCTCAATCCCTGTTAAAGGAAAACAGAAAGTCCCTGCTACTTCATAAGTTTTAGAAGCAGGGACTTCCTGTTTTAACTACGACTTAACCAGTCAACAAATTGACTAATCAACTACTTATAGCTGTGGCTGCTCGGCTACGAGTTTTTCATCGACATGGCCGGGGCCGGGTTTGCGATTCCGCATCCAGAACCACAATACGACAAATGCGACAACCAGGAAGATTGGGAACATGGTCATTTTGGCCAACGTTGCCTGGCCAGCTGCCAGTTCTAAAGCATCGCCCGACAAGCCAGTTGCTGCTTTTTCAACCTTAGACGCATCAATCCAGCCACCAATGATGGGTTGCCAGATGGAAGTCGAGAACATACCTACCCCCCCAATAATGGACATGCCCAGGGCTCCACTGGCCGGAATATTTTCGGCGACAAATCCAATCATGGTTGGCCAGAAATAACACACACCGATGGCGAAGAAAATGGCGGCTACGTAGGCCATAGAACCCGTTTGCGTACTGAATAAGTAAATGCCGATGGTTGCGAAAACGGCACCACCCAGCAGTACACCCGTTTGATTGAGTCGATGAATGATTGGCCCACCAAAATAGCGACCAATCGCCATCAGGCCGGTGGTGAGTGCCAGAATGTACATCGGCGTAGCTCCGCTCTTGCTCATGATCAGACCCACCCACTGCTGTGGGCCAAACTCCGAAATGGCAGTGAAGGCCATGCAAACAAACATGAATAGGAAAAGCGGGGTAAGCATGGCCTGGAAATTACTGCTCAACGACGTCGCCTGTACTTCCTTAGAGGTTGGGAACGCTTGGCCGAAGAACAGGAATGCATACACCACGGTAGGGATCATAATGACCCAAACCTGCGTCTGCCACGACAGGCCGGCATCGGTCATGAATTTAGACAGCAGGCTACCAATCACAATACCACCGGGGAACCACATGTGGAAGCGATTGAGCATCTTGTTCATCTGAGCGCCCGTAAACATGTCGGCAATCATTGGGTTACAGGCCGCTTCCGTACAGCCATTCCCAATACCGATCAGCAACGTCGAAATCAGCAACGTCGAATAGCTACCTGCGTAGATCGTCAATAGAATCCCCAGCGTATGGCACAAAAAAGCAACATTCATAATGAGCTTGGGACCTACTGAATAATAAACCAGCCCACCCACAATCATAGCGATCGGAAAGCCGAAGAACCACATGGAATTGATAAAACCTAGCTGCTCAGCCGAGAGTCCAAGTTCGGTACCTAACTGAGGCAGAATACCTGCCCGAATACTAAAGGAAAAGGCAGTTGTGATCAGTGCGAAGCAACTGGCAAGAAACAGTCGCGATTGGTTAACGGTTTGATTCATTTTCTACAAGAGAGGATTTAGTGAGTTTAAGTTAATTAACGAACAAAAGGCGAATGAACAGATAAACTCCCCGCTCTTCGACCGTTTTTGTGCAAAATTTCCGAAAAATAAGAGAAATCCGCTAATTTCCAGCCGCGAAAAACGGGGCGTTGACAAAGACGTTCAATGGTTTTAGGCTGCAAGTTTCAGGTTTACTGGATCTAACGTGAAACTTACAACCTGAAACTTATAGCAAACTATAGTAAACCGGCCCCTGTAAACCGCTTTTTTACCCTGTTTACTCTCAACTTCATTACCAATGCACAGAAAATTGCGAATGGGTATGGTTGGCGGAGGGCTCGATGCCTTCATTGGTGCTGTTCACCGCCGGGCCGCCAGCCTGGACAACGAAATCGAACTGGTTTGCGGCTGCTTCAGTTCATCACCCGACAAATCGAAAGCGACTGGTCATGCGTTGTACCTACCTGAAGACCGGGTCTACTCCTCCTATGAGGAAATGATCCAAAAAGAAAAAGCGCTGCCCGAAGGTGAGCGTATGGATTTCATTTCCATCGTAACGCCTAACCACATGCACTTTCCGCCAGCTAAGATGGCGCTCGAAAACGGTTTCCATGTCATGTGCGACAAACCTATGACCCTCAACCTGGAAGAAGCCAACGTGCTGGCCGGAATCGTTGAAAAGTCGAGACTCGTGTTTGGACTGACCCACAATTACACGGGATATCCGATGGTGAAAGAAGCCCGCGACATGGTACGGAACGGGAAACTGGGCAAAATTCGGAAAGTGGTGGTCGAATACCCACAGGGATGGCTGTCGAAAAAAGAAGAAGACAACAACTACAAACAGGCCATATGGCGTACCGATCCGTCGAAATCTGGAGCGGCTGGCTGTATGGGCGATATTGGTACCCATGCCGAAAACCTGGCCGAATATGTTACGGGCCTGAAAATCGCTGAACTCTGCGCTGATTTGAGCACCTTCGTTCCAGGCCGTTTGCTCGACGACGATGGGAACGTACTGTTACGTTTTGAGGGTGGTGCTAAAGGGGTTCTGCACGCCAGTCAGATTGCCAATGGCGAAGAGAATGCCCTGAAAATTTTCGTATATGGCGAACTCGGTGGCCTCGAATGGCACCAGATGGAACCCAACACGCTCAAATACAAAACGCAGGAAGGCCAGCGGATTATCCGACCGAACGTAGGTGACCTGTCGGCCGCAGCCAAAGCACACTGGCGGCTTCCATCGGGCCACCCCGAAGGGTTCTTCGAAGCATTCGCCAACCTGTACCGCAACTTCGCCTATGCCGTGAAAGCACATATGGAAGGCCGCAGCCCTGACCCAATTTACGACTTCCCCTCAGTAGCCGATGGCGTCCGTGGTCTGGCCTTCATCGACACGGTGATTGCCTCTAGCCAGGATGACACTACCAAGTGGACGAAGTTTGTTAATTGAGTTCTAAAGAGCGAATGAGTGAAAGTGCGATTTACGACAGCGAGGCTCTGCCAGAAATGGAAAGCCTTTTTCAGGAGGCTTGGGCGGACTACTCTGGCCATTCCAAAAGTCAGTTTCTGGATGATCTTGAAAAACGGCTGAAATTATTTATGCTTCGTTGTATAAAGGTATATCGCACGCTTTCAAAAGAATATGATGCTCAACATTTCGGTCATCAGCTTGTTCGCTCATCGTCTTCGGCTGCTGCCAACTTTCGGGCCGTTCGGAGGGGTAGAAGTCAGAAAGAATATTTTGCCAAACTTAGCGTCACTATTGAAGAATTAGACGAATCACTCTTTTGGCTCGAAACGCTTGTTTTCACTGAACTAGTACCCGAGCACCGCCTGACCGGCTTAGTGAACGAAGGTTATCAACTCTTAAAAATTTTTTCTAAATCCCGTAAATCAGCGAGCGACTGACATAAAGAGTGAAAGAGCGAATAAGTGAAAGAGTGACAGTGGTGGAAAACGCTCTTGCACTCTTTCGCTCTTTCGCTCTTTAAACCGCTCTTTCGCTCTTTAAACCCCTCATGCAAAAAATCAATATTGGTGTCGTTGGCACCGGATTCATCGGCCCCGCACATATCGAAGCGCTGCGTCGCCTGCCGAACACAAATGTCCTGGCCCTTTGCGAAGTAACACCCGAACTGGCTCGTCAGAAAGCGGATCAACTGGGAATCGAACGTTCCTGCACCTTCGAGGAACTACTAAAGATGGACGACATCAAAGTCGTTCATATCTGTACGCCCAACTTCCTGCACTACTCGCAGTCGAAAGCCGCTTTGCTGGCCGGTAAACACGTTGTTTGCGAAAAACCGCTGGCCAAAGACCTGCACGAAGCCGAGGAATTGGTTGCCCTGGCGAAAGAGACTGGTCTGGTCAATGCCGTTCACTTCAACCTGCGCTATTACCCACTCGTTCGTCAGATGAAAGTGATGCGCGAGCAGGACGATCTGGGCGATGTGTATTCGGTAATCGGCTCGTACCTACAGGACTGGCTTTTCTACGATACCGACTACAACTGGCGGCTCGAACCCGACAAATCGGGCGATTCGCGAGCCATTGCCGACATCGGGTCGCACCTGATGGACAGTCTGGAATACATCACGGGTCTGAAAACGGTAGCCGTCATGGCCGACTTCAACACCATCCATAAAGTGCGGAAGAAGCCGTTGAAACCTGTTGAGACGTATTCGGGTAAAATGCTGAAGCCCGAAGATTACGCCGACGTACCCATCAATACCGAGGACCATGCGAACGTATTGCTGCGTTTCGACAATGGCAACAAAGGCAGCATCACGGTATCGCAGGTATCGGCCGGGCGTAAGAACCAGATGAAACTCGAAATTGCCGGATCGAAGAAAACCTATGCCTGGAATTCGGAAGCTCCCAACGAAATGTGGATCGGGAACCGCGACGGCGCCAACGAAGCCTTCATGCGCGACCCATCACTGGCTCACCCCGAAGCACGGTCGGTGATTTCATTCCCCGGCGGTCACAACGAAGGTTTCCCCGACACGTCGAAACAGTTGTTTAAAGAGGTCTACGAAGCCGTTGCGGCTGGTAAAATGCCCGAAAACCCAACCTTCCCAACCTTCGCCGACGGCTACCGCGAATTACTCATCTGCGAGAAAATCCTGGAGAGCAATCGCAAGCAGGCGTGGGTGGAAATTTAATTTTGAATGAGTGAATGATAGAATGATTGAATAATGGACGGGCAACCCTATTCATCGGAGAAGCAAGAGTTCATCGAAGACTTTAAAAGGAGAACAAAAGAGTTTGTTCTTCGCAGTGTTCGCGTCTTTCAGGCTTTACCTAAAACCGAAGAAGCCCAGATTCTAGGCAAATAATTTCTCCGCTCAGCTTCGTCAGCAGGAGCGAATTATAGAGCTGCCTGCCGGGCCAGAAGCAAAGCTGAGTTTTACGCTAAATTGAGTATTGCTATTGAAGAAGCGGACGAGTCGCTCTTCTGGATGGAGATCCGGACCGAATCAAACATTATTCCATTCAATCGTCTTGAAAACTTAATTCAGGAAGCCATAGAAATTATAAAAATTCTGTCCAAAGCGCGAAAAAACACATAAGGTACAATTTTGAATGAGTGAATGAGTGAATGATAGAATTGCCTCTTACAATCATTCACTCATTCACTCATTCTATCATTCTATCATTCAAAATTGATTCATCCATGAAAACAATGAAAGGTCCGGGCATATTTCTTGCCCAATTTTTAGGGGATACAGAGCCCTTTAATTCGCTCGATTCTATTGCCAGATATATGGCCGATCTGGGCTATAAAGGTATCCAGATCCCAACCTGGGATTCTCGCGTGATCGACCTGAAACAGGCGTCGGAAAGTCAGACGTATTGCGACGAGCTGAAAGGCAAACTGGCCGATATGGGGCTTGAAATCACGGAACTGGCTACGCACCTGCAAGGGCAGTTAGTCGCTGTGCATCCAGCCTATGGCCCTATGTTCGACGGGTTCGGTCCTGCTGAACTGGCGGGTAAACCCAAAGAACAGCAAGCCTGGGCAACTGACCAGTTGATCATGACGGCCAAAGCCAGCAAAAACCTGGGCTTGAAAGCCAGCCCAACATTTTCGGGTGCATTGCTATGGCCGTTCATCTATCCGTGGCCACAACGTCCGGCGGGCCTGGTCGAAACCGGGTTTACCGAACTTGCTACCCGCTGGAAGCCTATCCTCGATGCTTACGAAGACGCTGGTGTCGATCTGGCGTATGAGCTGCACCCCGGCGAGGACCTGCACGATGGCATTACATTCGAGATGTTCCTCGAAAAAACGGGCAATCACCCCCGCGTCGGTATCAACTACGACCCCAGCCACTTTGTGTTGCAGCAACTCGATTACCTGCAATTCATTGACTTCTACCACGAGCGCATTTTTGCCTATCACGTGAAAGATGCTGAGTTTAACCCAACGGGCAAACAGGGCGTTTATGGTGGCTATCAGGGATGGGTAGAGCGCGCTGGCCGATTCCGTTCACTGGGCGACGGCCAGGTTGATTTCTCGGGCATTTTCTCCAAACTGGCACAATACGACTACGATCGTTGGGCGGTACTCGAATGGGAATGCGCCCTGAAACACCCCGAACAGGGAGCCGCCGAAGGGGCGCCGTTTATCGAAAGTCACATCATCCGCGTTACCGAACGTGCCTTCGACGATTTCGCCGGTACCGGTGCCGATGAAGCGTTCAATAAGAAGGTGTTGGGGTTGTAAACCTTTAATATTTATTGAGCTTTTCGTGGTGTCGGGTTCTCAAACCCGACACTTTTTACTTGTGCGATAGACAACTTTTTATCAGTACTATTGATCGAATCATGACTTTGTCATTCCGACCGGAGGGAGGAATCTCAAGCTTTCTTAGTTAGCAGGATTGAGATTCCTCCCTCCGGTCGGAATGACAAAGTCTGGCGGTCTATCCTGCTCTTTCAGGACCTATCATTCACCAGCATATAAAAGTAGAAATCAATAAATTATCATCATGATCGACTTTAATATAACAAAGCAGAACCTGCTCACTCATTTAAAAGAAACACAAGAACAGATTCAAAATGCTGTTATGCCATCGCAAATTGAATCTAAATATGTAACAACGTCTCAAATCAAAAATGAAGAATACATCCGCCAATTTGCAAAGAAACTACCAACATCAGAGCATCATATTTACTGGTTTGAAGTTGATAATTCAGAATTATTGATAAGTCAATTTGGTAATAAAGGTGAAAAAGTCGACTATAAATGCCCACGTGACAACAAAGGTACTGATAGCAAATACGTATATGTGGGTAGCTGTACAAAAACAAAACTGAGTAGTCGATTCCTACAGCATTGCGGCTGGGGAAATGACCAAACGTATTCATTGCAACTAAAAAAATGGCTTGATGAGAATGAACTAACCTTTACATTTTCTTATGTACAAATCAAAAATCAGCTAATAATCCAATACTTTGAAGATCAGCTTCATAAAGATTTAAATCCACTATTTGGAAAATCGGGAGGCAACAACAAAACAGCAACAAAAAAATAAAATTAAAAACAAACACTATGGCAGGGCAAGGATCGGGCGGAAATGTATTGGCGGCCCTTTGTAGTTTCTTTATTCCAGGATTAGGGCAATTGTTGCAGGGACGGTTGCTGATTGCCATCATTCAGTTTGTGCTGGCGGGTATTCTCTGGTTTTTTATGCTCGGCTGGATCATCCACCTCTGGTCTATTCTGGATGCAGCTCGATTCAAAGGATAGTATCAATCGATTCTTAATAGATCTCTGAAAAAGCGCTTTGCTTGGGCTACCTTTGCGCCATGCATGCTTTTCCTGTTTCTTCCTCTATTCTCTCTCCGGTTCATCTCGCTCAGTTTCTTCAGAAAACCTACCAGTTTGGTCCTGATACCACTTGCCAGTTGCTGAAAGCAGGGGTTAATCATTCCTATCTGGTTACCGACGGAACGACCAAAGCAGTTTTTCGTATTTATAGCCTGAACTGGCGGACCCAAACCGACATCCTGGAAGAAATCCGGCTCCTGAATTTGGTCAGGGATGCGGGGATTTCAGTATCTTACCCGATCATCGATGCTGCTGGTAACTATATACAGGAGTTGAATGCTCCTGAGGGTATCCGTTTTGGTGTGCTGTTCTCGTTTGCCGAAGGTGAAAAACTACTAACATTTTCGGAAGAGCTACATTACAAAATCGGGCAGATTATGGCTCGTTTTCATCGGTTGACGCACAATCTGACACTAGATCGGGTAACATACAGCCCAGAGATTTTACTGGTCGATTCGATAGAGAAGTTCAGGCCGTTTCTGTCCGCCGATACGCCGGAAATGCAGTTTATGCTATCGACACAGCAATATCTGCTCAATCAGTTTGCCTCCATCGACCATTCCCAAACCCGCCAGGGCGTAGTACATCTGGACATCTGGTTCGACAATCTGAACATTGCCAAAGACAGTACCATTACGCTGTTCGATTTTGATTTCTGTGGCAATGGCCTGCTTTGCTTCGACATTGCCTATTACATCCTGCAAATTCACAGTACTGAAACTGATGTAGCCGAGTTTTATAAAAAGAAAGAGAGCTTCCTGCGCGGGTACGAATCCCTCACGCCCATCAGCGATGAAGAAAAACGGCTTTTACCTATGCTGGGCGAAAGCATCTACTTTTTTTACATCGGTGTGCAGTGCGAGCGATTCGAAAACTGGTCGAACGCGTTCCTGAACGAGATGTACCTGAAGCGATTTATTAACTTGCGAATCAAACGCTGGTTCGATTTTAATCAATTGGGATTGTAGCGTGGCTGGAAAGCCGCGATTCATATTCCATAATCGCGGCTTTCCAGCCACGCTACAGCAAACAGATAGTTACAGCTATGGGTAAATTTCACGATTTCATTAAGCCTGCTCATAAGAAGTTTATCGAAGAGCAGCATATCTTTTTCGTCGCAACAGCCCCGCTTAGTGCCGATGGGCATGTCAACCTGTCGCCCAAAGGGCTCGATTGCTTCCGGGTTCTGTCCGAAAGTAAAGTCGCCTACATGGACCTGATCAGCAGTGGCAATGAAACCTCGGCCCATACGCTTGAAAACGGGCGGATTACCTTTATGTTCTGTTCGTTTCAGGGAGCTCCCAATATTCTCCGTTTATATGGCAAAGGTACTACCGTACTGCCTGGCACGCCTGAATGGGCCGAATACGCTCCGCACTTTACCATTTACCCCAGCACCCGCCAGCTCATCGTAGCCGACATTAGCCTGGTACAAACGTCCTGTGGCTTTGGGGTACCACTGTTCGACTACACGGGTGAACGCGATATTCACTTCGATTGGGCGGAGAAACAAGGGAAAGACGGCCTTGTCGATTACATGCAGGAAAAGAATCTGATTAGCCTCGACGGCCTGCCAACAACAATCGGATTAACTCAATGACCCCCACGTTCTTTCCAACTCAGGCTGATTTTCGGACGTGGCTGGTCGAAAACCATGATAAGCAGAACGAATTGCTGGTTGGTTTTTACAAAGTAGGGTCAGGTAAACCCAGCATGACCTGGTCAGAATCGGTCGATCAGGCACTTTGTTTCGGATGGATTGATGGGATTCGTAAATCGTACGATGCAGATAGCTATACCATCCGGTTTACTCCTCGCAAGCCAACGAGTATCTGGAGCGACATCAATATCCAGAAAGTTGAGGACCTGACGCGCCAGGGATTAATGCATCCTGCCGGGGTAGCTGCTTATGCGAAGCGTCAGGAACATAAGTCCAAAATCTACGCCTACGAGCAAAAAGAGGTCAGTTTTTCTGAAGAGTTCGAGCAGACATTCAGGGCCAATGAAACAGCATGGACGTTTTTTCAGAAACAAGCTCCTTCCTACCGAAAGCTGGTAACCAATTGGGTGATGACGGCCAAACAACCAACTACCCGGCAAAGTCGACTCGATAAGCTCATTACGTTCAGTGCCGACGGGAAGCGCGTGTAAAGCAACCTTTCCTGATTCTCAATCGTATTGCCCGAAAAAATCGTATATTCGATACCTTTTTTCCTAAACCTGGATAGCGTACAGTAAGGCTATGCTGAGAGGACTGTTCCGACCTGTTGTCTGGCTCGTTTTTTACTTGCCTAGCCTGGCTATTGGCCAGAATCTGGTTCAGAATGGCAGCTTTGAAACATTTCGGGATTGCCCGCATCACGACAACCAGCTGGAGGAAGCTATTCCCTGGTACAACCCCAATAAAGCTACCCCCGACTTCTACCATCACTGCTTCGACTTCGGCCAGTTGATCTTACCGCCCCATTCGGGCAATGGCGTAGCGCATTTGTTTTTCGATGTTGACTGGATCGAGTACCTGGGTATTGAGCTGACCGAACCCCTGACGGCCAACCAATGCTACTACTTCGAAATGTACATTGCGACCAATACGCCCGGAAAATTCATTCCCGAAACGATTGGCGCTTTTGTATCGCCCCAGCCCCTGACGGGCACTACAACCGGTATGCTAAAAGCCCGGCCTCAGGTACTGGATCATACCCCCCGAGCTAGCATAGGCAACCTGCAATGGCAGCGCGTTTCGGGTGTAATAAATGCCGATGGGGGCGAACGTTACCTGACTATTGGCAGTTTTACGACCCAGCCGGGTTTTCTGGGGTATTATTATATTTTCATCGACGATGTATCGCTCAGGCAAGTCAAACTTGAGCTGGGTCGCGACAGTACGCTGTGCAGCCGAAAAGATACCTACCTGCTTGATGCCACTACGCCCGGTGCTATCGACTACCGCTGGCAGGATGGGAGCACCAAAGCTACGTTTCAGGTCACAAAGCCTGGTAAATACGCAGTTACGGCCGTTACGGCCTGCCGAACTTTAAAGGATTCCATCACGATCAATTATGCGCTCGATTTCGATCTGGGTAACGATACGACAATCTGCAATGCCCAAACCCTGACGCTGAAAGTCCCGTACGACTCGGCGTCAAGGTATCGCTGGCAGGACGGTTCAACACAAACCACATTTACCGTCAAACAGCAGGGGGCCTATAGCATTCGGGTCCAACAAGCTCAGTGCGTGGCCACCGACACCATTAATGTGCGCTTCATTCGTCCACCTACACTTGACCTTGGGCCCGATAAGGAACTTTGTGGTGCTGAATCCTTCACCATTAAACCAACAGTATCGGACGGAAAATTCAGCTGGCTCGATGGTTTTTCCACCGACGATCGGACCGTAGCGACTTCGGGCGTATATTGGGGGCGCGTTAAAAATGACTGTGCCACTGTGACCGATTCTATTGAGATCGACTACGGTGCCTGTGATTGCCTGCTGTATGCCCCCAATAGTTTCTCGCCCAACGGCGACGGTCGGAATGATGTGTTTCTGGCCTATGGGTGTGGTGACATTACGATTACTTCAATGGCGATTTATAACCGCTGGGGCGAAGTCATTTTCAGGACTAACCAGGCTCCTTTCCAGTGGGACGGCCGTTACCGGGGCGAAATCTGTGAAATTGGGGTCTATGCCTGGCATATCTTTTACAACCTGAAGCACGGTCAAAAAGTCAAACAGTTGCAGGAACATGGACCTTTGAGCCTGATTCGGTGATCGTCAACCTACATGAACAAAGAAGAGTTAAACGTTTACGAGGAGTTCGTTCGTCGCAAAAGTCGGCGCCCTTTGGTGGATGCCTACAGTGCGTTTCAACCGTTCAATGAAGCCACAAAAGCCTTTTTTTTATTTATTCATTTGCTGAAAAAGGGCTTAAAACCCGGCGATACAATTCTGAATCTGTGGGATCGGTCGGGCTGGTTTACCTCCCTGCTGGCCGGACTCTTTCCTGAACAGAAAATCCTGACCATCTGGGAAGGTGATCGTGATGTGTTGGGTCATAAAGGGTATGCGTTCTGGTTTTCAGGGGTGGAAGCGCCTACGAACGTAGAGATCCTCTTTCACGATTTGCATCAACCGCTCCCATTGCCCGATCAGAGCGCGGCTCTGGTTGTGGGCATGGATGTACTGCATCGATATGAGTTGTCTGGTTTTCTTAGTGAGTTGACGCGCATTCTACAGGCCGATGGGGCGTTGATTTTTCCCCATGTACACTTAGCCAATGCAGAACCGGTGCCTTATTTCAAACGAGGTGGTCAATTGCGAACCGGGCGTACGTATGAAGAACAGATTGCTCAGATCAAGCAGCTGGGAAATCGACGAGCTTTCGTTTTTTCAGAACCTGATCTGTTTCAGTTCAATCGACTCGCTCCAGCGGGTACTTGCCTGGCTATACAAAGCACACCCGATACAGCCGCTTACAATGCCCTGATCGCGGTTTTGCCAGGTGACTGGAGTAGTCAGTCTCTAACGCCATTTCGCTTCCATGAAGAACCCAATTGGTCTACAGGACGGGTTCTGGTAAATCCACTGGTTTGTATCGACTATGGCTCAGGACTTATTCAATGTCGGCCGGATCACCTTTCGGGCATTGTTGGCCATCTGCTGGAACGGCACCCGGTCTACAGCGAATTGATTCGGGAATCGAATGGCTATGTCCTTTCGGAACGAGCCCTACTTTTACTGTACTGGGCTTCCCGACAATTGACCATTGCCGACATCGCAGCTCGTCTGGGTGAGTCTGTTGATCAACTTCAACCATTAGTTGATGAACTGGCCCAGCGAGATCTGATTCAGTTAGCCTACATCAGTGCATCAGGTGCACGGCTGCAACATTACCTTAGCTTCCAGACGTATGAGGTTTCTTATACCGAGCAAACGTTGCCTACCCTCTGGCAACGGGCAATCAACTTGTATAGCCATCTGCCGGCTCTGATCAATCTGGATGATGATAGTACGTTTAGCTATGCCGATGCCGACCAGATTATCAGTCAGATACGGGCTAAACTGTATAACGACGGACGGCAGCCGGGTGATCGGGTATTGATTGTAGCCCCTCTGCATGTCGAAAGTATTCTGCTGAGTTGGGCCTGCTGGCAATTGGGTCTAATCATCGTTCCTGTAAGTTCCGAGGTTGTAGCCGAGGTTCTGGCAGCGATTATCGATTCCGTTCAGCCATCGCTTGTCGTCACCACAGCCGATTATCCGTTTATCGAAAATTCTTCAATACCCATCATCTGGCTGGATACCGACTCTCCCAACGAGCCTCCTTCAACTACCCAATGGTTTATGGATTGGATTGCTCAGGATTATGCACAAGTAGATCCTATTGACTGCCATGCTGAGAATGTAGCGGCTATTTTATTTACGTCAGGCTCAACTGGTCAGCCTAAAGGTGTCCCTCTGACGCATGGCCAACTTTGTCGTAGTGGCCGACTGATGACCGAAACGTTCGGCTGGGATAAAACCGATCGCTTTCTGGCAACTGGTAATCTCGATGCTATGAGTGGACTTCGCAACGTGACTAGTGCCGTTGCCGAAGTTGGCGCTGCGGTCGTTATTCCTTCCCTGGTTCATAGACAGTCAGGTGAAGGTTTGGCTAAAGCTATAGCCGCAGGGCAGGCTACCTTAGTTGCGACAAACCCTTCGCTGTTACGGCAATGGGTACAGTATGATCGGCGGGTAGCTTCAAACTTACATTCCCTTCGGCTCGTGATGAGTACCGGCAGCGCCCTCTCAACGGATTTGCGCCAGGCGTTTCATAAAGCGTTTAATCGGCCTCTCGTCAATTACTATGGCTTAACCGAAACGGCTGGTATCTGTCTGGCCGAACGACCGGGCCAGGGTCACGTAGATCAGGACACAATTGGCTGGCCGGTTGGCTGTCTGGCGCAGGTAGTGGATGAGCAACATCAGCCTGTACCCACTGGCCAGATTGGTGAACTGCGGATTTATAGTGAAAATACTATGACTGGTAACTATATCGGTCCAGTAGCTGCCGAATCACCCATTGTCGATGGCTGGCTTTATACGGGTGATCGGGCTATTGTTAATACCAATGGAAGCCTGACGCTCGGCGGTCGCCAACATGAACGCATCAAAAATGCCTATAGTGAACTTGTGTATTTGTCAGAAATTGAAGCGCAGTTACTTACGCATCCGGCTGTTAGCGACGCGGCTGTATGTTCGTTCCTTCGACACGATACGGAATCAATGGCCGCCTTTTTTACCGTCAGACCCGATTGGGTTGCCGCCGATCTGGTTGCCGATGTAAGAACGTACCTGCTGGAACGCGTCGGCTCCCGTAAACTGCCAGCTATTTTTCGAATGTTAGAAACCCTACCGCGTACAACTGGCGGCAAAACTGCCAAACAAACCTTACTCGCCTTACTCCACCAGGAATGACTGTACTTAATCCTTACCTTGATACCGTAACGCTGTTTACCCAATTGGCCGACCCCTCTCATGCATCGGCCTTGTTTGTCGAAACCACCAACTACCGAATCACCTATGCCCAACTGAGCGAACGCATCCGAAAAGCCGCTACGCTATTCCAGCAGTATGGGTTGGCAGAAGGTGACCGCATTGTTGTCTCCATTGCTGATGAACAGGAAACCATTTTGACATTTATGGCGCTGCTGGCCAATGGACTGACGGCCATTTTGCTTGACCCCGAGACAAAAACCAGCCGTACCGAATCGATTCTCCAGATGGCACAGCCCAAAGGAGTTATCGCCGATGCCGACTTTTTTGACCGGGTGCCCACGGCCAGCGTATTGCCACTAGCGGTATCTGTCAAACCGGAACAGCCTAAAAAAGGACAGCTTTTTCGGAAACTGTTAGGGCAGTCGACTCCAGCTACCGATTCGGGCACCTACCCGACTTTGCTTCAGGCTTTACCTGTTGGCGCTTTACCCCGCCAGATTGACCCAGAAACGGTAGCCTACATTCTGTTTACGTCGGGAACAACCTCCGACATGAAAGGAGTCCAGATCACGCATCAGGGCTTGTTCAGTCATTTGCACACGCTCAGCCAGGTGTACGGCCTGACTTCCGAGTCACGAATATTGAATAACCTGCTACTGTACCACGCCGATGGCATCATTCAGGGGCCGGTTCTGGCGGCTTATCAGGCATCGGTATGCGTTCGTCCGTTTGCCTTCGAAATCAATCGGATTGGCGAATTGCTGGATGCTGTTTACAAATACCGGATTACACATTTTGTGGCCGTTCCGACGATGTTGGCGCTGATTCAGCGGTTTGCCGATGGCTATGAAGATAGTTTCCGGACCAGCGACTTTCAGTTTATCATTTCGGTGTCATCGCATCTGGAAGAAGCCCTGTGGCGGGCCTTCTCCGAACGCTATGGCGTCCGAATCGTGAACGTTTATGGCCTGACCGAAACTGTAGCCGGGGGCTTGTTCAGCGGTCCATCCGACGGCGGTTATCGAATTGGGACGGTTGGAAAGCCGGTCGATATGGACGCCCGTATTGTGGATGAAGCTGGTCGGGAGGTGCCGGATGGCGAAGCGGGTGAGTTATTGCTCCGGGGTAATAATGTGATGAAAGGCTATCTGCATAACGAAGCAGCTACAGCGGCTGTCCTACAACAGGGCTGGCTCCGTACGGGCGACATAGCGACTCGTAGTACCGACGGTTTCTACCAGATCACGGGACGATTGAAAAACATCATTGTATCGGGTGGCGTCAATATTCATCCCGAAGAAGTGACCGAAATTCTGAATACCCATCCCGACGTTGTAGAAAGTATAAGTTTTGGCATTACCGATGAGGTTTTTGGTGAACGGCTGATTAGTTGTGTTGTCCCCAGATCAGGCAGTGAGCTGACTGAATTGATGTTGACTGCCTTTTGCCGGGACCATCTGGAAGAGCGAAAAATTCCCAGCGCCATTTATCAGTTCGATAGCCTGCCGAAAGGACCATCGGGCAAAGTCCAGCTCAGCGCGATGCGTGACGTAGTTCATCAGCTCGGTAATCGGGCAGCTACCTTCGGCCCCGATTACGCCAAGCTGGTGATGGATGCCGCATCGCAGGCATTTAAAGTACCCATTTCCGCACTAAAGCCAACCGATACATCCCGAACGATTGCCGGTTGGGATTCGATGGCGCATCTGGACTTTGTGATCCGACTCGAAAAAACGCTGGGTGTAGAGTTTGATACCGCCGAAATTATGGTAATGAACAGTCTGCAAAATGCTGAATCTATTGCCCGTCGAAAAGTCAGTACCCGCTAATCGTCAGCCTTCCCCTTTGTGGGTCTGGCTGCTCACGGGTGTCGCTGCGCTAGTAGTTTTTTCGTTGCTGATAGCCCTGGCTTTCTGGTCTGAGCGTCAGGGTGCTGATCAGTTCACTCATCGGGTTGAAACTGTCTTGCAAAAAGAGTGGGCGGCTCGTGCGGACTCCATCACACGGGTAGTTGTGCTAGGTAGTTCGCAGGTGGAGAGTGGTATTGCCGATACCGCTTTTTTCAACGGCAGATGCCCCCAGCCGATTCGTGTCGTCAAGCTATTTCTTTACAGTGCCAACATGGAGGATTTTATGAATGAATCACCCGTTGTGCAACTCATCGAACGCTACCCACCCGATGTGCTTTGTCTGGAAGAAAATATGGTATTGTTTCGATTGGCCCATGACGAAAAGCCTACGCCCCATAATCACTTTGTGGAGTGGATAAACCGGCACTTTATGCGACAGTTACAGGCGTTGAAAGTCCGGCTTGGCCTGGCCCGACAAACAGCCCCTAGCTTTCAGGGCTTTCATCCGTCCCATTTTCAGTCCAACCAGAAAGATACCCTACACCTGTCGCAACCACTAGCCGATATTCGCAGTCGCCCCGTACGGACAGAAACCGAACTTCCTGCCTTATCCGCATCCTTACAGCGACTGCATCAACAAGGCACGCAGGTTGTTCTGCTCAATATTCCCAGACCTTACCCGCTGGAAACGGTTATTCAGGGAGAAACGCGGGCACCATTATTAGCCCGTCTTATTGCTAATTACCGAGAATGCTGTCAAGTGGATTACTGGCGATATCCTTATTCCATGCCTTTTTGTTACTAT
This sequence comes from Spirosoma gilvum, assembly GCF_054776815.1. Taxonomy (NCBI): domain Bacteria; kingdom Pseudomonadati; phylum Bacteroidota; class Cytophagia; order Cytophagales; family Cytophagaceae; genus Spirosoma; species Spirosoma gilvum. The sequence continues at coordinate 68,136 of NZ_BAAHBH010000018.1, read as the reverse complement.
ATCGATTACGCCCATTTGAACCATCTGGGGACATCCGTATATTCGGCCTGGCTTGCCGATCAAATCTGTTTACACACCAACACGCCATAACCAAACTCGACAGGATATAGCCTTACTGTAAAAGCCATCTTCAATGCTGAGAATTCTATCGCTGTTGGTTAACAGACTGGCAGTCATTTTGCTCAATGCTGGTATAAAAACAAGCTGGACCGGATCGATTCTTCAGATGGCATAACCGAAGGGAGCCATCCGTATAGTCATGAATAATATAAAAATGCCGAATGTATTGCCGGTTGCAAAACCAATTCCCGTTAATCGTTTGTCTCCTGCTGCAACGCCCCCGTTGTGGGTCTGGATGGTTACGGGAGTCGTTGCGTTACTCAGCCTGGGTCTGTTGTTCATGATGGCGGTTCGGTCGGAGAAACAGTTGAGTCGGCAATTTATGGAGGATGCCGAGACGCTTCTCCGGCGGGAATGGGCTATGCGTTCGGATTCAGTTACTCGTGTCGTTGTGCTGGGTACTTCGCTGGTCGAGTACGGCGTGGCTGACACCGAGTTTTTCGAGCGTCGTTGCAGCAAACGAGTACGGGTTGTAAAACTGTTTCGGGAAGCCGTCAACATACATGCTTTTACTGAAGATTCCCCTATCTTCCAACTTCTGGAACGTTATCCGCCTGACGTTCTGTGTATTGAAGAAAATTTACTACTGTTTCGGTTACCCTATTTTCTAAACCCCAGTCAGGTAGAAAATGTGGTTAATGCTGTTAATCGACACCTATTGATCCAAGTTGAAGCCATAAAAATTCGAATAGGCTGGGTACCCCCTCATTCTAAACCAAAATTATTTCAGGGTTTTCCACGCGAGCAGCATCTACTGAATCAGATTGATACGACCGACCTGGCGACTACGCTTGCCGAAATCAGGCATCGGGATATACGCACTCAAACAGAACTGCCTACTTTGTATGGTTCTTTACAGCGGCTCGGTCAACGGGGCACTCGGCTTGTACTGTTGCACCTGCCACGCCCGGCAGTTTTAGAATCCGTTATTCATGGTGAAGATCGGGCTCCGTTGGTACGCCAACTGATTACGTATTATCAGCAACACTATCAGATGGCGTACTGGCACTTTAATCGATCCATGCCTTTTCGGTATTTTGTGGATCAGGCTCATCTGAATCATATAGGCAACCCCGTTTATTCAGCCTGGTTAGCCGACAAAATCTGCCAGGCATCAGTACCTACCGTAAAATGACTGAACTCAACTGGATTATAGCGTTTTGTGCTGTGGGCCTGGTTCCAATGGCCTGGCTTTTGCCCAGTCGCTGGCAATTACCGGCGGTATCGGTACTTACAGCTGGCTTTATGCTGGTTGCCTCTCCCTTGTCGGCAATTAGTTTGTTTCTAACGGCCAGCTTGAGTTATGGAATATTTCGGCTAAGCGGGTTAACACCGGCCTGGCGTGTCGTGTTAGCAATTTGCCAGTCAATCGCCGTCTGGGTGGTTTTTAAATCCGAATGGCCGGTTCAGCAGGGATGGCAAACCTCAGTTGGTGTTCCGCTGGGATTATCCTACTATACCTTCCGACAGATTCATTACGCGATTGAGCGCTACAAGCAAACGTTGCCCGTTCATTCCTATGCCGATTATTTAACCTATCTGTTTTTTTTGCCAACGCTCTTGATTGGCCCCATCAATCGGTTTCCCGATTTCTATCGCGATAGCCGACGTCGACGCTGGGATTCGGCCTTATTTTCGACAGGTCTGGAGCGAATTCTGTACGGCTACGCAAAGATTGTGCTCATCGGGAATATGCTGATAACGACTAAGCTAGGACATTTAATCCCCCAACTTCAACCTCATCACCCCGCATTAGCTACGTACCTGTCCGTTGTTCGTTTTGCGACCAATGCTTATGTTCAGTTTGCGGGTTTTTCGGATATAGCCATTGGGCTTTCACTGCTGGTGGGTATCCGGGTGCCCGAAAATTTCCAGTCGCCTTTTCTGGCTTCCAATCTGAACGAATTCTGGAAACGATACCATATTTCGCTGTCGAGCTGGTGCCGGGATTATGTATTTACGCCCTTGCTCAGCCTGACCCGGCAACCCGTTCTGGCTACGTTGGGGGCCATGTTGGTATTGGGTTTATGGCATGAATGGTCCAGCCAATATGTAGTGTGGGGAGTTTTGCAGGGACTAGGTGTGCTGATCTGGCGTCAGTTCAAACGGCCATCGGGCCCAGCCTCTTCGACTGTTAGTTGGGCAAGTGCCAGGCATTGGCTGGGGGTGCTGGCTACGTTCCATTATTTCTGTTTCACCTGCATCATTATTCAGAAAGATAATTGGCAGGCTGTTGGGCAAACGCTGGCTCAACTGTTCGTACACTAAGACTATGTATCAGTTCTTACGAAAATACGTTGGGGTAAAGACGGCTGGATTCCTGACCGCTGTCTGGTATCTACTTCTGCTGTTTCTGATCTTTTACTATTATTTTCTGCCTTCAGGCCAGTTCCGGTATGCGGACTGGTAAGCTGTGAAAGGCACCTTGTTCAACGGTAGCTTACGCAATTCTATACCTTTAGAATCATACCATTTAGTCGAACAGCCATCTTCTCCATCCCTTTCAGTTACTCATGATTAGTCGCCCAGTCATACAGGCATCTACGTTTATTAGCTTCCTCAGTCTTCTATTTAGTCTCAGTTTCTCAGCATGGGGCCAGGGTGACAAACCTCGCTTTCGAGTCGTAGCTATTGCCGAGAAAGATGGCGGTGTTCATGCTCCGTTTGTGGCTGAAGCGAAAAAGTGGCTCGCCCAACAGGCTGCAGAAGGTAATTTCACCATCGATTATATTGAAAACACCGAGCCGATCAACGATGCTTTTCTGGCTAACTATCAGCTCTTTCTACAATTGAATTATCCGCCGTATATGTGGACGGATACAGCCAAGGAGGCTTTTCAGAAATACATTACCGAAGGCAAAGGCGGAGGCTGGGTTGGTCTTCATCATGCATCATTGCTGGGTGAGTTCGACGGATACGCGATGTGGCCCTGGTTTTCGGAATTTATGGGCGGTATCCGGTACAAAAATTACATTCCTGGTTTTGCCAGAGCGACTGTGCATATCGAAGCAACGAGTCACCCCTGTATGAAGGGGCTACCCGCTACATTTGAGATCGAGAAAGAAGAGTGGTATACCTATACCAAAAATCCGCGACCAAATGTGAAGGTTCTGGCCACTGTTGATGAATCAACTTACTCACCCGACTCGAACATAAAAATGGGCGGTGATCATCCGGTAATCTGGTCGAACGAGCGAATGAAAGCGCGGAATGTCTATATCTTTATGGGGCACCACCCCGATCTGTTCAAAAATGACGCTTACGTTAAAATCCTTCGAAACGCCATCTTTTGGGGAGCAGGAAGCGAAACGCCTTAGAACAACCTTATCTTTACCGGCTCGTAGTCAATTGATCTGTTTTCATGAAAGTAGCCGGATTCAGTTTTATCCGTAACGCCATTTTATTCGATTACCCGATAGTCGAAGCCATTACGTCGGTTTTGCCACTCTGCGATGAGTTTGTCGTTGCCGTTGGTGAGTCAGACGATGATACCCTAAAGCTAATTCAATCCATTCCGTCCGATAAAATCCGCATTGTTCAGACAGTCTGGGATGAGAAAGCACGAGCTGGCGGGCGGGTAATGGCGCAGGAAACCGACAAAGCACTGGCGGCTGTATCGCCCGATGTCGACTGGGCCTTTTATATTCAGGGCGATGAGGTGTTGCACGAAGAGTCCATTCCGGCCGTTCGGGAGGCCATGCAGCGTTATCTGGCCGACAAAAGCGTGGACGGTTTGTTGTTTAAGTACGTACACTTCTTCGGCTCGTATAGTTACGTGGGCGATTCCCGACGCTGGTATCGGCGCGAAATACGAGTGGTTCGAAACACGGGTAATGTGGTGTCGTACAAGGATGCACAGGGATTCCGTACGCGCGATAATCAGAAGCTGAAGGTAAAGTTGATTGACGCTTACATTTACCATTACGGCTGGGTGAAACCCCCCGACTTACAGAAAAACCGTCTCCGCTACGCCAATCACTTCTGGCATACCGACCCCGGAAAAATTGCGGAGGTAGAAGCCTCGCAGGAAAATTTCGACTATAGCGAAATTGACTCCTTAGCCCTTTTTAAGGGAAAGCATCCAGCCGTGATGCAGCCCCGTGTCGACCGCCTGAACTGGAATTTTACATTCGACACCAGTCGGAAACACTACACACTCCGGGTACGTTTCCTAACCTTCATCGAAAAGCTAACCGGCTGGCGGGTAGGGGAGTATAAGAATTATGTTCTTTTAAAGTAATAGGAGCGAGGAGTGAGTAGTAGGAGTTGCTGAAGCATCATTTCTCCTACTACTCACTCCTCGCTCCTATTACTTTAAATTACACATCACACAGAATGACGGCTTCTTTCAGGCTGGTGAGCGGGTCGCGTTTGGGGATGAACTCCTGTGCCACAAAACCTTTATAACCGGTGTCGACAATGGCCTTCATGATCGCTGGATAGTAGAGTTCCTGCGTCTGGTCGATTTCGTTACGGCCAGGATTGCCACCCGTATGGTAATGACCAAAGTACTGGTGATTGTTGCGGATAGTACGGATAATATCGCCCTCCATGATCTGCATGTGGTAGATGTCGTACAGCAGTTTAAAGTTTTCTGAGCCTACTTTTTTACAAAGCTCAACGCCCCAGGCACTGTGGTCGCACATGTAATCTTTATGGTCTACTTTGCTGTTGAGCAGCTCCATAATCATCGTTACACCATATTTCTGGGCACTGGGCATCAGGCGTTTCAGTCCTACCGCGCAGTTTTCCATACCTTCGGCATCACTCATGCCCCGCCGGTTTCCCGAAAAACAGATGACCCGGTCAAGCCCGGCTTCTTTCAGTTTCGGGAAAATGGCTTCGTAGCTAGCTACCAGTTCGTCGTGGAGTTTAGGATCGTTGAAACCCTGGGTAATGCCTTTACCCGCTCCCTGCGGCATTGAGCAAGTCAGGCCGTATTTTTTGGCAACCGCCCACTGATCGGGATCAAGTAAGTCGATACCTGTAATGCCCATTTCTTTAGCGGCTTTACAAAAATCTTCGAGCGGAATTTTGCCGTAACACCATTTGCAAACGGCGTGATTGATATTGCCTTTTAACACGGTAGGCGCTTGTTCGGATGCGGTCATTGGCTGAGCTAACGAATTGGTCAGGGCAGGGAGCGTCAGCGCTGTGCCCGTTAAGGTTTTGAGAGCCGTTCGGCGTTGCATAGTGATAGAATAATTGAATGATAGAGTGATAGAATGATTGAATAGAAGCGTAGTTGGCTAAGCCATTCTATCATTCAATCATTCTATCATTCAAAATTATAATTCGCGAATTCGGATGTTGCGATACCAGACCTTGTTGCCATGGTCTTGCAGGGCGATATGGCCGGTCGAATACTTGCCAAAGCCTTCCCAGCCCTTGAATTTACTCTCCGATACCATTTTGTCCCATTCGGGACCGCTGGTTGGATACTCCGCCGTTTTCTTTCCGTTCAGGTATTGTTCGGCTTTGCCATTGTTAACCACCAGCCGGGCTTTATTCCATTCACCAGCCGGTTTTGCAGCATTGGGCGTAACGGGTTTTTGTAGGTCATACAGTGATCCTGCTGTGCGGTTTCCATCACGACCCTGTTTGGCGTCAGGGTGACGTTCGTTGTCCAATACCTGCATTTCGGGTCCGGTTTGGTAGGTCGCTTTGAATTTTGGGTCTTCGTGCACGTGATAAATGATACCGCTATTGCCGCCTTCGGCAATTTTCCACTCGATTTCCAGCTCAAAATTGCCGTATTCTTTATCGGTTACCAGATCGCCAGCGCCACCAGCTGTCAAATGAATAGCCCCATCGTCGACCGTCCATTTATCCGATACAGACTGACCGGTTTTCAGGTAATTATGCCAACCCTTTAAAGTCTTTCCATCAAATAGAGTTTCCCAGGGACCTTTTTTCGCTGGTGACTCATAGGTACCCGCTGGGTTTATAGGTGCTGTGTTGACTGGATTTGCATTGAACGTCAGGGTGAAGGCTAACAGGCTGGCCGAAATGCCACCTGCCATCGAAAAATACGTATACATAGTTGAGAAACATTTGGATTTTACGGGGCAATAGTACTAAAAAAGGGCATACAATGGTAACGTTTCGAGTACCATGTTTCAGGTTTACTACCATGATCTTACTTAAACCTGAAACTCGAAACATTTTAAAAACCGATGCCTAAAAATATTTTGTTCGGGGGCTTCTGGCTATGCAATTTTCAGTACACTAAATCTGTTGGTTTAAAGCAACGCCCTTAACGATTTAAGTTGTATATTGTACGACTATGGAAACAACAACGCTAGTGCCTGCCGAACAACAACGTTATCAGAAACATTTAAATTTACCCGAACTCGGATCTGCTGGTCAGCTTAAACTTAAGAATGCCCGTGTACTTGTCGTTGGCGCTGGTGGCCTTGGTTGTCCGGTATTGCTGTATCTGACGGCTGCCGGCGTAGGGCGAATCGGTGTAATAGACCCGGATGTAGTCGACCTGAGCAATCTACAACGACAGGTGCTGTATACGACCGATGAGATTGGCAAACCCAAAGCTAAAATTGCCGTGAGCCATCTGAATCGGCTCAACCCTGAACTTCGGTTCGATACCTATACGATGGCATTGGACATTAGCAATGCCCGGTCAATTATTGAAGCGTATGATGTTGTGGTCGATTGTACCGACAACTTTAAAGTACGTTACCTGGTCAATGATGTGTGCGTAACCTTAGGTAAACCATTTGTCTACGGAGCGATTCACCGTTTTGAAGGACAGGTTGCCGTTCTGAATGCCAATCTTGGTGATGGAAAGCGAGGGCCCACCTACCGGTGCCTGTTTCCCGATTACCCTAACGAAATTGAGATTCCAAACTGTAATGTGACGGGCGTTCTGGGCGTATTGCCGGGTGTGATTGGTACGTATCAGGCCAATGAAGTAATCAAGCTCATTACGGGTATCGGTGAGCCACTTACTGAACAGTTATTGATGATCGACCTGCTGTCGATGAATCAGCAGAAAATTAAAACCAAACGACGGGCTGAAGCCGATGAGCTAGCCCGACAGGGACTAACCTCGGCCAGCACCCGATCAAATCCTGGTGCATCGGGGCCGCAAAAAATGTCGGTTGAGGAACTTGCCAATCGATTAGCACTGGGTGAGGATATATTCCTCCTTGATGTGCGGGAGCGCCCTGAATATGACCTTTGCCATCTGGAAGGAGCAGTATTGATTCCTGTTGGTATGATCCCGAACAACCGCAAACGCATCCCAACAGACCGGCCTGTCGTCATTTATTGCCATCACGGCATCCGTTCGGCGAATGTGGCGCAATACCTCTACGCACAGGATGGTCTGACCAATTTGTATAACCTCGACGGAGGAATCAATGCCTGGGCGCGGGATATTGAACCCGAAATGGCCGTGTATTGAGTGGACGGGTTCTATCCATTTGCTAAGCTATTACCACTCGTTTGAGGGAAACTCCGTTACTTTGTAGCGGAGTTTTTTATGTAACGCGGTTGGGAAACCGCATTGAAAGACTACATAAGCGGCTTTCCTGCCGCGTTACATTCGCATGAATCTCAAAAATATACTCAAATACCTGATCTCGCTGGCCATTGCCGGGGGACTTCTCTGGTTTACGTTTCAACAAAGTCATCTGGATGTTGGTGATCTGTGGCAAAAAATAAGCGCAGCTGACTATCGGTGGGTATTGTTATCCGGGTTGTTTACGATTATAGCACACTGGAGCCGGGCCGAACGCTGGCGTGTCTTATTGGAACCTGTTGTACCGCAGCGCCCGACTTCACTGGAGGCTACCGTGAGCGTACTGACCGGGTATCTGGCCAATATGGCCCTGCCGCGTGCCGGCGAAGTAGTCCGTTGTGGCACGTTGTATCGACTGTCGGCTGTGCCTGTCAATGTAAGCTTTGGTACGGTAGTGGCCGAGCGATTATTCGATCTACTCATGCTGATCCTGTTGCTGGGCGCAACATTTATATTAGAATTTGATCGCCTAAGCCAATTCTTTATGGAGTTTCTGGGGGGTAAACTTCCGAAAGGGTCAAGTGGATCGAGCCTATTGTTATTAGGAGGAGCAGTCGCTCTAGGCGGAGCTTTATTAGTCTGGTTTTTGTTCAATCGTTACCGCGAAGCGTTAGGCAGACATCCTTTGTATCAGAAGGTTAGTGGATTTCTGAAAGGGTTGCTGGAGGGATTGCTGAGTGTTCGAAAATTACGTCGGCCAGGAGCGTTTGTACTTCATACCCTACTCATCTGGACGATGTATTACCTGATGTCGTATACCTTATTCTTTGCTATGCCTGCCACAGCCGGACTCAGTATGCTGGCCGGATTAACAATTCTGGTTGTTGGTTCGCTGGGGATGGCGGCTCCTACACCGGGGGGGATTGGTTCGTTCCACTTACTGGTCGGTCAGGTAGCACTATTATACGGTTTAACCAGTCAGGATGGGCAGATACTGGCGACGTTCATTCATGGCGTTTCGGCCGTGATGATCATTATTCTGGGAATTCTGGCCTTACTCGTTGTCTTGCTTCGACGGAATAAAACAACTGATTTGCCCGACGTACTCGACGACCCCAAAGCCCTTAAACTGGAGCAGTAACCTTATATGACCGAATCGAAAATTCTTACGCGTGAACAGGCCATTCAGCAGGCCGACCAATGGCGAACTCAAGGCCAGCAAATTGTATTTACGAACGGCTGCTTCGACATTGTTCATTTAGGCCATATAGATTACCTGGAAAAGGCCCGAAGCTTGGGTAATCGACTAATTTTGGGGCTAAATACCGATGCGTCGGTGAGTTGTATTAAAGGGCCACTCCGTCCGGTGGTGAATGAGTACGCCCGCGCCCGATTGATGGCCGCTCTTGAATTTGTGGATGCCGTAACCCTCTTTGGTGAAGATACCCCCCTCCAACTGATCGAAGCTGTAAAGCCCGATATTCTTGTCAAAGGCAACGATTACTCCGTAGCCACCATCGTAGGGGCCGATTTCGTGATGGGGCGCGGTGGTCGGGTGGAAACGATTGCTTTAGTACCTGGCTATTCAACTACCAAGCTCATCGAGCGCATCAAACAGAGCTATTAGCCTAATGAATAATGGATAATGGATAATGGCCGTTTCCAGCAATTGTTCATTATTCATTTTACATTATTCATTCCCATGAATGGCCCCATACTCTGATAAATGGTAAGGGAACGGGATACTTTTTAGGTAAAACTGTTGTTTTACTATTGACGGACGAGTAAGTTGGCCGTCAGAATGAACCATAAACCTGACTAACTATCGATGATCTGGTTAATAATGATTCTCATCTTCGGCGCTAGTGCCTTTGTGAGCTGGCGTTTACGAAGCAAATTCAACGAATATTCACAAATTGGTCTGAGTAATGGCCTGAGCGGAGCCGAAGTGGCGCAGAAAATGCTCAACGAAAACGGCATCTACGATGTTCGGGTCGTTTCGGTCGAGGGTATGCTGACCGACCATTATAATCCGCAGGAGAAAACCGTCAACCTCAGCGCCGACGTGTATTACGGGCGTAGCGTAGCCGCTGCGGCTGTTGCGGCACACGAATGCGGTCACGCTGTGCAGCATAAACTGGCGTATGGACCACTGCAATTTCGTTCAGCGATGGTACCTGTCCTGACGGTATCATCGCAGTACATGCAGTGGGTGCTGCTGGCAGGTGTTTTACTGTTGCGGACCACACCTATTCCGCTGGCGATTGGGGTAGCTATGTTTGCCCTCACCACGCTATTTAGCTTTATTACCCTGCCGGTTGAGTTCGATGCCAGCCGTCGGGCCTTGGCTTGGATTCAGAACCGGGGTGTCGTGAATCAACGGGAATACGGATTCGCCAAAGACGCGCTTTGGTGGGCGGCTATGACGTATGTAGTAGCTGCGCTGGGTTCACTGGCTACGCTGCTGTATTACGCGAGCCTACTGCTTGGCGGTCGTCGGAGCGACTAGTTTTTCAACCTATTAAACAAAAAGCCACGTCAGCAACGACGTGGCTTTTTGTTTTGGAACTGTCTAAGGAATGTGTTTGTCTAACTGTGGTTTGGGATAGTGCGACCCCGATGGGGTCGAATGTCTATAGAAACGCACATGAGCTATAAACATGCGACCCCATCGGGGTCGCACTTATTTTGGTAACTGTTTCTTATGTCAATCGTAGGCTTGACATCACCGATACAACATACCCTGAATTGACCATTTCGGGAGTAGGGGCGGAGCGATCAATGAGCGTTCCGGCTACCGCAACTGCCAGAGCGATAACGAGAGCAGGCCAGAAACCGACGATGGTAAAGCTATCCATAAAGTTGTCGATTAGTTTAAGGAGCAAGGCCGTGACGATAACACGGACCAGACCCGTTAGCAGAAAAAACGTGAATAGGTTAAGTGGAAACCGGATGATCCAGCCGACAAAGAAATTCAATAGGCCAAGGATCAGCGCAATGAGGACTGCCGTTCCAAAGTTTTTAACATCGACCTGAGGCATTAGGTAAGCTAAGCCGAAAATAACGGCCGCATCGAGCAATAAGTGAAGGATGAGATTCATTGACAGGTATTTGATTTAGTGGAACAACCGTTTCGGTGCACGGATAGTTTTTAGCCTATAACATTCGATTAGTATGAAGCAACTGGGACTTTTACTCGTTATTTCATTGGCAGCCTGTGGACAACAATCTGCCCAACAGCAAACAACTAGTGCCTTACAGGCCGATTCAACGTCGGTTTATCAGATTCGTAAGCCCAGTCTCGACGGTATTGGTAAGATCTATCAGGGCCGTGAGATTGCGCAGGTGATGGGGCATCTGGGAGCGGCCTGGCTCGAACGCCCGGAGCGCGAACGTGAAGAGCGCACGGATCTGCTTCTGAAATCCCTTGATCTGAAACCAACCGATGTGGTGGCCGACATCGGGGCCGGAACAGGATTTTTTACCTTTCGGATAGCACCTGAAGTCCCTAATGGCAAAGTGATCGCAGTGGATATTCAACCCGAAATGATTACTTACCTGAATCAGGGCAAAACCAAACGCAAAGCCGCTAACGTAGAACCTGTTCTGGGTACTGAATCCGATCCGAAACTCAAGCCGCACAGCATTGACATGGCCATTCTGGTTGATGCGTATCACGAGTTTTCGTATCCACGCGAAATGATGGAGCATATCGTATCGGCCCTAAAGCCAACTGGTCGCGTTGTATTGGTTGAATACCGGGCTGAAGACCCAGCGGTACCCATCAAAGAACTTCATAAACTAAGTGTAAGCCAAGCCACCAGGGAAATGAAAGCGGCCGGATTACGGTTACTGAAAAACGATGACCGACTTCCGCAACAGCACATTATGTTCTTTGGCCGATAACATTCAGGAAGCGAGTAACTCCTTCTTCGCTAACTTACTTTTCCGGAAACCGTATGAGAAGTAAATCACCAGCCCGATTACCAGCCATACCACGAAAATAAGCCAGTTGGTTACGCCCAATTCCGTCATTAGGTAGAGGTTTGTTAGGATGCCCAGTACGGGTAACAGTGAAAAATTCCGCTGAAAAGCGAATACCGACAAAACGGCCCAGGTAATCCAGAAAACAGCTACCAATGGTTTTTCTTCAATGCCTGGCAACAGATTTCCTGTAAACACGACATAGCCGAATAGCAGGAGAAAACCGATGCCAATGATGTATTTGCCGTTTACATAAGGTACCCGAAACTTCGACTGGGCCGAGATTCCTTTGGCATCCAGGTATAAAATGCCACCACACACCAGAATAAACGCGAAGAACGTACCCACGCTGGTCAGGTCGATGAAGAACTGCATGTCCAGAAACAATGAAGGGACAGCTACCAGAATGCCGGTGATAATAGTTGCAAACGATGGCGTTCGGAACTTCGGATGAATTTCGGAGAACTTCGGCCACAGTAACCCATCGCGGCTCATGGTCATCCAGATACGGGGTTGCCCTAGCTGATAAGCCAGCAGCGCACTCGTAATGGCGACCACTGCACTGACCGAAATAATCCCTGCCATAAAGTTCAAATTCAACTTTTGGAACACATACGCCAGCGGATCGTCGACACCCAGTTCTTTAAAATTGACCATACCTGTCAGGACCAGTGTGATCAGCACGTACAGAACGGTACAGATAACCAGGCAGTAAATCATGGCACGGGGCAAATCGCGTTGGGGGTCGCGGCATTCTTCGGCGGTAGTGGATATGGAGTCGAAACCGATAAATGCAAAAAAGACCGAAGCCACCCCACTTAATACCCCTTTTACGCCATTCGGGGCAAAGGGCGACCAGTTGGCCGGTTTTACATAAAATACGCCCACACCAATGACCAGCCCGATCACGCAGAGTTTTAGGAGGACAAGGAAGTTACTGGCATTTCGCGATTCTTTGATACCAATGTACACCAGGGCTGTAATGAGCACAGTGATCATACCGGCCGGTAAGTCCATGATGATTTTTAACCCTCCCAGTGAAGGAGCCTGATCGTAGGCAGTCGCCAGCGCTAACAGATTGGCTGGAAGAGCCGTTGCGGCTGGTCGGGCGGCCTGCACTTCTTCGTAGGCTCGGTGGGCTGATCCATAATCGGTAGCCAGCCAGCCGGGAAAGTTGATTCCAAAGCCCGATAGCATGGACGTGAAATATTCTGACCAGGAAATGGCTACCACCATGTTCGACACGGCATATTCGAGGATGAGCGCCCAGCCAATGATCCAGGCAAAAATTTCTCCGAACGACACATAGGCGTAGGTGTAGGCGCTACCACTTACGGGTACCGTACTGGCAAACTGCGCATAACTCAGGGCCGTAAATACACAGGCGATGGCGGTAAAAACGAACAGCATCGATACCGCAGGACCTCCATTGAAACTGGCCCGGCCAATGGTACTGAAAATACCGGCTCCAATGATGGCAGCAATACCCAGTGAAGTCAGATCACGGACACCAAGTACTTTCATCAGGTGCGAGGAGTCGCCTGAACCAGCATCGCCGATGGCCTGTGTAACGGTTTTTTTTCGAAAAATCGACATGTATAGACGGGAGAAAACGCGTTCTATGGACGTTAAACCGCTAAAAATAGAAATTCTTTCCGGTTTTTAATCGGTTACCTGTACATTCGTCCTATGCCAATTAGCCATCGGCTTTCGTTGATGTGGTAGTAGCGCAGTTAACTATGTCTATTCGGGTTCAGAATCTTACCAAAGAATACAATCAGCAACGGGCTGTCAATCAGATTTCCTTTGCCGTACAGCCCGGCGAAATCGTCGGTTTCCTGGGGCCAAATGGAGCCGGTAAATCCACGACCATGAAAATTGCTACGGGCTATATTCAACCTACGGAAGGAACAGTAGAGGTCAACGGCTTTGATGTTCGTACACAGCCTATGGAGGTCCGCCGGAGTGTAGGCTATTTGCCGGAGCATAACCCGCTCTATCTGGACCTTTACGTAAAAGAATATCTACGTTTTGCAGGATCGCTACACGGTCTGCGGGGCGCTGGTCTGAATCGGCGAATTACCGATATGATTGAACTGGTTGGGCTCGGCCGCGAACAGCACAAACGGATTGGGCAACTGTCGAAAGGGTATCGTCAACGTGTCGGGCTGGCCCAGGCTCTACTGCACAACCCTCCTGTCTTGATTCTGGACGAACCCACCACGGGCCTCGACCCGAACCAGCTAGCCGAAATCCGGCAGGTTATTCGCGATGCCGGACGTGATAAAACAGTCCTGTTCTCGACCCACATCATGCAGGAAGTCGAAGCAATCTGTGACCGGGTGATTATTATCAATCGCGGGCAACTCGTCGCTGACGGGTCGCTAAACCAGCTCCGAAGTGCCTCCGGTGGCGATAGTATAGTTGTTGTGGCTGAATTTGAAGGAGAACTGGAAAATCCTACTTTACTGACCGCACTCGCGGGAGTAGAACAGGTAGAACCCTTAGGAGCCGGTCAATATCGAATCATGGCCCGGCCCAATACTGATTTACGAGCCACCATTTTCCGACTCGCAGCCGACCAGAACCTAACACTCGTTGGCTTACGTCAGCAGGAAAATTCGCTGGAAGGAATTTTTAAGGAATTGACAAAGTAACGCGGACATCCTGTCCGCAGGTTCTAAATAGTAGCCTATATCCATACCCTGCGGACCGGATGTCGGAATGCCGCACCACCGCGTTACTCATACCGACAATAACTATGAGGCCAGTCCTCCCAATTTTCAACTAATCCTGCCTTTACTGGATTTTGAAGAATGTAATTGATAATGCTGCCAAATGATTTATGAGTCCGTACCACATGGTCGTAACTTTCTGCCTGCCAGAACGGCTGTCCTACACGATTGAGAATACGATTCGCCCGGACCGAGGTGTACGTTTTTATGCGCTGAAGTATTTTATAGAAAGGCACATCGTCTTCTAGTGGCGTTAGCAATGCATGAACGTGATTAGGCATGATGCAGTAGGCGTGAAGATTATACGTTGAATTATGCCCAAAATGTAAACTTTGCTTAACCAATTGCGCTATTTCATCCTGTTGTAGCCAGTTAGCATGCCCTGAACAGCGATCTAGGTACTTGTCAAAGGATATAAAATATCTGCCTTCCAGCCTTTTTTTGATAATTTCCAGCGACTCTTGACTCGAAATATGCTCTTGAATTAGTTTGCTGTGTTCTTGCTGTAGTTGGAGTAGTACCGCAAAAGGCACAGTCCCATAAAGGCGAAACGTAATAAATAAAGTTTCTCCCGGAGGCATGATATGTGGTAAGCGTCGGCGATAGGGTTCGTGCATGAACACTATACGAAAACGAGCAGAAAAAGTAACGCGGACATCCTGCCCGCAAGTAGCCTAAAATAGGTACTGCTAACAGAATATCCGCATTGGAAATAAAATCTGCGGACAAGATGTCCGCGTTACTTTGCGGCTGCCATGAGCGGGTATTGGTCGAAAATGGACCGCACGATGCCCTTGAAGTAGTTATTCTTAAAGTTCTGGTTGCGCATCATCTTCGAGGCATAACCTTTCCAGATTACCTGATACGATTCGGCATCGATGAGCGAGATCATCAGCGTGCCTTCATCCAGGTTATAATCGATGCGCTTGTAGGTAGCGTCGTCATCTTCCCGAACTACCCAATCTTTGATAACCGGCTGCTGATAGCCCCGGAAACGCAGGTCGGAACGGAAGATGTTATAAGAAATCAGAAGATTCGGGCTACGGTTGCTAACCCGGTAACCACGGGCTTCCATCTGGTGCCGGATTGCATCCTGAATATCGGAACAGAGAAGGGTTGAGTCGACGAATTCGCACTCCAGAAAATTGAATGATTCGTAGTTTTTAAAATGACCCTCGTAGCTATAGTCGTGCTCCACAAACAATCTGGTCGATGAGCACCCCGCCATAGCCATTGCGGCTACTGCAAACAGAATTCCGATGTACGTTCTCATACGGGCATTTGTAAAAGTTTCAATCAATAAGCTTTATAAAATGAATTGACTCTATGTGGTTATTCTGACCGAACTCAAATATAATCGTAAATGTTTGGCAAACAATAGTATAGGGCCAAATTTTAATTCTTGTTTATTCCCCGGTAAAAATCCAGTCCACGGCGCATTTCAGCACTTGTAACCGACACATCATAGGCACAACTTCCCGGCCCATCGAGTAAGGCCATACGAATATCCCGCCCCCGGTTTTTTTTGTCCTGCAACGTCAGCGCCAAAATTGGATCAATATCTTCGTCGTTCAGCTTAACATTCCCATATACGGAAAAAATGTACTCTTCGGTTGCGGTCAATAGCGACTGATCGATCATTTTTTTTTGAAAAGCGATAAAAGCCTCTGTAATCATGCCTACAGCGATGGCTTCGCCGTGTAATAATCGCTTGCGGGGCTGGGTCAGAAAGTAAGTTTCGACAGCGTGGCCGATGGTATGGCCAAAGTTCAGAATCTTACGCAGGCCTTTCTCGGTCGGGTCTTGCTCCACGACGCGCTGTTTAACGGCTACCGAGTGAGCGACTAGTCGAGGCCAGTCCTGTTCGTCCAGATCGCGTCGACGGATTTCGTCCCACATGTCGGCGTCCGCAATCAGGCAGTGTTTGATTATTTCCGCAAAACCTGAACGAAGCTCGCGCTCGGGCAGGGTTGTTAGGAAATGGGGCTCGATGAGTACAGCATCGGGTAATTTAAATACACCAATGTGATTTTTGTATCCATTAAAATCGATGCCGAGTTTGCCCCCCACGCTGGCGTCGACCTGGGCCAGGAGGGTAGTGGGTATCTGGGCAAAGGCAATGCCTCGCTTGTACGTAGCCGCGCAAAACCCACCCATATCGCCAATGACGCCCCCGCCCAGGTTCAGTACCAGTGCATGACGGTCGAAATTAGCGCGTGTGAGGGCATCCCAGATCAGTTCGCAGGTAGCAATGTGTTTCTGCTCCTCGCCGGCTTTGATCCGAACCAGCGTATGTTTGGGAAGTAGGGACTTTAGTTCAGGGTAACAGAAACGAAACGTATGGTTATCGACAATGACGGCAATGGCCGAAAAATTGTGCGCATCCAGGAAAGCAGGCAGGCTTTCGGTGATTGGGGCAATGGCTACGGTTGACATGCTGTAAAAGTACATCAGTCTTCGATTGGGATAAAGTCAAGACCGTAAGTATTTTTGGCTTTCTCTCCCTACTTCTTTCCTCTAAGCCCTATGAAGGTTCGTTACCGAGTATTGGCCGGTTTGTTTCTGCTTTCTACCATCACTTACCTCGACCGCGTTTGCATGAACGTGGTCAGCAAATATGTCAAAGCCGATCTGGGCCTCGACAATGAGCAGTTTGGCTGGATTCTGGGCGCTTTCTCGCTGTCGTATGCCCTGTTTGAAATTCCAACGGGTACGCTCGGCGATAAAATCGGACCCCGGCGTGTGCTGACACGGGTGGTATTCTGGTGGTCTGGGTTTACGGCCCTTACCGGTACGGCCTTTAATTTTCTCTATCTGCTGATCGTTCGGTTTCTGTTTGGGGCTGGCGAAGCGGGCGCTTATCCCAATGCCTCAATCGTAATTGCCCGGTGGTTTCCGGCGGTTGAAGTAGGGCGGGCACAGTCCGTTATCTGGGCGGCAGGTCGATTGGGCGGAGCTTTAACACCGTTGCTGGTGATTCCGTTGGTCCATTATGCGGGCTGGCGATGGGCGTTTGCCGTGCTGGGTATTGTGGGTGTCCTTTGGGCTATTGGCTGGTATACCTTGTTTCGCGATGACCCGGCCGAACAAAAAGGTATCAGTAAGGCCGAAGTGCAGGAAATTGAGTCGGGCCGACGGATTAAACATACTGATCATCGCATTCCCTGGACAACCATCATCCGTAACCCAGACCTGTGGGCGTTGATGCTGATGTGCCACTTATTTTTCTACGGCTCTTATTTTTTCACGAACTGGTCGTCGGTGTATTTTCAGGAAGGGCGTGGCCTGACTGAAGATCAGACCAAAAATTTCATTTCGCTTTCGTATTTTCTGGGCGCAGTCGGTTGTCTGGTAGGTGGTGGTTTGAGCGATGCCCTGACCAAACGCTATGGCCTTAAGATCGGTCGGCGGGCTGTTGGCCTGGGTGGGCTGGGCTTATCAAGTTTATTCTTCCTGCTGGCCGGATTGACTACCGACAATGAACGGGCTGGTTATTTACTGGCTACCTGCGTATTGATGAAAGATTTGGCCTTACCCGTAGCTTTTGCCGTTTGTGTCGACATCGGGCAGCGTAATTCGGGAACCGTAACGGGCGCTATGAATTTTGCTGGTCAGTTGGGTGGCTTTTTCATTACCATTCTGTTTGGAATCATCGTCAAGCAAACGCACAATTTCAACTATCCCCTGTTTATGATTGCGGGCTGTTTGCTGGTGAGTGCTCTGCTTTGGCTCCGCATTGACCCAACAAAGCCTGTGGCGATAAAGTAAGTAGTTTGGTACTGCAAAATGACATTGTTATGCGTGATCTATGGTCTAAAAGCATCCCCCTATCCCGTTAACTTATTCGCCGGTTTTAACGTGTTACTGCCGGTTTGCGAAGTTGTTAATGGGCATAAAAAGCCCTCATATTGTCGCGATTGCCCTCCATCCACTTAACTCGTCTGATTTAACTTTGTGTGAATAGTAAACCAATAGTGAACGACATGAGAACGATCCGAATTATGGCACATGTTACGTTGGACGGTATAATCCAGCACGAAAACAGCGAAAACTTCGCCTATGGCAATTGGACGATGCCTTTTCAAAGTCCGGCTGGGTTAGAGGCCGTTATGGAGGCCCAGGGCAGTCGTTTCGATCTGCTGCTAGGCCGCCATACCTACGATCTCTGGACCGGATACTGGCCTAAGGCTGGTAATAGCCCAATAGCCAACAGTATAAATGATGCGACCAAATACGTAGCTACTCATAGGCCGGACAGCCTCGAATGGGGCCCGGTTGAGAACTTAAGTACGGACATCATTGAGGGTATTCGCGCTATCAAGTCAACGGATGGCCCTGATCTGATCGTCTGGGGAAGCTCAACGCTGACGCCGGTGTTGCTTGAGCAGGGACTGGCCGACGAGGTTGTCCTGCTGGTCTACCCGGTTTTGCTGGGCCGAGGAAAACGCTTTTTTTCGGACAGTGTTGACCCGTGTAGACTTGCTTTCGTTAGCACGAAGGTTACTCCTACGGGGGTGATCATAAATACCTATCGGCCTGTTGGACCGCTGCGGGTATAAGGCTATATCCACGTGAAAGACCTAGCTGTCGTGAACTATGAGATTTAGTCATTGATTAGTAGTTAATTGAGTGCCGTTGCCGTCGCTACGTGGTCAAAAATCTCATAGTTTGCGTTAATTCTTGTTAGGGGTTGGGGGTAAAGCCCAAAAGCTAGTTTAAACAGCCTCTTAATTTGTTATAATTATCAGGTAATCTGTTCTGCGAAAGAGATAAGAGTTGACTCATGAATCCTACCATTGGCAAATACATCATCCTGATTGGAGCGGCCATTGTGATGGTTGGCGTTGTCGTTTATCTGTTTGGTGATAAACTCAGTTGGTTAGGCCGACTGCCGGGCGATATTCGGATTGAGGGCAAAAATGGGGGCGGGTTTTATTTTCCTATCGTGACCTGTATTGTGGTAAGCGTGCTCCTCAACCTGATTATCGTTCTGATCCGTCGCTTTTTCGGGCCTTAGCACTAGTCGATTTAGCGGGTTGGGCGGCATTTTCTTCGGTATACGTCAATTTGTTTAGATAGAACACTTCGCGCTGGCTGCCTGAGGTTCTGGAGGGGGCTATTTTCTGAAAACCACAGGCCAGGAAATGCCGGTCGTACCAGGCCATTAGATTGTCCTGGGCTGAGAACGTTACTTTTTCGTTTTCAGCCGCCGTTTTCAGCTTGAACTTTTCGGTTTCCTTCAGCACCTTACTTTCCTGAATCACCTCAGTCGTAATTTCGCCATCGTTCGGATAGGCCAGTACCATACGGTCGTCCTGATGCGACACCTGCACCATTTCGGTTAATTCCTTGCTAACCAGCTCTTTGATGGGGAAGCAATTGTCCCACAGGAGGTTACCCTGCTTGTCGAAGCCACAGATAAACGCATGTGTGTACCGATAGCCTTCGTAGCGATCCGATCCCCGAACGATGCCCCCGTAGACTAGCGTACTGCCCCGGTATTGTGGATAATAGACTTCGGATACCAGTGTCAGACCTGTAGGGGTCGGTTGGAGGTCGTGGACTAGCAGCCGATAATGAAACTTGTAATCTTTGCCTTCTTCTTTCTTTTTGTTGGCTTTGGCCAGCAATTTTTGCTGCCGCTGCGGTTTCAGGTAATCGAAAAAGTGCTGCAATTGCGAAAACTCAATGTACTGAATCGACTTGCTGGCTTCGTCGGCATGGTCGCCATGATGGATTCGGGTCACGTAAATTCCCTGCGAATAGGGGGTGCAATCGGTAGAGTAATTGCCCACCAGCAACGATTCCTGTTCATTGACGGGCAACAGTTTACCCGAAACCAGGCTTTTTTCGGCTCCGTCGAAATCGAGCGTACGGACCAGTTTACAGTCGTAATTATAGGTTCGGATCGAGAACTGACAGTGTCGTTTCAATGAATGCACCAGCACATTAACCTCCCGTCGGGATTCGTCGATTTCGAGCCCACTGAGTTCCATCCGATTCACGTACATGCCGGGAAGCACTTTGGCCGAGTGGTCGAAGAACGAGAACGCCATCACGACCGGGCGCCCATGACGATATCCACCCACGTACGCCTGGCTGCCCAATACCTTAAAATACTGTACATCGAACTGATCGAGCAGGGTACCGTCGAAGGTTTCAATAACGCCATCATCGAGATGAAGCCGGAGAAACTGGAATTTGCCCCTGTCGTAGTCGCGAAACAGGTGATACACGTACTGATCTGTGTTGCAGTCGAGTACGGGCGTAAAATCATAGTCCTGTTTGAACTGGGCTTTCCAAAGTAGCTTTAAGTTGACGTCGTATTTCTGGAAATTCAGGTTGGCAGGGGTGTTGTCGTAAAAAGCCCCCGTTCGAATAGTGACCAAAAGTCCCTTGTCGTTCAAAGGGGTGACGTCAAACGCTTCGGCTTCGTTGGGGTCCGATGGAATTTCGAGCCGTAGCGACTGGGCCAACTGCGCGAGCACAGGGGTACAGACAACGACCAAAAACAGCGTGACTATGTAGAGCGTCCGAAGCATATAATCAAATTTACGAATTACAACTTACAGTTTACAGGTTTGGGCTTACGGTATAAGGTGGCTAACAGAAAAAATTATCAACGTATCGCTTGTACTGTCAAAACTGAATACTGAAATCTCACCAGCAAAAATCATACTGTTCTACAGAAATTTCGGGTGCTCTACACCTGCCAGCGCTTTTTCAGGTAATCCTTCATAAATACGTTGATATCCCACTGGCTGGCAACGGGTAGGTTCGAGTAAGGCAGGGTAGGCAGATAGCCGGGGGCTGGCCCAAACTCACAGGTCACGGTAAGCATGGGGGCATTGGCACGCTGAAGTCGATTGCGAATAGCGTCCCACCATTTGGCATGAGTTTCCAGCGCATCTTTCCATTCGGGCGCTCTTGGATCGGTAACCTGCGGGGCTTCAGGCTGACCCACCCGGCAGTGAATATGGTCGCTGACGGCAATGGCACGGTCCACATTACCAGCCTGATCGGCCAGATACGACTCGGCTACGTTGACCCAGTGCGAGTAATCGGCGGTTAATCGCAAGTCGGGGAGTTTAAGCAGGTAGTACTGAATGGCCGGAGCACTATAGGAAAAACGACCCCGGTGCGTTTCGTGCAGAATCCGAACACCGGTTTGTTTCTGGACATCGATAGCCGTTTGAATCAGCTCGACATTTTGCTCGAAGGTGAAGTAATCGTGACCGGTATGGACGTTGATGAACAGGGGCTTGTACGAGGCAATGTCGAGCAGGTCGTCGTGGTATTTTTTCTTGTGTTCAGCAAAATTACTGCCTCCGCCAAACGCCATTAAAATTGGTTCGAGTCCGTGGTCGCGCATGACCTGCGTGGCTTCTTTTCGTTTGTCGGGACCGGCCGCAATTTCCATGCCGTCGTAACCTACGGCTTTCACCCGTTTGGCGGCTTCGGTATAGGAGAGATTTTCCATGCCCCACATCGGGCAAAAGAAGAGTGTTTTCAAGAATGTAAAGGGCTTAGTTTATCTGCTCAAAGTTGGTGGAAAAAACGAGGTTTCCCAGCTCTTTTTTCTATACCGGCAGAAAACGCAACTTGTCCCGATTTTTATCCGGTGCCTTTTAGGAAGCTTTACATACTTCCATAAATAACTCCTTATCTACTGACATAGGGCTGTCAGTAAGCGTGATTTTCTTTGTAGCCTACCAATAAACGTCTGTACGCTATGAATTTTTCCTCGGTTCGGGTCATTACCGCCGACCTCAGTCGTCTTGTTCAGTTTTATCAGCAGGTTACGGGTATGCCCGTGACACAGTATACGGATGATTTCGCGGAGTTGCGTACCCCTTCGGCTACGTTGGCAATTGGGAGTACACGCACTCTGGCGCTATTCGGAGGGGAGGATGTGGCTGAAGCTGCCAGTAACCGCTCGGCAATCATCGAATTTCGCGTTGACGATGTGGATGCTGAATACGAAAAGTTGGTGGATTTTCTAGATGATTCTGTGGTGCAGAAACCTACGACTATGCCCTGGGGAAACCGTTCGCTCCTGTTTCGTGATCCCGACGGTAATCTGGTCAACTTTTTTACGCCAATCACGGCAGAGGCCCAGCAACGATTGCAGGGGTAATCATCAACTGCCTGGTCTGCCAGGCTAGCTGTTGATGTTGCTTTTTCAAGGGTTTCGTAAAGCGGAGATTAAAATTTACAACGGCTTGAGTAATAAATAGGTCATATGTGTATTTCGACCTTAGCAGCCCGGTGGTCTAGTGTGTGACGCGAGCCATCGGCGCTGTTCTTACTCATCCGTTGTGCACACCTATGAACCCTTGGAATAACTACTCTCTGCGCGTTCGTACTTTTCTTTTTACCAGTTTGATTGTTTATGGGCTATTGGCTAATGGTCTATTGAGTAGTACCGCCAAAGCACAGGTGCCAGCGAATGCCAATAACTGGTATTTTGGAAATGGCGCAGGGGTTACGTTTCGTAGTGGTTCTCCGCAGGCTGTAATCAATGGCCAACTGCGTGTGCAGGAGGGGTGTGCCTCCCAGTCTGATGCCAATGGGCAATTGTTATTTTACACCGACGGCAGTATCATCTGGAACCGAAATCATGAGATCATGCCAGGTGCGGTCAATCTGGGTGGAAGTAGCCGAAGTACGCAGTCGGCGCTGATTGTGCCGTATCAGAATAGTACCGAGCAGTTTTATGTCTTTTCGGTTGGCAGTTCAGATCAACCGATCGGTATTCAGTATGCCATCGTCAATATGAGCCTGAATGGTGGTTTGGGGGGACTTTCTGTTAAGAATAAACCGCTCCTGTCGCCATCGTCCGAAAAGATTACGACCATCTATCACTGCAATAACCTGAATCACTGGATCATTACCCATGAACTAACGACGAATGCGTTTCGGGTTTATCTGCTCAACGATAATGGCCTTATTCTTACCCCTAAGGTGTATAACGTAGGATCGGTACACCAATCGCTATACCGGGCGGGTAGTCCACATCGGGCGAGTAAGGGGTATATGAAACCGTCGCACGATGGTAAAAAATTGGCCGTTGCTGTTTCGGACAGTGTGGAAGGTGGATTTGTGGAACTGTTCGATTTCGACAACCAGGCGGGAGTGATCTCAAATGCCCGAAAGCTGGAAGTACCGGCCACGGTTGGCGCCTACGGGCTTGAGTTCTCGCCCGACAATTCACTGATTTATTTATCCACTATATCGAGTAAAAAGATCTATCAGATACGGGTTAGTGATCTGGTCATTACGGCAACGCTCAATGTACAGGCTCTACGCAATGCGTCGCCCGGTGTAGGGGCGTTGCAAATTGGACCCGATGGTAAAATTTATGGTTCTCAGCCGGGCGAAGAGTATCTGATGGCGATCAACCAACCCAATCAGGAAGGGGCCAGTTGCGACCTGGTAGCGCAGGCAGTGAACCTCGGGGGCAGAACGGCACTGGCTGGATTACCGTTCAATGTGGATACCATTCCCCGGCTTTTGCCTAGGGTGAACATTGAGCTGGCTAAACTCGGTGGTTGTAACAATTTTCTACTTTCGTCGAAGACTCAGAATCTGGATGCGAATTACCTGACTTACCAATGGTATCTGAATGGAACAGCGGTTGCAGGTGCTACATTCTCAACCCTGAAACCCACCAAGTCAGGCACCTACCTGCTGAAAGTCCGTGAAAGCAAATGTGCCGACATCCACCTGACATCTACCGAAGAGTTGGCCGTCATTTTGGTTGAGGTCAACCCAACGGCGACGATCATACCGGACTCCTGTGGCCGATTTCGGCTCAATGCTCATGCAACCGGTGGCGTACCGCAATGGACCGGACCCGGCATTAATATATCCAACGACCGGCTGGATTCGCTGGTTGTCTCGAACGTGAACGGCGTACAAACGTACCGGGTGCGGGTCACCAGTGCCGAAGATGCATCCTGCTTTGCTGAAAAAGACGTATCAGCCAGCTTTACCCGCCCGTCGCCGTTTCGATTCGTAACTCCAAACCAAACCGTTTGTGGAGATACACTTACGCTCCGGGCGACACCCAATACCGACTGGGATACGTTTAGCTGGCAATTACCGGATGGGCGTTCAATGAATGGCGCTACCATGTTAGCCCGGCAGAATGGTCAATACACCCTAATCGCCCGCAGCACAAAAACGGGGTGTGTCAGTCGCGATTCGCAGATGGTGACGCTGAATCCCTATCCGAAACTACAACTAGCTACTTGGCAGATCGACACCTGTTTTGCCAGCGCAGACCACATTGCCCTGAATGCCGGAGCCTTACCGGATGTTGTCTATAGCTGGTCGAAGGCTGGAAGAATTATCGGTACAGAGCAGGTACTGGACGTGAACGACTACGGCTGGTATACCATTAGCGTTCGCTCCTCGGCTGGATGTCAGGTGAGCGATTCCATTCAGGTCAGTTCCAACTGCCCGCCCGCACCACCCATAGCGTATGTACCTGATCTGTTTACACCCAATCGGGATGGGATGAATGAAACGCTGGTGATCTATAGTTCAGGAACAGCCAGTATGACGTTAACTATTTTCAATCGTTGGGGAGAGCCTGTATATGAAGGCATCAGCGAAACGGCCGTTTCGGCAGGATGGTCGACCTGGGATGGCACGTTTAAAGGACAACCCGTTGGCAATGGTCTGTACGTGTATCGGCTCGATATGAAAAATGCGACTTACCCGGCCGGGTTTACCAAAAAAGGAGTCATTGAAGTACTGCGCTAATAGGCGCGGATGTTCGTTGATTGTAAATCAATTGTAGCAAAATTCGGCTAATATCCCCAACTTTACCCTTCGAAATTAAATAGGTTAACCGGTCGCACTTTCGGTAAACTATTTCTTGAACGAATCCAAAATTAGACCTAATTATGAGCGAAGTAGCCGCCCGTTTTGCCCCCGGTGTTGTGACCGGCGAAGGTGTCACCGAAATTTTTCGTCATGCCAATGAGAACGACTATGCCCTTCCGGCCGTCAACGTCGTTGGGACTAACTCCGTAAATGCTGTTTTGGAAACAGCCAAAGCTGTTAACTCACCGGTTATCATCCAGTTCTCGAACGGCGGTGGAATTTTTTATGCTGGCAAAAGCCTGCCTAACGACAAACAACAGGCGGCCATTGCGGGCTCCATTTCGGGTGCGCTACACATTCACCATGTAGCCGAACTCTACGGCGTTCCGGTTATTCTGCATACCGACCACTGCGCCAAAAAACTGCTCCCCTGGATCGACGGGTTGCTGGCTGCTGGTGAGAAACACTTTGATCAAACCGGCAAGCCCCTGTATTCTTCGCACATGCTTGACCTGTCGGAAGAGCCGATTGAAGAAAACATCGAAATCTGCGCCAAATATTTCGAGCGGATGGCCAAAATCGGCATGACGCTGGAAATCGAACTCGGCGTAACGGGTGGTGAAGAAGACGGCGTCGATAACTCCGACGTGGATGATTCCAAGCTGTACACCCAGCCTTCGGAAGTGGCCTATGCTTATGAAGAGCTGAGCAAAATATCGCCGAACTTCACCATCGCGGCTGCGTTCGGTAACGTGCATGGTGTATATAAGCCCGGCAACGTGAAGCTGTCGCCGATTATTCTGGACAACTCGCAGAAATACATTCAGGAAAAGTATAACACAGGCCCGCTGCCAGTGAATTTCGTATTCCACGGTGGTTCAGGTTCCAGCCGCGAAGAAATCCGCGAAGCCATCCGCTACGGTGCCGTGAAAATGAACATCGATACCGACATGCAGTGGTCGATGTGGGAAGGGATTCTGAAATACTACCAGGCCAAAGAAGGCTACCTGCAATCGCAGTTGGGTAACCCCGAAGGACCTGATTCGCCAAACAAGAAGTACTACGATCCTCGTGTATGGCTGCGTAAAGGCGAAGAAAGCATGGTGCAACGCCTGAAAGTAGCGTTCGAAGATCTGAACTGCATCAACCGACTGGCGTAGCTATCGGTTATAACCATACAATTTCAAAAATGCCGGGCTCTGAGGGGTCCGGCATTTTTTTTATGCCCGAAGATTAAAAATTTTTAATGGGAGGGGTACCCTCGTCCGGGGTCTCGATTGTCTTATGGGTACTTAACGAGAACCTTATGGATGAGCAAACGATGATGGCAACTTTACTGGAACGGTACCTCGCCAATCGGGCAACGGACGATGAGCTGGAGGTATTTCTGGAACTGCTCAGGGAAGGAAAGTTGGACGAGCTGGCCAAAACCTACATGGAGCAGGAAGCTGAGCTCATTCAGAAAACGGCTGCTCAGTCAGCATCGACGAATGGCTTTCGAGCCTGGAACCAGTGGCTGAAAATAGCCGCTTCTATCATACTGATGATCTGGTAGCACTTTACGGTAACGGTCTGTTATCTAGTCTATTCCATGCCATGCCTGTCAACGGTATGGTAAACCGAGCTTTTGTCAATTCATACAACCAATTAACCAGAAAGAGAGCAATGGGATTATCACTACAAAGGAGAATACGGACCTTAGGGTGTTTGATGATCTCCGCTTCGCTGATCACTACAGCCGGTGCCCATACCCGGCCAGCGGAAAAAGGAGATAAAGCGGTACAGCCAACCAAAACAGTACGTCGGGGTAATTCAGCAGAACAGGCCGCTATGCTCATCAAAGGAAAAGTAATGGCTCAGGAAGACCGAATTGCACTACCAGGTGTCAATATAGCTATTAAAGGCTCCACAACGGGAACGACAACCGATGCCGATGGTAATTACTCCATCAATGTGCCTTCGGCAGAAAGCGTGCTGATCTTCTCATTTCTCGGTTATGTATCTCAGGAGGTTAAAGTAGGTAGTCAGACGACCATCAACGTAACCCTGGCCCCTGATTCTAAAATTCTGAACGAAGTGGTCGTTACGGCGCTCGGTTTTAAAGAAGAAAAAGACCGGCTGGGCTCTACCTTATCGGCCGTAAAGCCGGAAGATATCAAACGCTCGGGTGAGACGGGGGTCATCAACGGGCTGGCGGGTAAAGCGGCTGGCGTTCTGATTTCACGCTCTACCGGCGATCCGGGTGCCGGTTCGTACATCCAGATTCGGGGTCAGAACACGATTACAGGCTCGAACCAGCCCCTGATTATCATCGACGGGGTGCCGATGAGCAACAACACCACGGGCGACTCACGAGGTGGCGTAGCGCAACAGTCGCGGCTAAACGACATCAATCCGGAAGACATTGCCAGTATGCAAATCCTGAAGGGCGCTTCGGCGGCTGGCCTTTGGGGGTCACGGGCGGCCAATGGGGTTATTGTGATTACCACCAAGCGGGGCGCTACCGATAATAAGTTGAATGTCAGTTTCAGCTCGACGGTTTCTTTCGATAAAGTGAACGTATTACATCCGCTTCAGGAAGCCTACGGACAAGGAACGGGTGGCGTTTACAACCCTACCACCCAGTATTCCTGGGGTGATAAAATTGCCAATCGGGCGGGGGGCGACGATGCGGTCAACATGAACGGAGCCCGTTTTGAATCGTATCAGGGTAAAACGTTTTACCCCATCCTTACCAAAAATTCGAAAGAAACCTTCAACGAAGCTCGTCGGGATGCGGTGTTTCGTACAGGAACCTATCTGGACAACAACATCAGCTTAAGTGGAGGCAATGACAAGGGGAATTTCTACCTGAGTCTGGGCAATTTAGGGCAGAAGGGGATTTTTGCCGGGCAAAGTGATTATAAGCGCAACTCAGTCCGGTTCAATGCCCTGCGTCAATTCAACGATGTTGTTCGGGCGTCGGCCAATGCAAACTACATTCGAACCACCTCCAACCGGATTCAGAAAGGCGACAACACCAGTGCGCTCTATCTGGGTATGCTGCGTTCAGCGCCCGATTTCGACAGCCGTTACTGGAAAGGGACGTATTACGCTTCACCCACGGCAGCTGGCATTCGGAACCGGCAACGTGCCTACCGGAATTACCTGGGCGCTTCGGCCAATCCAAGCTATAATGACCCGCTCTGGACGATCAATGAATTGACCAACTTTTCGGAAGTGGATCGCCTGATTATGAACTCCGAAATGGTGATTACACCGAAGGATTGGTTCAGTATTACGGCTCGGGGTGGCATCGATATGTTCAGTGACCGTCGGGTGACGAACAATCCAGTAAACTCGGTCGAAAACTCAGGCGCAGGAACCTACGATCAACGGATTATCTCCGAAAAAGAACTGAACCTGGACGTGATTGGCCGGGCCAGCAAAGATTTTGGTGAGAACATAACCAGTACGCTGATCTTGGGCTTCAACATCAACGATCGTTCTTCGAACCTGCTGGGTGGTACAATGAATAACTTCATCCTGGAAGAAGCGCCCGCCAATTTCGCTAACTCAACAGCGGCCAACAACTCGCCGTTCAATACCGAATCTCATCGCCGGACAGCGCGTTTGTACTCCACGCTCAATCTGGGCTTCTTTAACCAGGTGTTTGTCAACGGATCGCTCGCCAGTGAATCGGGGTCAACCTTTGGCAGCGCTTCCAAATCGACGTTCTACTACCCATCGGCGGATGTGGCCTGGCAGTTCAGCCAATTACCCATTTTTCGGGGTACTCCGCTATCGTTCGGAAAACTGCGGGCATCGTATGGTATCGTGGGTATCCAGCCTGAACCCTACCGAAACACAACCCCATACATTGCGGCCTCGTTTACCGACTGGGGCACGGCACTGACCAGTTCAGGCTATGGTGGGGCTTATGTCGAAAGTGCTACCCAGGGCGATCCAAACCTCCTGCCCGAGCGCAAAACGGAGTGGGAAATTGGGGCTGACCTACGACTTTTCAAAAACAAGCTGACCATTGGTTACACGTATTACCAGAACCAGATTCGCGACCTGTTATTGCAGGTTTCGGCAGCGGGGTCGACGGGCTTTAGCCAGAAATACACCAATGCCGGGAGTATGGAAAACAAAGGGATGGAGGTCGACTTCAACCTGAATGTGCTTCAGAAAACGGACTTCCAGTGGAATGTATTCGCCAACTGGAGCCGTAACAAAAACCGGGTAACCAACTTAGGAGGTACTGAAATCATCACCTTTACGGGCGGGGCTCTCAGCACTGTAGCGCACGTAGGCGACGCGCTTTCGTCTTTCTATGGTGGCGTATATCAACGGAATGAAGATGGTTCCATGAACCTGACACCGACCGGCTTCCCGAAATTGGGAACCACGCTGGGCATTGTTGGTGACCCGAATCCAGATTGGCGCGGTGGTTTTGGTACCAATCTTTCGTACAAAAAACTGTCGCTGAATGTGCTGTTCGAAACCTTTCAGGGCGGTGATTTCTACGAAGGAACCCGTGGTGTGCTGGTCAATTTCGGAACCTATGCCGATGTGGGTAACGAAGTGACTCTGTCGAAGGATATGTACAACTACGCCGGAACGCTGTTCAAAGCGGGTACAACGCTGCGTGGCAATGTGAAAGATTACGGCGGGGGACCTGTTCTGCTGGACCAGTCGTTCTATACCTCTATTGGTGGCCACTCGGGGCAGTTGACCGAGCAGTTTGTTCGCGATGGGAGCTGGACCCGGATTCGGGAAATCACACTCGGCTATCAGCTCAACTCAGCCGGTTTTCGCAAGAAAACTAAACTTGAATCGGTCAGTTTCGCGGTTACGGCCCGGAATCCGGTGCTCTGGACTAAGGTCGTGGGCATCGATCCAGAAACTAACGTATCGGGAGTAGGTAATGCCCGTGGAGTCGATTATTTCAACAATCCCAGTACTAAATCGCTGGTGTTTAGCCTGAAAATCAACTATTAATCAATGTTGGTTGTAACGCGGGTGGAAACCCGCGATTATAACTTAAACTTTCGCGGGTTTCCACCCGCGTTACATATCACTTCCATGAAACTACGATATAAAGCCATTTTTGCCGTATTGATTGGGCTGGCTTCCTCCTCCTGTGAGTCGCTGGTGTCGGATATGAACCAGGACCCCAACAACCCCACCGACGCGTCGGCCGAATATCTTTTTACCGGCACACAGGTTGCCCACATGGCTTCGCAGGAAGGCATGGCTAGTCGGCTCACCATTGTCTGGACGGGCTACGGGTTCGGAAGTTTCCAGCAGTTTGGTACCTGGGGACAATATCAGATTACGGCCGCTAATTTCGACGACGACTGGAACCTGTTCTTTACCGGGACCAATAAAAATGCGGTTCGGACGCTGGACAAGGCGAATCAGTTGGGCAACCGCGTCATGGCCGGGATCACCAAAATCATTCAGGCGCAGAACATCGGTACCGCTTCGGAGCTTTGGGGCGATGTGCCATTTACCGAAACGGCCAATACCACGAAGTTTCCCAATCCTCGTTTTGAAGCCCAAGCGGAGTTGATTCCCAAGCTGATCGCTCAGTTGAACGATGGCATTGCCGATCTGGAATCAGGCATCGGGACCGTCGGTACAAAAGACCTGTTTTTTGCGGGCGATCTGACGAAATGGAAACAGGTGGCTAACACGCTGAAAGCGCGCTTGTATATTGATCTCAAGCAGTATAACGAAGCCTATACAGCGGCTCAGGCCGGGGTGAGCACCTATGCCAACTCGATGTATTCGCCACACGGAATCGTTGCCAGTGCCAATGAAAACCAGAATTACAGCTTCCTGACCAACATTCGGGCCGGGAGTATCACGGCCGAAGGGGCTTATAATGCCGAACTGCTCAATCCAGCCAAAACAGCTACGTACCGGGGCAATGCGAAAACCAATGAAACGGCCCGGTTCAAATTCTACTACCTCGAAAATGGCGTAAATGCACCGGGCGTCATTGAGCCCAACACGCTGACGACCACAACAAACCGGGGCTTTTTTGCCCGCGACGCCAGTTTTCCGCTCGTCACCTATCAGGAAAACGTCCTGACGCTGGCCGAAATGGCATTACGTTCGGGGAAAGGCTTCGACGCTGCGCTGGCCCACCTGAATACCTACCGGAGTTTTCTGAACAGCGGGGGTTACCTGCATGCAACGTATAAAGTGGCCGGTACTTACAAATATGATCCGTATGTTGCGGAGGACTTTGCCGTTGGTGGGATTGAAAACAAAGATGGTATTGCTGCCGATAAGGCGTTATTACGCGAAATCCTGGAAGAACGCTATGTGACCTTCTACGGTCAGCACCTTGGCTGGAATGATGAGCGCCGTACCCGTGCTGAAGGCTTAGGAGTTAAATTGAAGCCAAACAACGGCAGCCAGTTGCCCGGTCGGTTTATCTATTCGCAAAACGAACTCAACTCAAACCCAAACAGCCCGCGTTCAGCACCGAGTTTGTTTGAGTCCGTTACCATTTACAAGTAGTTAGGCTCTTAGGCTCGTCCGCGATTGCATCGCGGATGGGTGAGGCCCGCGTCTGTGACGCGAGAGGAGAGGGGTTTCAGGTAAAAGAATAAGCTTGCAATAGCGTCACAGACGCGAACCTCAGTCATCCGCGATGCAATCGCGGACGAGCGGTGAATCCGTAAGAAACTATTAGATCGAACAGAAATGCATCGACACATTTATTGGCTGTTTATCCTTGCTGGCCTGATTGCCCGTTCGGTTTCGGCTCAGACCCCGTTTTCGGCGCAGGAGGTAAAGGCGCTGCAAAAACAGGCGAAGGGGATTGAGATTGTCAAAGATACTTACGGTGTTCCGCACGTATACGCCAAAACCGATGCCGACGCGGTGTTTGGCGAAATGTACATTCAGTGCGAAGAGTTTTTTGAGAAGGTCGAAACGTCGCTGATTGGACGGCTGGGCCGGTCGGCCGAACTGGAAGGGGAGTCTGCTATCTACAGAGACCTTTGGACGCGAATGTTTATCGACTCGACACAAGCGGTTCAGTTGTACAGAAAAACGCCCGACTGGCTCAAAAAACTATGTGATGCCTATGCGGGTGGGATCAATTATTACCTGATTACGCATCCGGCCGTAAAGCCCAAACTGCTTACCCGTGCCGAACCCTGGATGATCCTGATGAACAACGTTCCGGCCATGGGTGGGAGTAACGTTACCGAAGCCGATTTCAAAGCGTTTTACCTGAAAGAAGCGGCTCAGGGTGCTACCGGTAGCCGAAGTTTTACCGCCGAGCCACCCAAGAACGACGGTTCAAACGGCTTTGCGCTGGCTCCGTCCCGTACGCAGAGCAAAAAGGCGATGCTCTTCATCAATCCCCATGCGGAGTACTACGGCCGTATCGAAATCCATCTGGTCAGTGAAGAAGGGTTGAATTCGTACGGAGCGCC
Organism: Spirosoma gilvum; assembly: GCF_054776815.1. Lineage (NCBI taxonomy): Bacteria > Pseudomonadati > Bacteroidota > Cytophagia > Cytophagales > Cytophagaceae > Spirosoma > Spirosoma gilvum. Next base: position 35,539 of record NZ_BAAHBH010000018.1, on the reverse strand, counting down.
GTTTTTGGGTCAGTTTAGCATATTTCAGGGATTCAACGAGTTTCTGGGCTGGATGCATCCCGTCTCGCTATCCGATGCTAAAGATTTATATGCCGAGGATGTGGAGTGGAAAAAAGGGAAATGGATGTATCGCTACGACGGTGCCTGGAAACCGGTCGATAGCACGACGATCGAACTCCGCTACAAGAAAGGGGATAGCTGGGCAACAAAGAAGTTCGTGACCTACCGCACGCATCATGGCCCCGTAGTATACGCAACCGCAACCCGTTGGATTACCCTCAAAACCTACGAGCCAAACATCGAACTGCTGGGCATGCACTGGCTGAAAATGAAGGCCCGGAATATGAAGGAGTTTACCAGTGCCATCAACGCCAGGGCTATGGTGGGCAGCAATATTGTCTATGCGGATAAAGAAGGAAACATCGCCTACTGGCACGGCAATTTTGTACCGAAGAAAAATCCTTTACTCGACTGGCGTCGGCCGGTCGATGGCACCACCTCGGCCACCGAATGGCAGGGAACACACGAACTGACCGAACTTCCGCATTACATCAATCCGGCCAACGGCTGGCTACAGAACTGTAACTCAACGCCATTGTACGGTGCCGGTGAATTGAATACAGACATGTTAAACAAGCTACCGTCCTACATGCTGCCCGATGGACATACACCCCGCGCCGTTCATGCCGTAAAGGTGTTGACGCCACTAAAAAACGCAACGATGGACGATGTGATCAAGGCGTCGTACGATACCTATCTGCCCAGTGGCGAACGCTTTGTGCCGAGTCTGATTGCTGCCTATAATTTGGTAGGCGATTCGCTCAAGGCAAAACTGGCTCAACCCATCGAAACACTGAAAGCCTGGAATTTCCGGACAGATACCAACTCGGTCGCTACGACCCTGACGGTGCATTGGCTGGAAAAAATCATTCAGCTCGATATGGCCCGACTGGCGAAACCCGCTACTACTGAAGAACAGTATTCATTGACCAACGGGGCCGCTGTGACAACCGAGTTTTTATCGTCGAAAGAGCAGGTTACAGCCTTAGCACAGGTGGTGGCTGAGCTTGAAAAAGAGTTTGGAACCTGGCAGGTGCCCTGGGGTATGGATAATCGGTTCCAGCGCATAGCCGATTCGGAGCCTAGTGATGACAAACTCAGTTGGGGTGTTCCGGCCACACCGGGTTTTATGGGGTCTTTGAATGCGTATGTGAGTCGAAAAACGGCTAAAACACACAAACGATACGGCATTACGGGCAATACCTTCGTAGCTGCCGTTGAGTTTGGCGATAAGCTCCGGGCTAAAACCATCCTGACAGGAGGAGCCAGCTCCGATCCATCGTCGCCCCACTACCTCGACCAGGTGAAAGGCTATATCGACGGTACGTACAAAGACATCTATTTCTATAAAGACGACGTGTACAAACACGCCGAAAAAATCTATCACCCAGGCGATAAGTAATCGTATGAAAAGACGTGATTTTGTCAAGTTGTCTGGTATGGGGCTTGGAGCAACCATGCTGCCTGCCGGACTGATAGCCGGGAATCCGATTTCGGCGGAGGAACTGCTGAATCCGGGGATGGACGTAACGGTCAAAAAGCGACTGGCCGATGTGGCACTCAATGCGTCTAAAAGCAAAGGGGCTACCTATGCCGACGTGCGTATAGGGCGGTATCTGCGGCAGTACCTGTTCACGCGGGAGAACAAGGTGCAGAATATCGTCAATTCGGAGTCATATGGAATTGGTATTCGGGTCATAGCCAATGGCACCTGGGGATTTGCGTCGACCAATACTATGACGCCCGAAAGCATCGCCGAATGTGCCGCCATGGCTGTAGATATGGCCAAAGCCAATGCCGAAATCCAGCGAGAACCGGTGGTGCTGGCCCCGCAGAAAGGGGTAGGTGAAAAGGTCTGGAAAACGCCTATCAAGAAAAATGCTTTTGAAATTCCGGTTAAGGAAAAGATCGACCTGCTGATGGACGTGAATGGGGCCGCCCTCAAAAATGGCGCTTCGTTCGTCACATCGAACCTCTTCTTCGTCAACGAACAGAAGTATTTTGCTTCAACCGATGGGTCGTATATCGATCAGGATGTGCATCGGATGTGGCCGACGTTTACGGTATCGGCGGTGAATCGACAAACGGGTCGTTTCAAATCCCGCGATGCACTCAGTGCTCCCATTGGGATGGGATACGAGTATCTGTCCGACAACCCAGCTGAAAAAATCGTGATCCCAAACGGGCCAACCGTTTACCGGTATGCCTATAACATGATCGAAGACGCTACGGCAGCGGCTTTGCAGGCAAAGGAAAAGCTCTCGGCCAAATCGGTCCCGGCTGGTAAGTACGATATGCTTCTGGACCCGTCCAATCTGGGCCTGACCATTCACGAATCCGTCGGGCACCCGCTGGAACTCGACCGGGTGCTTGGCTACGAAGCCAATCTGGCCGGAACCAGCTTTGCGACGATGGAAAAGCTGCAGTCGAAAAACTTCCAGTATGGTAGCAACATCGTTAACCTGGTAGCGGATAAGATTCAGCCCAATACGATGGGGTTAGTCGGTTACGACGATGAAGGCGTTCCCTGTAAAAAGTGGGATTTGGTCAGAAAGGGCATTCTGGTCAACTTCCAGGCCACTCGCGATCAGGTGCATTTATTGGGTGAAAAAGAGTCGCAGGGGTGCAGCTTTGCCGAAAGTTGGGACGGTGTTCAGTTCCAGCGGATGCCAAACGTGTCGCTTCAGCCATCGGAAGGCAAATACAGTATCCACGATATGATTAAGGACACCGAAAAAGGCATTTACATTCTGGGTCGTGGGTCGTCGTCTATTGATCAGCAGCGGTACAATTTCCAGTTCAGCGGGCAGCTCTTCTACGAAATCAAAGACGGCAAAATCGCGGGTATGCTCGACGACGTCGCCTATCAGTCCAACACCCAGGAGTTCTGGAATTCCTGCGCCCGCATCTGCGATAAAGACGACTACCGCTTGTTTGGCACCTTCTTCGACGGTAAAGGTCAGCCGGGGCAGGCCAGTGCCGTCTCGCACGGTTGCCCCACCACCCGCTTCAATGGCGTAAACGTAATCAACACCGGACGGAAGATTTAAAAAAATAGTATTAGGAGTGAGGAGCGAGAATGCTGACGCCTACTCTCTGGCTTGCGCCAGCATTCTCGCTCCTCGCTCCTAATACTCCATAAAAACAAATGGCTATTTTATCGCAGGAAGAAGCCAAGCGGCTTATTGATAAAGTGTTGAGCTATTCGAAGGCCGACGAGATGAAGGTGGAGCTAAACGGTGGCCGAACGGGTAATATCCGGTTTGCGCGGAACTCCGTTTCTACGGCTGGAGCCACCAACAACCTGACCGTATCGGTGACGGCTGTGCTGGGCAAACGGATCGGCACGTCAGATATAAACGAGTTCGATGATGCTTCGCTCGAAAAGGCGGTTCGTAGGGCGGAAGAAATGGCCCGGCTGGCTCCCGAAAATCCGGAGTACATGCCTATGCCGGGGCCACAGACTTACAGCAGTCCGCAGGCATTTGTCGAAACCACAGCTACCATGAAAGCGCCTGATCGGGCCAGGCTTGCCGGAGCCAGTATCAAGTCCATCATGGCCAGTCAGTTAAGCGGGGCAGGTTTTCTGGATGATTCGGCTACGTTCAATGCTATTGGCAATACCAGAGGGCTGTTCGGGTATCATAAAAGCACCAACGCCAATTTCTCGCTGACGATTCGTACGCCCGACGGAACCGGCTCGGGCTATGCTGCGGGCGATTTCAACGATGTCAGCAAACTTAAAACCGGCGCGTTAACCGACATCGCCATTCAGAAAGCCCGTGCTTCGCAAAAGGCCGTTGCGCTGGAACCCGGTAAATACACCGTGATTCTGGAACCGTTGGCGGCTGGCGAACTGATTCAGTTTATGGTGCGGGCCATGGACGCTCGTACAGCCGATGAAGGGCGAAGTTTTCTGAGTAAGAAAGGTGGGGGAACGCGTCTGGGTGAAAAACTACTGGACGAACGCGTTACCATCTACTCTGATCCAACCGATTCGCAAATACCCAGTTCGCCGTTTTCGGGTGATGGTTATCCGCATGAAAAAGTGGTTTGGTTCGATAAAGGAGTGGTCAAAAATCTGTCGTATTCCCCCTACTGGGCGAAGCAAAAAGGAGTTAAACCACTTCCCGAACCCACTGGCTTTCTGATGACGGGCGGAACTCAGTCGCTGGCCGATATGATCAAAGGTACTGAGAAAGGAATTCTGGTCACTCGGTTCTGGTACACGCGCTGGCTGGACCCGCAAACCTTACTCTATACGGGCCTTACCCGCGACGGAACATTCTACATCGACAATGGGCAGATTAAGCACCCGGTCAAAAACTTCCGGTTCAACGAAAGCCCAGTCATCATGCTCAACAACCTCGAAGCTATTGGCATTCCTGAGCGCACCCGAGGCAACATGGTGCCGCCCTTACGCATTCGCGATTTTACGTTCAGCAGCCTTTCCGATGCTGTATGATCAGTTTACAGTGGGCTGGCCGAAAGCAACTCTATAACCGTGGTCTGTGTCCTCACAGACCACGGGGAGGCTCATCGTAAAACGTAAACTGAATACCAAATACCGTAAACCTTTTACATCTTCCTCTTTTTTACAACCAATGAAAAAAGTTACTGGATTCGTCCTTTCTCTTTTTGCGGGAACACTGCTGTATGGCCCGACGAAGGCCCAAAGCTCAGAAGGTAACCAGGGCAATCAGGTGGCAGCCCTGCAACGGCAGTTGGCCAGTATGCAGCACCAGTTTGATGCACTCGACAAAACCATCGACGACCTCACCTGGTCGCAGCGGCTGGGCGATGCCGTTCTGGTCGATAAGATCATTATCACCGGACCACCTCCGGCTGTGATCAAAAACCCGACCGGGCAGGGCGCGAAAAACCCTGTTCGGTTTTCGGCTTACGTGTTCATCCCCACCAAAATCGATCCGTCGAAAAAATACCCGCTGCTGGTACTGCCGCATGGAGGTGTACATAGTAATTTCAACACGGCTTATGCACATATCATTAAAGAATTGACGGCTCAGGAATACGTAGTGATTGCGCCTGATTATCGCGGAAGTACGGGCTACGGACAGGGGTTTTACCAGCTTATCGATTACGGTGGTCTGGAAGTGGAGGACACCAAAGCCTGCCGGGATTACATGCTCGAGAACTATGACTTCATCGATAAAAAACGGGTGGGTATTCTCGGCTGGAGTCATGGCGGTATGATTACCCTGCTCAACCTGTTCAATTATCAATCTGATTACGCCGTTGGCTATGCAGGTGTACCCGTTAGCGATCTGATTGCCCGGATGGGTTATAAGAGCCAGAGCTATCGGGATGCCTATTCGGCTGATTATCACCTGGGCAAAACCGCCGATCAGAACGTGGAAGAATACCGTAAACGCTCTCCGGCCTGGCAGGCACATAAGCTACAAACGCCCCTGCTGATTCATACCAACACTAACGATGAGGACGTGAATGTGCTGGAAGTAGAACATTTGATCAAGTCGCTCAAAGCTGAAGGCAAGAAGTTCGAATACGAAATTTATAAGGATGCTCCTGGTGGTCATACCTTCAACCGAATCGATTCGTATGGTGCCAAGGAAAGCCGGATGAAAATCTATAACTTCCTGGCGCAGTACCTGAAACCCAACAAGAAATTCAAAGACGTAAAAGAACTGATTGAAGCGAGTTATTTTCCGAAATCGGGTAAATAGCTGAGTTATCAACTTGTTTAGCCCACTTCTGGTCTGTGCTACAATCGCGGATGAGCAGGAGAGCCGATTTTGACATTGCGACGCAGGAGCAATCTTCGGAGAAGGCATTTCTTATTGTTCCCGAAGATTGCTCCTGCGTCGCAATGTCAAAGGGTTTAACTACTATGGATTTTCGACAGGAGGACGAGCAGTGTTTAACTACTGTGGATTTTCGGTAGGGGGAGGGGCACCAAAGCGCTTGTGTGAGCCTTTCAATTCGCCGTGTGAATGGATAAGTATAGTCGTAAGCAGCGCGAAAAACATAAGGACAACCCCAAAATTGATCGTCCATTGTTTAGGGGCTAAACGTCTGGGTGCGAAAGCGGGCTGGGTTTTGCCAATCAGAAAAGCCACTACTACCCAATTGGCGATGTATAGGTATTGCTCTATCCGATAGCCGCTAATAAACGCCCCCGTTATGAACAAACTAAACAGAATATACAGCCCCCAATAGCTCAGAAAGAGGACAAAGACATCATTTTGTGAATAGGAGACAGGGTTGGCTTTAGCCTGGTAATAACGAAACCAGTACCAGCCAGTCATACCGAGTACCATGCCAATGGCAACTAGTTGAACCGACCCAATAATGGGACTGTCAGGAGCCACGCCGATCTTGCTGAAAATTTCCTGAAGGCGTTCGAACTCAAACGATTGTTGCCATACGATGTACGGAATCACCAGCATCACCATCAATAGAGGAAACCAGACCTGGAGTTTGGGTTGAGTCGGCTCGCTCGCTTCCCATTCGGACGTAAGGGTACCGTAGGCCAGGCCCAGTCCGCCGAAAAAGCCCAGCGAATATTCCATCACGTTCCAGAAGTTGAATTTAATTTCGGTCAGATGACCGAGAACTTGGAGAAAATTACCGAAGGTAAAACCGAAGCCCCCACCTAAACCGGCGAATACAGCGACCCGTAAAGCCGAATAGTGTCGGTGACGTACCAGATACCAGGTTAGCGCTACGGCGGCTCCAAAACAAACCGCCCACATTTCCGAGCGGGGTGGCGTCATACGCCAGTCAAATTCCTCGATCAGGAAGAAGTAGAACAAAGCCCCGCCAACTACCATCTCCACAATCACTTCAGGCCACTTTACTGGTTTGGTGGGGGAGTCGGTCAGGGCCAATCCAGATAATCCCCCACCTATAAACCCATACAAACCACCAATAACAAACAGCATGGTAAGCCCGTAGAACACATTGATAAATTCGGTGTCGCGGCCATAGCCTACCACGATTCCGTAGCTTGCGAGCCCGCCCAATCCCCAGCCAATAGCCCCTGCCAGCGTGATGGCAAACGCTCTGGCGTACCAATCGGTGCGTTTAGCAACCAGCAAAACACTCAGCGAGCCAATAGCACCGGCCCAGGCTGCACCATATTCATGTCCAAACTGTCCACGAATGGCCCAGGAGGTTCCGAGCGACAAGCCCACCAGGAGCATAGCAAAAGGAAGAGATTTGTTACCCATGAAGACACAGTTAATTAAGGGTTTAGGAGTATCTTCCTGATATACCCAACTTGGCTGTGAACAGGCTATTGACAGGGCGTAGCCCAGCCGAACTGATGCGTGGCTGCAGGCAGTAGAATCAACCGGAATGATCTGAATACAGGTGGGTTCAGACTTCCAGTACGAACAGCAAATCACCGGTTTGGGCCAGTACTTCCAGAAATACGCTAAAGGCAATACCCATATCTTTTTCGACGGCAAACTTGAGCACTTTCATGGAGCGAACCATATGCTTTTTGATGGCATTGCTCGATATGCCCAGAATGTGAGCCGCTTCTTCGTAACTCTTTTCCTGCTGCCGACAGAGCTTAAACACTTCCCGACTTTGTGGGGGCAAAGTATCCAATACACGCTGTAAAAACTGCTGGTACTCTTTGGCCTGAAGATTTTCTTCCGTATCGTTTTTGGAGATGGTATAACTCCGTAAGACTTCCCCTTTAATTCGATCTTCCACAGCCGCCCGTTTCAGCATATTGAAGGTGTGATTTTTGGTGACTGTGAACAAATACGATTTGAAGGAGCCCACTTCCTGCATCGTCCAGCGGTCTTCCCATATTTTCATGAATACTTCCTGGCATATATCGTTCGATAGCTCATCGGATTTGATGAATTTATAAACGAAGCGATAAATGTCGGGTCGATAAAAGTCGTACAGCTTACGGAATGCTTTTTCATCGCCAGTCGAAACGCGGTTGAGTAGAAAGCTTTCATTCGGAAATGTCATTACAGTGAGTGAGTTAGTTGTTAGCGGAAATGATTAGCGGAGTTTTGGGTAGCGGTGTAGATGAACGATGAGTGCCGGGAAGGAGTGATGAGAAAAGAAGTATCTTGTAGAAATCCTAAAAAACCACATTTATAGAAAAATTTAATTAGGTGATTTAGTCAAATATAAAAATATTATTTTCATTTAATGCCTATAATGAAAATATAAATTGAATGTATTGCGCTAATGCAAAGTAGTAGCATTGGCAGATGTGATGTCGGTTACTAATAACCGCCACAGCAAGGTTTCTCAAAACCTCGCTGTGGCGGTTATTAGTAACCGACATCACTGGTACTACACCACTGATATCGACATCACTCCATTTTTAGTTGGAAGCAGAAGAAGATGACAGGCCAATGTGATGAAAAATCCGAGACCAAAAGAATTTATTGAGCATGATATGGATCGTAACTAGTGGGTAGTTTTCAGGCCAGGCGATAGTGACGTAAAGGGACAGCGAATGGCTAAAGTTTGAGGAAGCAGAAGCTGATTTTTACCGGCTTTTCCGGGTACACGATGCGCATAGTAGCTGAGTGTTTTTACTCAGAATGCGTACTGGGATTCAGATGGTTGGCTTATGGAAAAGCCCGGACTTAGGACTTTTCAGGCGAATAATTTCACCACTAAATTCACTACCTTTAAGAGAGCTATTCATTGTATGGGATAGATTGTGGAAAAAATTGACTTTTAGTCAAACAGGATAAGAGTTAGTTCTCGGTTAAATGCTGAAAAGCAGCGATTGAACCAGAGCGAGCCTGTATTTAAGGAGATTTTAATAGACTATGGATTTAATTAGAGCCGCGTTGCGGAAACCCATTTCCATTCTGGTGATTGTTGCCAGTCTGTTCTACTTTGGAATTGGGGCCGTTCGCACCATCAAGATTGACATTTTCCCCAATCTGAACCTGCCCGTTATTTACATTTCACAGCCCTTTGGCGGCTACACGCCCGACCAGATGGAATCGTTTTTTGGGAAACAGTACGTCAACCTGTTGCTATACGTATCAGGCGTAAAAAGTATTGAAACCAAAAATATTCAGGGCATTACGCTGCTCAAGCTGTCTTTCTACGAAGGGACCAACATGGCACAGGCGGCTGCGGAGGTGTCGGCCTATTCGAACCGGGCGCAGGCGAGTTTTCCCCCTGGTTCACAACCCCCGTTCATTCTCCGGTTCGATGCGTCCACGCTGCCCGTCGGGCAGTTGGTATTAAGTAGCCCCCAACGAACCAATAACGAACTTCAGGATCTGGCCAACGTATACATCCGGTCGGGATTTACGTCGGTGCCAGGGCTGGTATCGCCCGCTCCATTTGGTGGTAATGCCCGCTCGATTGTCATCAAAGCCGATCCCGAACTCCTGCGGGCGCACAACCTCACGCCCGATCAGTTGGTAGCGGCCCTGCGCATCAACAACACCGCCACACCTGCCGGAAACGTTCGGGTTGGGGATTACAATTACTTTACACCCGCCAACACCACGGTCCGAAACATTGAAGATTTCGGCAACATTCCGCTCTATACCGGCACGGTGCAGAACCTGTACCTGAAAGATGTGGCTACCATCGAAGACGGGGCCGACATCACACAAGGATATGTACTGGTCAACGGCAAACGGTCGGTGTATCTGCCCATTACGAAATCAGCCGATGCCTCGACCTGGGAGGTGGTGCAGAATCTGAAGGCTGCCCTGCCGCGTTTCCAGGCCCTATTGCCCGAAGATGTGAAGCTGACCTATACCTTCGACCAGTCGGTTTATGTGATCAATGCCGTCAAGAGCCTGATGACCGAAGGAGCCATTGGCGCTATTCTGACGGGCCTGATGGTGCTGCTTTTCCTGGGCGATGTGCGCGGGGCCCTGATCGTTATCATTACCATCCCAACCTGTATCATTTCCGGGGTTTTGTTCCTGTCGTTATTTGGGCAAACGATCAACATCATGACCCTGAGCGGTCTGTCGCTGGCTATCGGGATTCTGGTCGATGAGAGTACGGTAACTATCGAGAATATTCACCAGCATTTGGATATGGGTAAACCCAAAGCCCTGGCGATCTGGGATGCCTGTAAGGAAATCGCCTTTTCAAAACTCCTGATTCTCTTCTGTATTTTGGCGGTGTTTGCCCCGGCCTTTACCATGACAGGCATCCCTGGTGCACTGTTCCTACCGCTGGCGCTGGCCATTGGTTTTTCGATGATCACCTCCTACCTGATGGCGCAGACGCTGGTGCCGGTGCTGGCCAACTGGATGATGAAAGAACACGGTCATGTCAGTAATGGTAAGGCTCCGAAGCGAAAAGGTCGGAAACTGTTCAAGTTCAAACATGCGGTGGTGTCGACCAATGGAAATGGCTATAACGAAAAAGAAGCCCTGCTGCGGTCGAAAGAGGCCCTGGCCGAACGGGAGGACATGGATAACGATGGTAAGATCAGCTATTTCGAACGGTTGCGTAGCCGGTTTACCCGATTTATCAGACGGATTCTGCCCTATCGAAAAGTGATTGTGACGACTTACATTCTTGGCTCGATGGCGATTGTGGTGTTGCTCATTACCAACATCGGCCGGGACGTATTGCCGAAAGTGGCCGGACATCAGTTTCAGGTTCGTCTGCGAAATCCTGATGGTACGCGACTCGAAAAAACCGAAGCAACTATGCTGAAAACCATCGATGTGTTGAAGAAAATGGTTGGTAAGGAAAATATCGAAATCACCTCGGCGATGGTCGGTATGCACGGCGCTCAGTTTTCGACCAGCCCGATTTATCTGTTCATGGCGGGGCCGCAGGAAGGGGTGTTGCAGGTAAGCCTAAAGGAAGACTACGATGTTGAACTGGACGAACTGAAAGATCGGTTCCGGGCCAGCATGAAAAAAGCTCTGCCCGATGTCAAACTGTCGTTCGAACCCATTGAGCTGACGGATAAGATTTTGAGTCAGGGTTCACCAACGCCTATTGAAGTCAAACTATCGGGAAAGAATAAAAAACAGAACGAAGAATACGCCAACAAGGTCATTGCGAAGCTGAATAAGATTCGCTACCTGCGGGATGTTCAGATCGGACAGGCCACCAAATACCCAACCATCAACGTCAACATCGACCGGACGCGGGCTGCCCAGCTAGGCACCGATATTTCGGCTATTTCGCGCTCGTTGATTGCCGCAACATCTTCCTCGCGCTATACCGAGAAAAGTGTCTGGATCGACCCGAAATCAAGCCAGACCTACACCGTACAGGTTCAGGTGCCCGAAAACCGGATGACCAGTATCAATGACCTGGGTGAAATTCCCGTGCTGCCGAATACGAACCGGCCGGTGTTGAGTGATGTAGCTACTTTACAAAAGGGCACCGCTTACGGAGAAAACGACAATATCGGGGCTATTCCGGTGCTGTCAGTCACGGCCAACCTGAACGATATTGACCTGGGAACTGCCGCCCGCGACGTGCAAAAAGCCATCGACTCACTGGGCGAACTGCCACGTGGATTAACCATCAAAATGCAGGGACTAACGCAGGTACTGATCGATACGCTCGACAGCCTGCAAACGGGGCTGTTGACGGCCATTGTCGTAATTTTCCTGATGCTGGCCGCCAACTTCCAGTCGTTCAAAGTCTCGCTGGTGGTGTTGTGTACGGTGCCAGCCGTGCTGGTCGGTTCGCTGGTTTTGCTGATGCTGACCGGTTCAACGCTCAACCTCCAATCGTACATGGGCATGATCATGTCGGTGGGGGTATCCATCTCCAACGCCGTACTGATGGTGACCAATGCCGAAGAGCTTCGAATGCGCAACGGTAACGCCCTGCTGTCGGCTCGGGAAGCGGCTTCCATTCGGATTCGGCCTATTCTGATGACCAGCGTGGCGATGGTGGTCGGTATGATTCCGATGGCATCTGGCTTAGGTGAAGGTGGTTCGCAGGCTGCTCCGCTGGGCCGGGCCGTGATTGGCGGATTGATTGCGTCAACCTTTGCCGCTCTGTTTATTCTGCCGCTGGCGTTTGCCTGGGTGCAGGAAAAAACATCTACTGAATCTGTATCGCTCGACCCCGAAGACAAAGAGAGTAAGTACTACACAAATGTGGATTTACTGAATTAGATAGCGAACCAGCTAATCCACCAAATCATCAGAAATCCCATTTCCCCATTCTATCGAAACAGCGAGTCGTTTCGTAACAATTACTAGAAATGCATCGTCAAACCTCAGTCCGTAATTTGTGTGTCCTGGCCAGTGGCCTCCTGCTGACCAGTTTGTTTACCCAGTGCCATTCATCCGAAAGTAAAGCTGAAAAAGAAGAGGCCGAGGTTGATTCGGCAGCAGCGCCAGCCCCAACCGAAGTGTTTTCGTTATCGAAAGGGAAGCTGGCTTCTTCGCTGGACATTCCCGGGGAACTGATCGCCTATCGGGATGTCGATATTTATGCCAAGGTAAGTGGATTTATCAAAACGCTTAATGCGGATGTGGGTTCAGAGGTACGCGAAGGACAGTTACTGGCCATGGCTGAAGCTCCTGAATTGAGTGCCCAACTGGCCTCTGCCGATTCACGACTGAAAGCACAGGAAGCGCTGTCTATTGCGAGTAAAGCCAACTACGAACGGGTTCTGGAAGCCAGTAAGTTCTCCGGTGCCGTCTCGAAAAACGATGTCGATCAGGCGCTTGCCAAACGAAATGCCGATCTGGCGCAACTGGAAGCCGCTAAATCGGCCTATCGGGAAGTGGCGACGCTCAGGAATTACCTGGCCATCCGGGCTCCGTTCGACGGTATCATCAGTGCGCGTAACGCCAGTACGGGAGCGTATATAGGACCCGCTGGGAAAGGGTCGGAGTTCCCGCTGTTTGTGCTGACCGAGCAGAAGCGCCTGCGTTTGGTGGTGGCCGTACCCGAAGCGTACACGGGTTATGTGAATCAGAACAGCGAAGTTAGTTTTACCGTCAAAACATTTCCGAACCGTACGTTTACCGGAAAGATCAAACGGCTGTCGGGTGCATTGGATAAACGGCTACGATCAGAGAGGGTAGAGGTCGATGTGATTAACAACGATAAAAAACTCCTGCCGGGTATGGTGGCTGAAGTGACACTGCCGCTACCGACTCAAAGCAACACCTTTATTGTGCCGAAATCAGCGCTGGTCAATTCAACAACGGGTGTCTTCCTGATTCGGGTGAAAGACCAGAAAGCGGAGTGGGTGCCGATCAAGAAAGGGCTCGATGCCGACAACAAAATCGAAGTTTTCGGCGACCTAACCGAAGGTGATCAACTTGTAACGACTGCCAGCGAGGAAATCCGCGATGGAGCGCCGGTCAATGTGAAGTAATAGACTTAATCATTGATTGCCTGATAAACCAAGGGCTTAAAGGCTTTGTCGGTATTTGACACGTACGGACCCCACATTTGTCGGTAGATCAACACCAGCATATCTTCTTTAGGATCGACCCAGTAGGAGGTTGAAAACACACCACCCCAGGCATACGTACCAACCTGACTGGGCGTGAACTTGCTTCCATTTTCGGAGACGACTAAAAAGCCGAAGCCGAAGGTATTGTCACGAGCATGGTCACCGATATTGGGATGCAGGTCACCGATTTGATTCATGGTCATCAGGCGTACCGTGTTGCGGGCCAGTAGTCGAACACCGTTGTATTCGCCACCGTTCAACAACATTTGCAGGAAAATCGCATAGTCGTAAATGGTGGATGATAACCCGCCACCGCCCGAGAAATAATCCGTCTTTCGTAGCGGATAATTCATGTCGAGGGCGCCACCGAACGTAGCTGCCTGTTTTTGGATCGTTCCGGTAGAATCGCCTAAGAAAAAGTTGACCAGCCGTGGGCCTTTTTCGGGCGGTACGTTGAAATACGTATCTTTCATGCCCAATGGCTGACAGATACGCTTCAGAAAAAAGTCTTCCAGCGACAGGCCCGACCAACGCTCAATCAGGTGGCCTAGTACATCCATTCCCAGACTGTATTTCCATTGGTCACCGGGTTGAAAAAAGAGGGGTAAGCTACCCAGTCGGTTCATAACGTCGGATTGTTTCGGACCCCTTACGCCCACACCGCCTGTAATATTGTGTTTCGCATAAATGGCATTTTCGGCCGGAGTACCAATTGCCGGATAGCCCAGACCCGAAGTATGGGTTAGCAAATCGCGGATGGTAATGGGACGTTTAACCGGAACGGTCGTGTAGGTAGTATCTTTCGGGTTGAATGTCGCCAGTACTTTTCCATTGGCGAAGGATGGAATGAATTTAGAAATCGGATCGTCCAGTGAAAATTTTCCTTCTTCCCAGAGCATCATGACGGCTACACAGGTAAGGGCTTTGGTCTGGGAAGCAAGCCGAAAGATGCCGTTTTTGTCGAGCGGTACTTTTTTGTCGGGATCATTGTAGCCATGCGCTTTGTAGAACACGATTTTACCGTGCCGGGCTATCAGGACAACCGACCCATTCACCCATTTCTGGTTAACCCAATCTTTCATCCCTGCATCCAGACGGCCCAGTCGATCCGCCGAGAACCCACCGGCTGCAGGGGGGGCTTCTGTCAGAATGTTTGCTTTTACTTGGGCTTGTACTATGCTGTTGCGACTGATGACGGCAAATAAAATTAGTAAAGCGATTAGGTTTCGATGCATGATTTTAGGGTAGGATTAGTAACAGCAATCGTCAGGTCATGAAAGCGGTGTGTATCAGAGACTAATTTAGTGCGGTCAGTTCGTCATTGATAGATCCATTGTCAGCTTTTTGGCGGAGATCAAAAACAGCGCAACTGATCCAAAACTGATCGGGATAATGATCGACATGGCCCAGCGTAGAGATTCGGTACCCAGCGACGGAATAAGGCTATCGCTAAGCATACCAACGACCAGCGGACCAAACCCTAACCCAATAAAGTTGAGGGCAAAAAACAGAATAGCGGAGGTAAGCGAGCGCATCGACGCGGGCACAAGACTATGGGATACAGCAATCGACGGGCCTAAATACATACTTTGGAGCGAGGCAGTCAATCCTAAACAGACGATTGCAAACGCTGTATTTTGTAGAAAAACAGCACCAGCCGCACACGGAATAGAGGCTATAATGGCATACGCTGGAATCGTCAGGTATCGCCGTTTATCCGTTTTCCCAAAACGATCGGTCAGAAGCCCTCCCGCGAATGAACCCAGCGCTCCGCCAATACCAAAAATTGGACCCAGTAAAGCTCCTATTTCAGCGTTTTTCATGCCGTGGAGTCTCGCCAGAAATGAGGGCGCCCAGTTGTTCAGCCCATAGATGCAAAAGACGTGCAGACCCGTGGCGAATGCCAGATAAACGAAGGTTTTGGTCGCGTACAACCGCTTTACCACCTCGCGTAACGAAGGTGACTCGATAGCCGACGTTCGCTCTATATCTGTGGCCCCGCGCCGGGGTTCTTTCACGGTTATATAAAACAGCAACGAGAAAATTACCCCTGGTATACCCACCACATAAAAAGCCGTGCGCCATCCAAGGTGCTGGTTCAAATAGCCACCCATTAAAAACCCAACCAATATTCCGAAATAGATGCCGGTTGAGTAAATCGAGAGCGCTGTGGAGCGTTTTTCGGGCGGGAAGTAATCGGAGATCATGGCATGGGCCGGAGGACTACCCCCAGCTTCTCCAATGCCCACACCAATTCGGGCCAGTAGCAATTGAATGAAATTTCTGACCAGACCCGAACAAGCCGTCATGATACTCCAGATAGCCAGCGATACAGCCACCGTGTTTCTGCGATTCGTTTTATCGGCAAAACGCGCAATGGGAATGCCCAGCGTAACATAGAACAGAGCAAACGTGAACCCGGAGAGCAACCCAAGCTGCGTATCGGACAGGTTCAAGTCCCGTTTTATCGATTCCTGAAGGATAACAAGGAGTTGCCGATCCACAAAATTGAAGACATATACCAGCGTCAGCATCATCAGAACATAGTTCCGGTATAGGCTGCTGACTGCCTCATTCTGAACGGCTTCCTTAGTTTGCATAAAGTGGGCGAAGGAGGATATTATGCAACTAGAAAAGCTATTAGAGAGGGGGAATTACTGTTGGCTAGTCTCTGATTAGTAAGAAGCCACTAACGGTTTACGTGTTGGCGATGGTGGGGCATTTGTTAAAACTAAAAGTTATATCCGAAATGTAGCCCTGGTTCAGGGGTGTATTTTGGCCACTTGTCATCTTTTACGTTAAAACCATCAGGTATTTTAGTGTGATAAGGACGGCCAGCAATACCAAGTGATGGTTGTATAAAAAACCTATCCTTAACGAGTTTAATATGATAGCCAACTCGATACGAGTTGAAAATATGGAAACCATTATCAACTTTATCACCGGCGTCAATCACAAATGTTTGCCACATAGGCATTACGTGTACGGCTGCGTAAAGACCTTTCCAAAAAAATCGTTGATAAGCAAGAGCAATACTATAGTCTCTTATATAACCAGGAAATTTCTCTTCTGGCTTTCCGTATGATTGGTTTAAAAATGGGTTAATGCCAAGTGGCCAGGCATATTTCCAGGTTATTAGTTCAAGTGAAATTACATCTTTCCCTGTAATCCAATATCCTACATTGAGTTGAACGAAGTTGGGACTGTTTGTAGTAGCCAAATTACCCAATAAAAACAGTGTGCTGCCAACGAAACGCCGTTTGTACGTACTGTCGTGTCTGGCATATTGTGCATTCACCCGTAAACTGCTTGCCAGCACTAAAGCTAATCCAATCCATAAAATATTCTTTTGCATGTCTGTTTTAATTTATCTTAAACGATAATGCAAAAGTGGACTGGCAATAGGCCTAGAATCGTTCACTTAAGTTAAGAAATGAAGTTGATGGTAGAAGCAGTTCTTTTAACATGAACTTGGCTATCTTTTGGTATTGCTTTAGAAACTTCCTGATCTAGTACTAGTTCAGGAAGCTCATAGTTAATGCAAATAATTGCTTTCGTTAAACGATTTTATTGAGACTGTTTAAACTTTTTTATATAGACTAAAATGAGTGTTTTGTCATCCCGACGCAGGAGGGATCTTCGAATGATCTAATCCATTAGCTCTCTCCGAAGATCCCTCCTGCGTCGGGATGACAAATTACAGCAATTCCAACTCAATTATAGAAAGTTTAAACAGGTTCATTGTTAAAAATTAAATCCAAAATCGAACCCAGGCTGAATAAAATAGTTAGGCCATTTTTGTTCTACTGATTTAAATGATTCTGGTACCTTGGTTCTTATAGGCCAATAACTACATCCAATAGCTGGCTCGAAAAAGACCCGGTTTTTAAAAAACTTAAACTGGTAACCCAAATAGAAGTCCATATATAACGTGTATCCATTACCAATCTTTTTATTATTCTCATCCATATATTTTTCAAAAGCATTCAACGCCTGGACGGATGTATAGACTCCTTTATACCAAAATCGCTGGTATCCTACTGTAGGGGCAAGTATGCGTGCATGCCCGGAATATTCTCCTCCTGGTTTACGAAATGTTGGTCCAAAAGGAATACCTATGGGCCAGGAATAAATGGATCGTTTAAACCGAAAGGAAACAACATCTTTAGGCGTTATCCTGTATCCAACATTTAATTGTATATACTCAGGGTTATCTTTTTGGTCACAATTTCCTAACAGCCAGAGTGTACTCCCAACGAACCATCGTTTGTACGTACTGTCTTGTCGGGCACTTTGCGCGTTAACTTGTAAGCTGCTTGCTAGTAGTAAGGTCAAAGCGAACGATAGAATTTTCTTTTGCATATCAATTTGTTGTTAAATGATAATGCAAAGGAAGATTCGCGGGATACCATCATTCGTTCACTTAAGTTAAGAAATGAACCCTATCCCTTACTTTTCTCTACAATCCTGGCTCTTAATCTGCTTAACGATTGGGGTTTGATACCTAAGTAGCTCGCTAATTGATGCTGTGGAATACGTTGGATAAGGTCTGGTCTGTTTTGTAGTAAGTTCAGGTAGCGTTGTTCGGGGGAAGACGTTTTAAACTCGTCAAAGTCAATTCGTTGTTTGGCTAACAGTTCTTCCGATAGGATTCTACACATGGTATCAAACTTTGGAAATTTGCTGTTTACCTCTGCTTCCATATCCGTATTTGAAATTAGAAGTATACTGTCTTCTACACAACTTATATAATAGTCGGACTGAGTTTTACTGATGACACAAGGAGGTGTTAAAGCCTCCATTTCTGTGTAGAAAGCAGTCGTTTTTTCTTCGCCATCTAGTACATAATAGGTTCGAATACAACCTTTCAGGGCAAAGTAACTATCTTTCGATTTTTGTCCTTCTTTGAGTAAAATCGTCCCTTTCTTTACCGAGTGAAATAGGTCCAAAGAAAGGATTGCATTCTTCTCATCTTCTGTTACAGTAATGTATTTTGAAATAAAGTCAAATAATGTGTCTTGCATTGTTTTTATATGTTATTGTCTTCTGTTACACTTGCCACTAACGGGAAATGGCTTAGCGATGTGGCGGGTTTAGAAGCACAAAATTTCAAGTTGGCATATCAGTTCACTTAACTCAAAAGCCATTTTGTACATAGTAGGAATTTACACAAAATAGTCCTTTATATCTTCAATTGTAGCCCAACCATCTTTCTCCCCTCTTACTTTGCCATCAAACCCAAGTCGTTTTAGAATAATTAATTGAAGTCCCTTAACTCCAGGTTGTAGGTAATTAATTGCCTCTTCTCCCTTAATTTTTATTCGTCCCGTATGAGCAACTTGGTCTCGCAAATTCTTCAATGTTTTGAGGTCTAATTTGATTTTATTGGTATTTAATCCGCTGTCTTTTAGAAGTCTCTGAAGTCGCAACATTAATTTTTCTTGATCAAGCGGAGCCGTCAATCGTGTTCCTAATTCTCCATTAATGTCGTTGTAATTATTCTCATCCTTCCAAATGCGATATACGGCCTTTATTTTTTCTTTTAAGTCAACAAGATCTTCGGGTAAGGCCGGCTCCTGAGTCCAATTGTATGCAGAACATTCCCAAGCTTGTACAACCCTCAAAATTCGGTCTTCGATAAAGCCATGTCGAGTTTGATTTAAGTAGTCGGTGATAGTGAAAATATCGTCCTTTTCAATCTTACTTAAATTGGTCCAGATAGGCAAGGTTGTCGATAAGTATTTAGCAATTTCGAAGTCTGGAATTATTTGTTCTCCTTTATTTTCGTTTTTACTCATTTCTCTTTCTTCCAGATTACTGGCCTGTCCATTCCAATATATCTGTCGGTCGAATGTCACTCTTCTCCCAAGCGCAATGGATAGTAGGTTTTTAATATCAATGGCAATTTCTAGTAGTTTGCCTTGTTCTGCGGGGCCGTCTATTATAAGACTGGATGTCTCCGCAGTCAATTTAAGCAATGATTTTAGTTTCCTTAATCTCTCTTCATTCTTAGGGTTTGGAGTCAGCTCGATTTTAAGTTCGTTGTAGGAAAGCTCAATATTGTTCTTTATTGAGTTGTTCATTAATAAGAATTCTCCTTTGTCAATCATCTCTCGCAAATGCCTATTATGCATACTTCTTGAATGTACGAAAGTTCTTTAGCATTTATCAGATTGTTTGTATTACTGCTGACCCCATAGACAAATGGTGGGTCCGGCAACGGTTCCATGAACACCAATCGGATGCTATAGATAGTGCCGTTGATTCCCTCCTTCTTCGACTGGTCCAATGTCGGCAGTTTAGTTATGACATTACCAAACAGATCTTCGTGATTTATATCGTTTTCAGGCAGGTTGTTTTATCTTTCGTTTCCTAGTCTGTTGTTACTTGAGTTCTTTACGTTTTTCTTTGTCAGCGCGGATGAAGTCGTTGATAACTTTTTCTTCTGCTTGAGTCAACGGCTTGGGGGCAACTACAAAATCTACATCAAGAGGTTCTTTTATGAGTCCCATGACTGTGTTAGTTAAAATACTTTTCTGTCAATTTTAACGCTATTTCTGTGGTATAATCATGATGTTTCCACTCTAGTTAGTCTACTTCACATAGCCTAATTTCCTGGGAATGGTATAGATTTCGGTTTGGCGGCCGTCGATGTAACGGAACGTTTGCCCGTCGAAAAAGCCGTCTTCTTCGAGCATGATGCGTACCACTTTTTTCCATTCAGGAATTTCGACAGCGGCATTCAGCTCGATGGAGTAGGCGGTGTTGGCCAGCAAGGGGTAATCACCGGGGCCGGGAACACCTTTCTGCTGGTCCCACAAGCCAATCGTCGGGCCTGCCGCGTGCCCATGAACACCAATCGGATGCGTATAGATAGTGCCGTTAATGCCTTCTTTCTTCGACTGCTCCAGTGCCGCCAGCAGCATCTGGTTGCCGGTTTTTCCCAGCTTAAACTGCTCAGTCAGAATGTCCTGTAGCCGATTGCCCTGTTTGAAAGCGGCCTTAATGGATTCAGGAACGTCAGTTTCGCCGGGGCGCAGTACGTAGGCATGCTGTTGCTGGTCGGTGTTCAGGCGCAGGTAGGTGATGCCAAAGTCAACATGAAGTAAATCGCCGGGCATGATCACCTGCTTGTCGGCCCGTTTCGAGAAGGTGCGGAGGTGGTTAAAATCCTGCGAGTCGGCACGTTGAATGTCGACGGTTGGGTGAAACCAGGTGTCCAGACCCAGATTCGTAATGCGCTGACGAAACCACCAGACTACATCCTCGGTAGTGGTTACGCCCGGCTGAATGACCTGCTCCGAAAAGCCTTCCTGAATAATCTGGTGCGATAGCCGACAAATGAGCGGATAAATCGCCATTTCTTTTTCGGTACGGGTTTCGAGCCAGCCAACAGCCAGTTTTTCCGCCGATACGATTCGCTTCTGATACTCGGCGGGGAGCTTTTTCAGAAATTCGTCGTGTTCTGTAAACGAAAGACCATCAGCATGGGCATAGTTGGGCGACATGTTCAGGCCGATCTTTTTGGGCTTTCGTTCTTCAATCACTTTCGTCAGCGCTTCCCATTGGTTGGGCCGAACGTCAATGTCCCACGCCCCTTTGAGCAGGTTACCTACATCATAACGGGCAATGGCCAGTTTCTCCACCGCATCGGCGGACCGTTCTTTACCATTATCAAAGAAGACCATGATCGTTCGTCGGCGGGCCGATAGCCAGGTGCTGGGTAACATGGTTCGCAACACCGGGTCTTCGTTATATTCGCGGGAGATAATGATCCACATATCGATACCCTCCCGGCGCATCAATTGAGGGAGGAGATTGGCGAAGCGATCGTCCAGAATTTCGTCGATGACCCGCGCCCGCTCGCGTTCGGGCAAAACGCTGGAAGGCGAAGGCTGGGCAATAGCAACCGAGGTAATGAGCGTTAGATTAAGGTAGAGTAAGTTGACGAGGAAGCGTACTGGTTTTGACATAGTATTCAGGTTGATAGCAGTTTACGGGCAAGATACGTAAAGAGTTAAAGTTTTTTAACAATCGGATCAGGCAACCCATTGATTTATATACGCATCTTCAGCATACGATAATAGCTAGTAGACCTTCCAAATTACCTGGCTAAAGTTCCCATTCACTAGTTTAGTATATTCGTTACAGAATGCAGCCTTACTTTATGAAATCAGTCCTACTCAGTTTACTTTTTCTTAGCTATTCACTAATTGCGCTGGCGCAAAGCGGTAGTACGGGCTTGCGGGGAACCGTCAAAAACCAGCAGGGAGAGGTGTTGCCCTTTGCGGCTGTAATCGTGAAAGGAACCGAAACGTCGGCCCGGCCCAGCGGGACCATCACCAATGCCGAAGGCCGGTACGAAATTGCGCTGGCTCCCGGCAAGTATGACATCGTATTTCAGTATCTGGGTTTTCAGACCATTCAAAAATCGACGGAGGTCAGCACGGGGTTCACCACGCTGGATGCAACCCTTGAAGAACAGGCGTTGCGACTGGCGGAAGTGCAGACCAAAGCGGGCAACGAAGACCCTGCCTATACCATTATGCGTCGGGCTATTGCCAAAAGCCGATTTCATCAGCTTCAGGTTCAGCGATTTAAGGCTAGGGTATACACCAAATCGTCGATCACTGTCACGGATTTACCGAACCTGGCCGAGATGGCGTTCAAGAAGCAACTCAAAGAAGCCGAACGCGAGGCCAATTTTAAAGTGGGCGTACCTTTGCTGAACGAAACGGTTTCTGAAGTAATCTTTACCCAGCCCAATACCTACCGACAACGAATTATTGCTAATCGAAATTCGCAGGGTGATTTTTTGAACCCGAGCCGGTTCTTTAACGCCAGTTTTTACGATCCGGTTATTGCAGAGACCGTATCGCCCTTATCGCCCAAGGCGTTTGCCTATTACAAGTTCGAGTATAAAGGAACATTTCGAGAGACCGGACCGGGTGGTACGCCGGTTGAAGTAAGCAAAATTCAAGTCATTCCGCGTCAGTATGGCGAGGGCGTATTTCGGGGTACTATTTATATTCTTGAAAACACCTGGGCCATTCATAGTCTACAGTTGGAAACGGTCAATAACATAGGCATCTCGTTTACGATTCGGCACATATGCAGTCCCGTACAGGGCGTTTGGATGCCTGTCAATCAGCGGTATAGTGGTAAAGGTTCGTATCTAGGCGTCAAGGCTGAAGGGTATTACATCAGGAATCTTACATTCAGCGAGTTCGTGGTCAATCCGGCCTTTGTGGAGGATATTGAAGTGGCCGACGAAAAGAAAGCACCACCTGCCCAAACACTATCAAAAGGAGAAATTAAAGGCGCTCAGTTAGATGATCTGGTAAAAAAGCAGAAGGAGTTTTCGACTAAAAACCTTCGGCAAATGGTGAAAGAGTACGAAAAACAGGAAAAGGAGGCCCGAAAAAAACGTAAAGAAGATGTAGCCGTTGTCCGAAACGATTCGATGGTTGTGGATTCGCTGGCACGTAAACGGTCGAATACGTTCTGGGACTCGCTGCGATCGGTTCCGCTCACAACGGCTGAAATCAAAAGTTACAATAAAGCCGATAGTCTGGGCCTGATTCGTCAGATCAAAACCAAAGTTGAGCTAAAAGCCGACAGTGTCCGGCAGGACAGCATTAACAAGAAAAAGTCGCCCAAAAAGTTTGGCGTCGATCACATTTTGTTCGGGCATACCTGGCGTTTGGCTAAACGAACCTCGCTGGCTTATACCAGCCCCATTGAACGGATTGAATACAATACCGTAGAAGGCTATACCATTGAAGGAGCGCTGAACCTGCGGTATAGCCCTAAAGTTGACTCCGTGAATCGGTTTGTGAAGATTCCGCTTGGGGAGTGGACACTGGGCGGGACAGGTCGTTACCAGTTTGGTCGGAAACAATTCGTTGGGTACGGCCAATTGGGCTACCAGTATAAGAATACAAAAATAGGGGTTTCGGGAGGTCGGTACCTGTATCAGTTCAATCCTGATAATCCGATCAGCCCCTTTCTGAATTCGCTGACGACGCTGCTGTTCGAGCAGAATTTCATCAAGCTTTACCAGAAAGATTACCTGAATCTGACCGTCAATGCCTCGCCGTTTCACGACCGGCTGAAGCTAACGGGAAGTCTGGAATACGCCCGACGAACTGAATTGGCTAATTACCGGGAAGACCTCAAACCATGGATCGATTGGCGTACGCGTGCTTATACATCGAACCGCCCCGACAATGCCGAAGTTGCCAGCACGACGTTTCCGACGCATAATGCACTAGTCTTAAATTTAGCTGCTTCGGCCCGTTTAGGGTCAACGGAGTACATCATCCGCAATGGACGACGTATTGCCCGACGCGACAACGATGCGCCCTTACTCACCCTGAATTACCGGAAAGGCATGGCCGATGCTGACTATGATTTTCTACAGGCTACCATCAGCCATTCGTTCGAAACGGGCATCCGCAGCCGACTGAATTATCAGTTGAGCGCTGGTAGTTTTCTGAATGATCGGCAGGTGTATTTTCCAGATTTCAAGCACTTTGCCGGTAACGAATTTTTCTTCCAGCAGGGCGATGTGGTCTCAACCTATCGATTGCTGCCCTATTATCAATACAGCACTGGCAAGCGCTTTGCCGAAGCGCATGTGCTGGCTGAATTTAGAAAGTTCTTTATCACGCAGTTAACGCTGGTCAGGCTCATCGGTTTGAAAGAAAACCTGTTCGTACATTACCTCTACACGCCCGCATCGAAGAATTACACCGAAGTAGGGTATGGCCTGGATGGACTGATTCCGCAGGTGTTCCCGTTTTTCCGGGTAGAGGTCATCTCGCAATGGCAGGATGCTAAATACCAGGGCCTTGGTTTCCGAATCGGCACGACGCTGAAGTTCGGGCGGTAATCCGAACCAGGATTTTTATGATTCTAGTGACTGACTATGATTAGCCCTTTATGAGACTGTTTAAACTTATGTTGTTCGACCAATAAGTGTGTGAATTTGTCATTCCGACCGTAGGGAGGAATCTCAAGTTTACCTTATAGGGATGTTGAGATCCCTCCCTACGGTCGGAATGACAAATTCACACCTAATTTTTCTGTAAAAGGAAAAGTTTAAACAGGTTCTATATTAGAACTGAATTTAAAAATCATAGTTTATCAGTAAAATCAGCTAAATCCCGGTTTACAATGCAGACTATCAAAGAATTACTCAATACATTTCCCCGTTCGGGCCGGGTAGAATGGATTGGCCTTCGACCCGAACGGGATGCGTTTATGAATGTGGTTGATTCAGTGGAAGTTTTAGAGAAGAAAGGCCTGATAGGCGATCATTATAGCGGTCGCAGTGGCAACCGGCATGTGACGCTTATTCAAGCCGAGTACTTACCCGTTGTGGCGTCGCTGACGGGACATGATCAGGTCGATCCGGCTCTTCTGCGTCGGAACTTGGTTGTTTCGGGCCTGAATCTGACGGCCCTTAAAGACCATCAGATTCAGATTGGCGATGTTATTTTGGAGATTACTGGTCAGTGCCATCCCTGCTCAAAAATGGAAACGGCTCTGGGCCCTGGCGGATACAATGCCATGCGCGGTCATGGTGGATTAACCGCGCGAGTTATTCTAGGTGGAACAATCCAGGTGGGAGATGCCGTAACAGTTTTGATTACGGACGAGGTTTCGGTGTCGACTGATTAGGGTCAGGGGCCAGCCGACTCGGACGATTTACTCCCTGACGATAGCGATTTCGGAGCTGCTGAATTGTGTTGATCAGGTCGTAGTCTTCGGCTTTGAGGAGAAAATCTTCGTCGAGGTCGCAGAAGTCGTAGAAACGGTCAATTTCGTCGGCTTTTAGGTTGGTCGATTGTTCAACCAGTAGCCGGAACCGCTCAACAGCCAGTTCATGTCGACGGTCCTGCTGCATAATGTAGTACGCCTTCCGGTCCGATTTTGGGCGTTTACCGAATACTTCATAGAGCAGCGTAACCCCAGCGCCATCGGCAATCCGGTCAAATGCCTGTTCACCACTAACTTTTTTGGTAGCCTCTGGCTCTTCCAATAATTCTTTGATTTCGCGCTTTACCTCTTCATAGCGCTTCCCGGTTACGGTTACCTCATCCAGATCCACCACACGATAGGGCATAGGAGGGAGGGCTTTGGCAATCAGCGTTGGGTTGTCGGAACCATCATATCGAATTCCGATTCGATTATAAAGCTGGCTGGTCAGAATCAATGAATCGCCGGGTTGTGCTGTCAGAAAGAATCGCCCGGAAGCGTTGGTACGAGCCCGTTGACGAGTGCGTTGATTGACCACAAATACCTTATCGACCGCCTTTCTGGTTGTTTGATCAACGACCGTTCCAATAACGTATTTCCCCTGCGCCCGTACGGTATTTGATTTACTGATCAGCAAAACCAGACAAAGACAAAAAAGGAATTGTTTAAGCATCGTGAACCGATTAATACGTGTTTGGTTTTGACTGTACTGATCAAACTTGGTTTAATGGTCTGCCCCTGTAGTCATGAGCCATCCTACCCGACTGACAAACCGTTTTCAAAGGCGGGATTTCACAAAAATACAGATTGATTCTGTTCAATGCTGTTAAAAAACATTAAGTTGGATTACTAAATATCGTCTAAAGCCCATTACTAGTGACAGGTTAGTAAGTCATTTTATGGTATTCCATAATGGTTCATTTTCCCAATCAGGTTTTAATCCCAGCGCTTTAGGGTCAACGTTTGGATACTCTGATAATAGGCTTATCAATCTCTCTTTGAATTTATTTTCGGGATCGATTATGTTTAAAAGATACTTCATACAGCATAAATGTACGTATAGCATATGGAATTCATTTTCTTTTGGCACATCGTTAACCCATTGATAAGGTGGATTAGGTAATAGTTTAGGTTTGCCTGGTAAGTTTCTATTCCATAGTCTGCTGTGATGCGCACAGAAGTTCCTGATTTGAGCAATCGATTGAAGCCAGCTAGGTAAATAGGTATGATTAACTGTGCCTAATTCCTTGGCGATTGTATCTTTAGCTTTGATGTTATTCTTCAGGTTACCATATAGCCTTGATAAACTGCCAAAGCTTGTTAGTTCAAGAGTTTTCCAGGCTGGAGGGTACCGTAAGTCGTCTTTATGCCTTTTCTTGTGTTCTTTAATGAATATATCCTTTGAACGTTCTATTTCTTCGTCAAGAATAAATAAAAACTTAACAAGCTCGCGGGTATCCTGGAATAAACTTGTATTTTGAAACCACCAAGGATCTTCATCATTCGACAGATGATATATCAATTTTGTCCTTAAGCTAATTTCTATCTTCTCTATTATATCAAAGAGGAGTACTCGTAGTTTTCTATCGAAGTTATATAATGCAATTACGTCAGAGAAGCGGCTATTTGGCTTAAACTTATGAGTTACTTTATCTTCCTGCATTGGCCATCAGTAGCCAGCCAGCCTGTAGTAACTTATTTGGCTAAGTAAATGAGGGGCGTTATCCTGTTCTGTTATTTTTAAACCACGCTCTACTAATTGATTAATCTGCTGATCTATTGTGAGAGCGCCTTTATTATACATAAATATACTTCATAAAATAAGCCTCGCAATGTACAATAGTATGATTACGAGGCATCTATAAAAGCAAAAGACACGCCCTGGGACGCTGTTCTTATGGGTAGCGTGGCGTGTACTGTCGATGCAAATATAAAAAAAGCTAATTTCTTTTCAAAGCCTTATACAAAATGTGGAATGGAATAGATTCCAGCCATGAGATAAGCTTTTTCAACCTAACTGCCCTAGTACAATGGTTGAAGGCAATGCTGTTAAAAAACATTAACTAGCCGCTGAATACGGTCAAGCGTCAGTTCGGTGAAGTCATATGCCGTATCGTCAACGAATGGACGTAACTCGTCGGGTGTTTGCGTTGTTGCCATACCGACCACCGCAGCACCTGACGCCTTAGCCGCCTGAATGCCGGTCATCGAATCCTCAAAAATGACACTCTCGGCCGGTTCCACACCAAGCATAGCCATCGCTTTCTGGTAAATTTCCGGATCGGGTTTGGGGTGACTGACCATGCTCTCATTGAGTAGCGCATCGAAGTACGACCGAATGTTCAGCGTATCGACGACAAAATTAAGATTTTCAACGGGGGCCGATGTGGCTACTGCCATCCGAATACCGGCTGATTTAAGTGATTCCAGGAAAGATACTAGACCCGGAACCGGTGTAATGACTGACTTATAGAGCTCCCGAAATAGTGCTTCTTTCTCATTGCTCAGCCGGATGACTTCCTCTATAGTGAGCGGTTGATTGGCGAATAAATGGGCGACAATGTCTTTGTTGTGCTTGCCAGAAACGTATTGAACGAAATCGGCATCGCTCAGGGTTTTACCGTTTCGTTCGTAGTACTCGCGCCAGGCTATGTGATGGTGTGGGTTGGTATCGACCAGCACGCCATCCATGTCAAAAATTACGGCTTTCATATGTATAGTCAAGTGTAGCCAAATGTGGTCAGATGTAGTCTAAAATAGTCAGGCATAGGAACAACATTTGACTATTCTTGACTACATCTGACCACACCTGACAAGTATATGCCTTTATTTCATTTTCACAATGGTCACGCCCGCACCACCTCGGTCGGCGTGTTCGTCTTCCATTCGGGCAACCTGCTTATAGCCCCGCAGGTGATTCCGAACGAGTGTTCGCAGAATACCGTCGCCTTTGCCATGAACGATCCGCAATTCGGGATAGCCCAGCATGAGCGCATCGTCGACAAAACGATCAACTTCCCCTAACGCTTCTTCGCCACGTTTACCCCGAATGTCGAGGTTAAAGCTGAAATTCTGCATCTTCTCATTCATGTCAACGCCCTGGCTACGTGGCCGGTCGTCGCGAACTTCGGTAGCGTCTTTAAACGTTTTTCGGCTGACTTTTTCAAGCCGATTGAGCTTCACGGTCGATTTCAGGTCGCCAATTCGGATTTCGGCATCTTTACCCCGAAGCGAGATCACTTCGCCAACCGCATTTTGCCCCACAATTCGGACATAACTGCCCACGACGATGGCACCGTTGTCTATCTCGAATTCTTCTTCAAGCGGTTTAGATGTCTCCGCAATTATGGGTTCAGGTTTGAGTTCTTTTTGCTCAAAGTGCTCTAATTCCTGTCGAACCTGTTTCGTTGCTGTTCGTTCAGCCTTGTTCTCTTTGATTTCCCGAATGGTGTTTTCAATCCGCTGGTTGGCTTCCTGCACCAGCGTTTTTGCTTTTAGCTTAGCGTCATTAACGATCTTCTTCTGTTCGTTGTCGAGCCGGGTTTTTAGAGCTGTATATTCGGCAAGTTGCTGAGCCAGTTTACGCTGATTGATGCTGATTTCCAGATTTTTTTCCGAGAAAACCCGCTTTTCGATATCCAGCTCTTTCAGCAGTTTCTCAAAGTTTACCTGTTGCGTACCCAACTTTTCTTTCGCTCGATCAATTACGCCTTTGGGCAAGCCGATTTTCTGCGCGATCTCAAACGCAAAGGATGAACCCGGCCGACCGATTTCCAGCTGATACATTGGTTCGAGGTGTTCGCCATCAAAGCGCATGGCGCCATTAACCAGTCCCGGCGTTTTATCGGCCAGGACTTTTAGATTGGTATAGTGCGTATTGATAACACCATACGCGCCTGACTTGGCCAGGTCTTCCAGAATAGACTCTGCAATGGCTCCTCCCAGACCAGGTTCTGTACCGGTACCAAATTCATCGATCAGAAATAGCGTCCGTTTATTGGCTCCAATCAGAAATTGCTTCATGGAGGTTAGGTGCGACGAATACGTACTAAGGTCGTTTTCCAGCGATTGTTCGTCGCCAATATCAATAAACAGATTCTGAAAAACACCCATTTCAGAATAATCATCTATCGGAACAAGCAATCCACACTGGAGCATGTATTGCAATAGGCCAATCGTTTTCAAAGCTACCGATTTCCCACCGGCATTTGGACCCGAAATAATGAGAATCCGGGCCTTTTCGTCCAGTCGAACCTTCAGTGGAACCACCGGTTTGCCCTGCTTCATAAACGACAGGTAGAGTAACGGATGCCGGGCATTCGTCCAGTTAACAAAAGGACGCTCCAGCAATTTGGGCATGGAAGCATCCAGTTGAATCGCTAATTTGGCCTTTGCCCGAATGAAATCGATTTGTGCCAGAAAGTTAACTGCTTTCCGTAAGTCGTCCAGGTGCGGGCGAATCTGATCGGTGAGGGCCAATAAAATCCGGTAAATCTCTCGACGTTCTTCGTACTCAAGTTCGCGGATTTCGTTGTTGGCGTCGAAGACTTCGGCAGGCTCCAGAAATACGGTTTGTCCTGTTTGGGACTCGTCGTGTACAAAGCCTTTGATCTTACGCTTGTGTTCGGCAGCAATTGGAATGACCAGACGCCCACCCCGTACAGTTAAAGAAAGATCGTCTGGTATCCAGCCAGCCTGCCTGGCCTGCCGCAGAATACTGTCCAGACGTTTGCGAAGATTTGCCTGTTCACCAATAATCCGCCGACGGATGCTGGCCAGTTCTGGTGAAGCCGAATCCCGAACATTTCCCCGGTCGTCGATAACCCGTTCAAGCGAATCGGTTAGTCTCTTGTCAAGACTAACAGGGCCAGCTAATTCACGCAAAAATGGGAAACTGCCGTTTTCATTCCGGCTGGAATCACTCTGCCGGGCATCTCCATGCCGGGATAAGAAGCGTAAGCACTCCTGCACAGTCCGAAGAGCCAATTTTAAATCGAAAAATTCGGCTTCGGTCAGGGCTAATCCTTCTACTCGGGCGCGGCCCAAATGCGCCCGGACATCGATATAGTTGCTATTGGGGAAATCAGGTTCGTACTGAACAATATGTTTGAATTCAGTCGTCTGGCGGAGCAGTTTATCAATCAGTTGGACATTATCCGTGAAGCGAATCTTTTCAACATAGTCCTGGCCTAATGGGCTCACACAGGCTTCCTTGAGTCGTTCACGGATCGTATCAAAACCTAGTTTAACCTCTAAGGTATTCGGGTAAAGCATTTAATCAGTTTGTTCAGCAATAAGAATGCTGTAAGCTACAGGTTATTAGTATATATCCATAGAGATAACAGAAGAGAGTATAAGTGGGTTCAAGAAGGATGATGAATGATGAATGATGAACAATTTTTTGTAGAATCATTCATCATTCATCATTATTTACGGCTTCCATTGCGGCTGTTACTATGGCCTGAATGGCCGTGGCCTCCCCGTTCATCAGCAAGTTCAGCTTTGTTCATGTCCTGATTCGTGTGCTTGTTTTCAGGACCCTGCTTGCTCTTGTTTTCATTCGACATCTCTTGTTCCATGTTTGGGCGTTGACCGCTTGTGTCATGTGCCTGCTGGTTACGCGTCCGTTCCCGATTGGGCTGCTTATCATTGGAGCCTGGTTGGTCTGTGGTTTTATGATTAGCCATAACGTTAGTTTGTTTTGTTGTCTAAAAACAACTTTTACTACAGCATAATGTTTACATACAAAAAGGCCACTCGAAATCGAGTGGCCTTTTTGCTTCATTGTATTTTTAGGCTTAGTAGCCAGGATTTTGTGTCAGCACATCCTTACCCTGATAGTCGATCTGGGTCTGTGGAATAGGCTGATACTCATCTCTGCCCGCCGTGAACTTAGCCCCCGAGTAAGCCGTTGGCAACAGCTTGCCTTCGTAAGCCAGGAACGCAGGCAGTACTGTACCCGCCGTGCCCCAGCGAACCAGATCATAGAACCGGTGGCCTTCGCCTGATAACTCCAGCTTCCGCTCGAACTGTACCGCTGCCCGAGCCGTCGCCTTGTCGGCAAACGAGGTGTAGTTACTGATTACGTAGTTAGCCGCTGGTTTGCCACCCTGGGTAACAAAACCCGCTGGGTTAGCCGCCCGCGTGCGAACCAGGTTGACGTAATTCAACGCAGTAGCTAAACTACCTACTTCGACTTCACACTCAGCCGCCATCAGCAGCACATCAGCAAAGCGGATGATGTTGTAGTTGATGGCCGAGTAACCATCCGTCCACGAGCTACCATCGGTCAGCACTTTATCCTGCGACTTGTAGAAGACGAACTTCTTGGGTGAGTAAGGGCCCGCAAAGCTCTGGTCACGAATCCAGTCCAGACCGGGGTGAGGCTGCCAGTCCAGGTATTGGATGCCCCGACGACCAAGCGACCAATCCAGACGAGGATCCACCGGACCTGCATCGGGGGTGAAGGCGGCACTCGAGGCAATACCCTGATCGGTTTTGAGCTGGTTAGCACCCGTGTTATACGAACCATCCAGCAGGGGCAGGCCTTTGGCATCCACCCGGAAAGAGTTGGCTAACTCGAAGCTAGGCGCAAAGAAACCGCAGCAACCGGCTGGACCGTTGGAACCCGTGTTGTAAGGGAAGTTCAGGACCAGATCGGGGTTGGCGTTGTCCGAGCTACCAGCATTAGCAGCCGCCTGGATGGCGAATACTGACTCCGAGCCGTTGTCCTTGGCCGCATTGAAGTTGTCCGAGTAGCTGTCCAGCAATTTGTATTTCAAGCCATTGCTGGTGACGCCACTGGCGATAACCTGATCAAACAGGGCCTTGGCTTCGGCATACTTCTTCTCGTAGAGGTACGTCTTGGCCAAATACGACATAGCCGCCCACTTGTTGGCCCGGCCCACCGACGACTGAGTAGCAGGCAGGTTGTCCTGAGCAAACTTGAAATCGGCTTCGATCTTGGGCCAGATGTCTGCGTTGTTAGCTACTTTCTCGATGCCGGTGCCATAGTCGACGGTCTCATCGATGAAGGGCACCATGTTGAAGTTGCGCTTGAGCTCGAAATAATAGTGCCCACGAAGGAAGCGGGCTTCCGCCTGAAGGCCTGTTTTTTGAGCCGCCGTTACATCGGAACCGGCTGTGGCCAGTGAGCGGAGCACGGAGTTACAACGAGCTACGCCTTCGTACATGGCATTCCACTTGGCGTTGACCTCGCCACTGGAGGGCAGCAGCTGGTAGGTCTCGTAGGGAGTCAGGGCGTTAAAGTCGCCCGAGTTGGAGCCTTTGTTGGCTTCACCCCCCGATACGCTACCTCGTACCCAGTTGAAGGAAGAGGCCGATTGGGAGAAGCCCCGGGCGTTGAGCTGGGCGTAGGCGCCCATCAGCAGTCCATCCAGACCCGCTTTGGTAGTAAGCTGGGCACCGGAAAGCTGTCCGGTAGCGGGCACTTCCAGGAATTTGTCAGTACAGGCGAAGGAGACGGCCATCAGCAGAGTGGCGGTCAGCGTGCCTTTGGTAATCAGTGTTTTCATTGTGCTTTTGAGCCTTAAAAAGATATCAAGGTGAGTCTTTAGAAGGTTAGCCAAATTATAGAATAAGTAATAGAATTTGACTAACCTTCTTCCATAGCCTATTAGAAACCGAAGCTTAAGCCTACGTTATAGCCACGTTGTACCGGGTAGTTACCTACGTCGATACCGAAGTTAGTATCAGCCGAGCCACCTACACCTGGGTCCATACCAGTGTACTTGGTGATGGTGAACAGGTTCGTAGCGGACAACGATATACGCAGCCGGTTCATGTTGATCTTGTTGAGGATCGTCGATGGGAGTGTATACCCCAGGGTCAGGTACTGCATCCGAGCATACGAGCCGTTCTCTACGTAGTAGGAGTTAGGCTGGGTGTTGGTGCTGAAGTTGGACGCACTCTCGAAAATGGGCACCGTCGTGTTGGTATGACTTGGTAACCACGAATCTTTCACCCGAGCGCCCATGGCAGCCCCCGTAAACGAAGGATAGAAGTCGGTAAACCAGCGCTGGTTGTTGAAGATACTGTTGCCCAGGGAGGTGTACAGGTTGGTGTTCAGATCGAAGCCTTTGTACTTCAAGGTCAGGGTGATACTACCCGTCATCTTCGGAATGGGGCTGCCCAGATACTGCCGGTCGTTGGCATCGATTTTACCGTTACCATCCGTATCAGCATAGCGGAAACGGCCAGGACCCGCGCCTTCCTGCGTTGGGGCAGCGGCTACTTCTTCCTTGCTATTGAACAGGCCAATCACTTTGTAGCCGTAGAACGAGGACAGGTCATGACCGGGCTCGTTACGAACCACGTTACCGCTCAGACGGGTACCCCCACCGTAGAAGTAAGGAACCAGCGGGTCAATGGCCGTGATCTTGTTGTTGAGCAAACCGGCAATGGCTGTTACTTCATAGCTCAGATCGCTGCTGATGTTACCCCGGTTGGTCACTAAGATGTCGATCCCTTCGTTACGCATGCTGGCCAGGTTCTTAAAGGGAGCCCCCGACCGCACACCGACTACGCCGGGTAGGGCCAGTTGATAGAGCAGGTCTTTAGTATCCCGGCGCCAGAAATCAAGCACCACTTCGAGTTTGTTGTTGAAGAAGGCTCCGTCGATACCGATGTTGCTGGTCACGTTCGATTCCCACTTGGCAGCGGGGTTCCCGATCTGGCTACGATAGAAACCAGCCGCAATCGAGTTGTTGGTTCCATTGATGTCGTAACCCTGACCCGCACCCCCTGCGTAGAGGCTATACTGGTTGGTTGCGCTCAGGAAGTTGGAGTTACCCATGATACCGTAACCACCGCGAACTTTCAGATCCGATACCCAGGGCAGGTTCTTCATGAACTCTTCCGAGGACAGACGCCAGGCAGCCGACACGGCGGGGAATACCCCGTAGCGGTCAGCGGCCGCAAACTGCGAGGAACCATCCCGACGCACGACGCCCGTAATGATGTACTTGTCATTGAAGGTGTACCGAGCCTGAGCAAACAGCGAGTAGAACTTGTTACCTAAGCTGTAACCACTGCCTACTCCACGGGTTGCTCCTGGGGTGGTGGTGCTGATGGTCACGTAGTTGGGATCGGTCGAGAAGGGGTTCTGACCCGAGCCGTTGATATTCCGTCCGGCGCCTGTATTCAAGGCTTCGATACCAGCCAGTACGTCGATGTCATGAATGCCAAACTTCTGCTTGAAGTGAGCCGTGTTGGTAAACGTCCAGGCCAGACCGTAGCCAGCGCCTTCACTATAGGTGTAGGTCGTGTTGTTTTCCGAGTTTTCGTACTGTACCCGACCGTAGCTATTGAAGTAGTTGGTGAAGTAAGTACCACCAAGGCTGCTGCGCAGGGTCAGCGATGGAATCACATCATACTCCAGGTAGGCATTACCGGTACCGAAAATCTGGAAGGCGGCATCATTAGCCCGTGCCTGACGATCGGCAACTGGGTTACGTGGGTTGTTGAAGCCCGGCGCAGCGGTACCCGCATAGCCTCCGAAGGAGTTATACACCGGAATAATCGGTGGCATCCGATAAGCCGACAACACTTCGTTTTCGTCCGACGACGAGGACGAGTTGTTGTTGGTCGAGTTACCCAGAATGCTACCAACACCACCTAAGAGACCTTTCGTTTTCACATAGGCCAATTGGAAGTTTTCGCCAAAGCGGAGCTTCTTGGTAACGTCAAATTCGGTATTGGCCCGCAGGGTATAACGGGAGTAGTCATTATAGGTAATGATACCAGCTTGTTGCTGCATACCCAGAGCCACATAGAACCGGCTCGATTCGGTACCACCCGAGAAACCGATGTTATGGCGCATCAGGGGAGCAACCCGGGTGATCTCCTTGTACCAGTTGGTGCCTGCCTTGTTCGACGGAATGACGTTATAAATAGCGCCGTTAGCCGAGTTGACGTTGTACTTGGCGGCTTCCGCGGTCAGATCCACCTGTGAAGCCGACAGACCCGAACGGCTACCCACCAGCAGGTAATCAGGTAATACGGGTGTAGCCCCTTCGCCATACTGACCACCGGCTAAGCCTTTGAAATCGTTGGAAGGGTAGGTGCCCTGGTAGATGTCATTCTTACGGGCCTGCCAGGTCCAGTCGGCCTGCTCCTGGGGGTTCAGGATCGGTAAGCTCTTACCGGGATCGGTAGCGCCGTACAGACCATCATAGCTCACGCTCAGCTTCTGAGCCCGACGTTGACCTTTCTTGGTGGTGATGACAATCACACCCGAAGCGGCCCGTGCTCCATAGATCGAAGCCGAAGCGGCATCTTTCAGGACGGTAGTGGTTTCAA
>NZ_BAAHBH010000017.1:0-154035 GCF_054776815.1 Spirosoma gilvum | reverse complement strand
TGTTGCTTCTAAATAAAGTGAATTCCATTTTACTTGCTCGGCTGGATCTATTAATTTTTGATAAGCATTTTTGGTCGATGTGTTTACTACTCTGCTGTCGGAAAGAATTATTGCGCTGCTCATTTTTCGTTATCGGTTATTGAGCGGTATATTAGTTCGTAATGAAAGCTACCTCTTTTTTGTCAAAGAAGGAAGGCACTAACCCCATTATATTCGGTTAGGGTGCGACTAAACCAACCTTAAGTCAGGCCGAATGCATAAACATCTCTAATGGAGTTAGTGCAGGGCTTCATCATCAATTTGTCGCCTCGACGATCCATTTGTAGGTTGCCCTAATGGTAATAAGACGCCGACATTTCAGACTTACTCATTGTCAATAAGACGGCAACAAAAGTTGATTGCTAACGTAAGGAACTTGTGTTTTTGATACTCTGATACTACTCGTTTTTAGCAAAATTTTCAGCGGGTCAGGTATTTAATCAACTATTTTTAATGTGCCTTTGAGGTGAAAAAATTCTCCACTCCTACTGGCAATATTAGTGTACACTATACTTTGATTATAATCCTGAACGTGAACAACATTATCTCCAACATGCGGTTCGTGCCAATACACCATAAATATATTTTTGGCAATTTCGGTTGCGGTGTAATCTACCGAATCCGTTGCTCCGCCTTGGCCCTCAAAAGACATCTGCTTATTGTCTACAAAGTTTAATACAAATGAAATTTCACCAAAATTTACTTCCACCTTATTGCCAATTGCCGGATAGGGCGATTTCAAATCCCAGTTTAATTCTCCCTTAAACACTTTTGCACCCATTTCTAACATATCTCTTCCAACAAACGTTGGGTATTTTTTCTCCATCTCCACAGCCAGTTCTGCCCCACTTCTGCTGTCTGCTGCATTTTTGTAATCAACTAAATATTGTTTTGTAAAATCTAAACTTTTTGGACTATCGTTATAATAAATAAAATGTGAAGGAATTACTTTTTCTGGATGAAGCGATTTCATCTTGTCGAGTTGAGCAATCCAGGCATCGATTGCTGCTACATTATTGGTGTCAGCCATCCAAATATGGGAACCTTCGAGATTTACTGAAATGCCGCCTATAATTGTTTTTGAAGATGAAATCCATAAAAAACTGTGTGCAGGGTCATTCTTTGTAGTGATAATTTCAATTTTATTTCCCTCCAAATCGGGCAATAAAGAGGTAGCTTGGGGGGTAATGACTTCTGTTGGTGCATCACTTTTTAGCTGCCCTTCCCAAATAGCAAATTTTTGATCTTTTGAAGCCGAAATAAGATAAGCAGTTTGGGCTGAAGAAACAATGTTTGCGTTTGGGAATGCTTTTTTTATTTCATCTAAACCAAAATAATAATCGGGATCGCTGTGCGAAATGTAAACCACAAGTAGGTTTTTGCCTAAGGCGTTTATTTCCTCAATTAGTTCTAGTACGTATTGTTTTTGAAATTGAGCATCAATCAAAATGGCATCTTTTTCGCCATAAATGATGGTTGATGTGACTGGAAAAATGGCATTTTCTCCTGAATTAAAAATTTTTATGTTTAAATCTCCTGCAAAGTTTGACTTTGTAGATGTCAGTGCTGTTATCATTGTGATTAAAATTTTTAAAACAGTTGTTAAATTTTCCAGAATATTTTTTTGCAGACTTCTGAAACATGACATACTCCCATCTTCAATGGCCAACCCAGGCTAGTACTGGAAGTTAGCGTCCAAACCTGCTACATTTTTTAATTCATCATGACCGTTATGTGCGGGGTGAGTTGGATGTAGTCTGCCCCCAATACGTGTCAACTGCCGCTAAACCTCTGTTGACGAATAATGTTGTCAATACTATCTTTACTAATTCTCATTTTGTCATTTTCTTTTTAGACTTAAAAATGAAATGCAAAACTATATCCAGTAAAAATGGAAAATCGTTTGCCTATGCGAAGAAATTTTTATTTCTTCTAACCCTACTAAACGAAGCGGGTAAAATGCCAGACTAGAAAGCAATTATTGATCCGTGAATTAACCCGTAAAGAAGGCGACTTCCTTCTTCTGGAAGAAGACCTGAATCAGTTTTCGATTCTTCTCTAATAGACTAAGCTGCTCTAAAACCGTTACGCTCAGGTCTTCTAGTGAAAGAAATACTTGGTTTTTCAGCCGCTGTTTGATCTGGTTCCACACTAACTCCGTAGGATTTAGCTCTGGACTATAAGCGGGCAAACGTTCTAGATTAATCCGTCCAGGTCGCTCTTTTAGGAATGTTTTAACGGCTTCACCGCTATGAATCGAAGCGCCATCCCAGATGATGAGCAAATCGCGCTTGCGATAGCGGCTACAGAGCTTGCCCAGAAACCATACTATATCTTCCCCGCTGAAGGAATGGTCCTGCCCAGCGACATAAATGCGGCCATTGGGAGCAATCGCAGCAATTAAGCTTAGATGATCTCGACCTGCCTGCTCCAGGAGCACAGGTGTTTGCCCCCGTGGTGCCCAGGTGAGTCCTAGCATGGGCAACAAATAACAGGCAGACTCATCGACATACAAAATCACCCGTCCTTCAGTCTGGGCTTTTTTTAAGCTCGGGCAACCGTTCGGCTCGCCATTGCTCGACCCGTTGCGGATTCTGTTGACGCGCTTTGGGCTGCGGTTTCTGACGGCTCCACTCTACTTTCTTCAATAAACGGCCTATTTGTGAAGGGTCATAACTAACCCCAAAGAGTTTTTTGATCACTTCATTGACACGAGGACGGGTCCAAATGTGACCCGGAAAACCATGATACTCAGCACCTTTATTTAGCTCTACAACCAGCTGAACTAACTGCTCATTGGCTAGCCGTGGTGAAGCACCGGGCGGTTTACGCCAAGTTAAAGCGTCCTGCCCCTTCTGACGATATTTGCTCAAGGTGCGACTTACCCAACCTTGAGTTAATCCCAACGCTTGGGCGATAGCCACCTGTTTCCAGCCCAGCTGGTCCAAAGCGGCACAGCGTCGGCGTAGCACCTCATATTCAGTTTGTTTGTAGCTGGCCATAGTAAGTGCAAAATACGAATATTACAAGTCTACTCACGCATCAATAAGTATTGCGGTTCTCGCTGTAGTGAATTGGTTGTTGTATGTAGTTTGTGCATCTTGTGAACAAATGTCGGACATGCTTATTATTGGTTTCAGCGCGCTTGCCTTTCATTCAGGGTTTGACTGACCTATATTAGCCCGTATTGCTAACGTAAACTGGGGCTTTACAATAATCAGCTCGATCATATCCAAGAGTTCGAGCCCATCCTGGCAGATTTGTTAGGTATAGCCCAGTCATTTTTGCTGAGAGTGAGGCAGATGAAACTCATCGACTCGTGAGCCGAAGTGTTCGGTTCATTCTGCGCGCAAATCGGGTGCTACCTAATTGGGTAACAATTCTGCTAATCGGTTGAGGTGAATTGCATCATCTCCACCACGCATTCTAAGCGGTTCATGGCTCGGATGCGGGCCATTAGATAAGTGGAATCGGTCCGTTGTTTGCTGGTCGTTTTGAGCCATTGATGTCCCTGACAAGTGACCAGTAGGTCGTTCAGTAAGCGTTCCTCAACATCCCCGGCCACAAACCGTAGTCAAAATTCGGACTGCAAACTAAAGTATAAGCCAGGGTCGGTCAGTTTCAATTCTAACATATACGTTCAGGCAATTCAGCTGCGAACGGCATCGGCAGCTTTCTGTCTGAGAGGTCTTCGGCGAATTGCATGAGCGTCACTAACGCTCATTACCAGTAAGCTAAAGTGAGTTGGCCTCGTTGTGGAAAAAGATCCGCAAATAGCGTATCGTTATAGAGGGTTCCTGATTTGTCCCGCAACAGTAGATAGGAATTCTCATTTGAGAAAGCGGCTAGGGCAGCATGAGCGGTTTGGTTAGGAACTGAATTGATTGTCTGTAAGTGTAAGCAGATGGCTAATACAGGTTAAACTACGACTAAAATACGATTTTTACTGCCAACCTGAATTCGCTAACAGTATCCAGTTGGAGAAAGAACCCTAGTATCAACAGGGAAGAAAATATAATAGTACGTTGATAAAGTATGATTCGGCTTATATTTGAGTTATGAAAAAGCCCAGCTTTGTTGATACTAAACTCAACCAGCCAGTCCCGGCATCTGAAAATGTTCAGGAAGATGCAGTATGGGAGGCTTTTAAGCAGGGCGACAGTCGGGCATTCACGGATTTGGTAAATACGCATTATCCCCTTTTGTTGAAATATGGATTACGAATCTGTGTGAAACGGGAATTGGTAAAAGATTGCCTGCATAATCTCTTTATCGATATCTGGAACCGTCGCGAACGGCTGGAGGAAATCCGTTCTATAAAAGCGTATTTATTGACGTCCCTGCGTCGCCAGCTTTACAAAGAGGTTCAGCGCTCGCGACTCACCCGTGGGTCTGAAGATCTGCCTGAATCGTACGACTTTCAAGTTCAGTTCGCCATCGAATCTGATATTATTGACAGTGAAACGAATGCCGAAAATCTGCTGAAACTTCGTTCCAATCTTCAGCAACTCTCCAAACGGCAGCGGGAAGCCATCTACTTACGCTTTTACCAGGATCTTGCGTATGAAGACATTGCGCAGGTTATGGCTATCAATCAGCACTCGGCCGTAAATTTGGTTTATGAGGCTCTCAAGTTGCTGCGCAGGCATTGGCGCATGGTAGTATTCATGCTGTACTTACCTTATATATAATTTTTTTCAATTTTTTTCAGGACTATTCTAACCCAAGCATCTCTTATCCATGAGATGCCGTAAAATCGTGTCCAACTAATGAAAAAATACCATTCATATACTATAGACGATTTCGTTCAGGACGTTTACTTCCGGAAGTGGGTGTATGGGACACTACCCGAGCAAGACCACTTCTGGCAAACCTGGCTGACCACGCATCCCGAGCAGGAGAATACCATCGAGCAGGCCCGCCTTATTGTGTTGAGTATACGAATAGACGAGGTATCAGTCGATCCCCGCGAGATGGAGGAAGCTATCCAGCAAATTTTAGATGACCGGGTTCTAATCCGCCATTTACCTGTTTATCAGCGTACATGGTTCCGTATAGTGGCTTCAGTTGTACTGCTTTGTGGCATCAGTTATGGTGTATGGCAACGGTTTTTACCCAGTACACATTCCGGTGGCATAACGATGCTACCAACCCAAACGCAGGCAGTCAGCCATAGGCGGGTCGTTGCTCTGCCAGATGGTAGTAAGGTCACCCTGGAGCGGAACAGTGATTTAAGGGTGAGTGCTGTATTTGACCAGGACAAGCGCGAAGTAACGCTGGTTGGGGAGGCATTTTTCGAGGTAGTAAAAAATCCGGCCAAACCCTTCCTGGTCAACACAGGCAAAATAGTTACCCGTGTGCTGGGAACCAGTTTTCGCATAAAGGCTTACGACAAGGATAGTAGTATATCGGTATCCGTAAGTACGGGTAAAGTGACTGTGTTTAGGAAGAGGGGCCCACAAACCGACCAGACGTTCTTATCGGATGAGGTGATTTTAAATCC
This sequence comes from Spirosoma gilvum, assembly GCF_054776815.1. NCBI lineage: Bacteria > Pseudomonadati > Bacteroidota > Cytophagia > Cytophagales > Cytophagaceae > Spirosoma > Spirosoma gilvum. The sequence goes on along the minus strand of NZ_BAAHBH010000017.1, from coordinate 148,493 downwards.
GAACCAGCGGGCTGTATTCGTGAGGGCCGGGGAACAATTCATTAAGACACTGGTCGAAAAACCAGTTATCGTTAGAGCTACCGTTCAAAAGAACCTATTTGAATTCAATGAAACGCCGGTCCCACAAGTACTCAAAATATTGGAAGAAGCCTATGGGGTGAACATGGAATATAACGCCGAAGTGCTGTCGAGTTGCAATTTAACCGCATCATTAAATAACCAGGATTTATACCAAAAACTCGATCTGATTTGTGAGGCTATCCATGCTCAGTATAAAATTGCCGATGGTCAGATTATCCTTTCCGGTCGTGGCTGTAACTGATAAACAGTGTGTACGAATTTCTAAACTAAACCCACTTCCTATGGCCTGATTAGCTGACAAAAAAGTGAAAGACGCGTCAATCAATAGCGTCGTATAGCGTAAAAAAGTCGGACGTGCTCCACCACATCCGACTGACTTGCTTCCCTCGATAGATCACCCGAAAAATCGGATGAATGGGAGTGTTTTTGCCTAACCGTTTAAAATCATTCAAAAACAAAATAAAAGTATGAAAAAAAACTTTCAGACGCATGGTTTTTACTACCAAATAATGAGAATGACTCTCGTACAGCTGCTTCTCGTTACCTTCTCCTTAAGTGTGACGTATGCATTTGATGGTTTTGGCCAGGAGGTACTCAACCGAAGAATTTCACTCCGACTAGGGGATAAACCGGTAAAAGCCGTTTTATCGGCAATTGAGACTAAAGCGGACATCCGATTTGTGTATAGCCCCAAATTGATTCAGGCAGAACGACTCGTTTCTGTGAACGTTCAGAACCAACCCCTGGGCGATGTGCTGGAATCAATGCTGAAACCACTACTAATCAGCTACCGGCTGGTAGGAAATGATATTGTGCTGAGTCAGCGGTCAGACAGTATGAATATGCTTTCAGAGCCACTTACCCCGGCCCCTGAATCCATCCTTCTGGAGGAGGTTGTTACCGGCACCATCACCGATCAGAACGGCGAAGGTATTCCAGGAGTTAATATACTCGTAAAAGGAACGCAGCGCGGGGCAGTAACGGATGCAAAAGGCCACTATCGAATTGCCGTGCCCGATCAAAATGCAACGCTAACATTTAGCTTTGTTGGCTACGTTAAACAGGAGGTTCTGGTAGGTACCCGTTCCATAATCGACATTACTCTTGCGCCAGACACGAACTCCCTGGATGAAGTAGTGGTAGTGGGCTACGGTACGCAGCGCAAATCGTCAATTACAGGGGCCATTGCTTCAGTTTCGGACAAGGAAATCAGTGCTTTACCGGTTTCCAACATCTCCCAGTCGCTCCAGGGCCGGGCAGCCGGGGTAACCGTAACCAACAATGGAGCACCTGGTGAAGCGCCCATTATTCGTATCAGGGGCGTTGGGACCGTGAACAATGCCAATCCCCTATACGTCGTAGATGGGGTGCCCGTGGGCGACGGGTCAAACGTCGATCCTAAAGATGTTCAGTCAATCGAAGTTTTAAAAGACGCTAGCGCAGCCGCTATTTACGGCTCACGGGCCGCCAACGGAGTTATTCTGATAACCACAAAACGCTCGAACTCTAAGAAACTAAGCGTTACCGTTGATTCTTATGTTGGCGTTCAGAGTCCCTGGCGAAAACTTTCTCTCCTTAACCGGGATCAATACATTGCTTATGGAACGGATCTGTTAAACAATGGAGATGTGTACAACGGTAAACCCGCCGGGTCCAGCCTGCCGCAACGCTGGCAAAATGGGTTAGATCAACCTATTTATCCCGGATCTACCCAAACATTTCGGCAAACCGAGACCGATTGGCAGAAGGAGATGTTCCGTAACGCGGCTATTCAACAGCACCGGCTTGAAATTTCGGGGGGGAATGACGTGTCGAAATTTTATCTGTCCGGGGGCTTTTTTAGCCAGGATGGTATAATGATCGGAACAAATTACAAACGGGGAAACATTCGGCTTAACTCAGATCATAAACTCGGAAAGCGGGTGAGCCTGGGTCAAACCCTTTACCTGGCCTATGACAACCGACGGGTAGAACAGAACGGAGGAGCCATTGGAACCCAGATTCGGACTATCATTAATACCCTGCCTTACCTGCCCGTGTATAATCCTAATAACCTGGGGGGCTTTGAAGGTTCTAAAAACGTTGACGGGACCGATCCAGCCAATCCTGTACGCAACGCACTGCTTAACAGCAATACCCAGGAGTCGAATTCGGTGTTTAGCACGTTTTATATTGATGTCGACCTGTTTGCCGGTTTGAAATATCGTTTTCAGGGCGGAGTCAATATTTACAATTCCATTGGCCGGGGTGATAACCCAAGTTATGACAGTGGACCGGGTGGCTTTGCCTCCATCAATTACGCGAGTATTTCCCAGGACAGAGGACAGTCTATTACGCCGATTCTGACCAACCAGCTAACCTATATCAAGAGCTTTGGTAAACACGCTATTAATGCTATTGCAGTGGCCGAAAAGCAGACTGCCGTATACTCAGGTATTAATGTGGGGGGCACCAACTCAATTACTAATCTGATTGTGGAGCCTACCAACTTAAGTAGTCCTCGTATTGGAGCGGGCCGAGTTGAATCGGCAATCATCTCCTACGTGGGTCGCCTTAACTACGAGTATGCGAATAAATACCTGCTGGGGCTTTCATTCCGCCGGGATGGCTCATCGAAATATGCCCCCGGTAAAAAATGGGGCAACTTTCCGGCGGCTTCGGCAGGTTGGCGAATCAGTGAAGAAAAATTCATGAAAGGATTTACTGCTATCTCGGAACTCAAACTGCGCGGTAGTTATGGATTAGTAGGCAATAATAACATTGGCGATTACGGGTATCAGGCCACCCTGTCAAGCGATCCCTACTACGAATTCGACAAAACCACTTCCGTTGAAAGTCAAGGATATACCATTCGGAAGCTAGCCAATAAAGACCTGAAGTGGGAAAGTGTTGCGATGACTAATCTGGGTATCGATGCTTCACTGTTGAATGGTCGGCTTTCCTTTTCGGTTGACTATTTTAATAACCTGACTCGCGATATGGTGCTCAATCGCCCCATTCCAATATCAATGGGTTATGATGAAGCACCGCTCTCCAACGTCGGTTCCGTTCAGAATCGGGGAATTGAATTACAGGCTGGCTACCAGTCAACCAAAGGGAGCTTAACCTGGCAACTGAATGGTAATATAAGCGTCGTTCGTAATAAAGTTATCTCCCTGGGCGATGAAGGCAATACCATTTTTGGGGGAGACTGGTACGGAGATAACCTCACTAAAACGGAAGTTGGGCAACCAATTGCTTATTTCTATGGCTACCAGACTGCCGGAATTTTTCAGAACCAGGGCGAGGTAGATGCCTGGAAAGCAAAATATACCGATGTCGTAGCGGATAAAGACTCGCCCAAACCCGGTGATATTCGATTTGTCGATGTCAATGGGGATGGGAAAATTGACCCGAGTGACAAAACTAAAATTGGCCATTTTCTGCCCAAGTTCACCTATGGAACCAATTTCTCGGCCAAATGGAAGGGCCTGGATCTGACTTTGTTTGTGCAGGGCGTGCAGGGCAACCAGATTTACAGCACTGTAAAATATAATCTGGAGGGAATGACCCGCCTGTTCAATGCCGGCACGGCGGTACTGGATCGCTGGGTGAAGGAAGGACAGGTTACGGACGTGCCACGGGCCGTGGCAGGAGACCCAAACCACAATGCGCGGGCATCGAGTCGGTTCATTGAAAGTGGCTCGTATTTGCGGGTGAAGAACCTGACGTTGGGTTACGCTCTGCCAGCAAACTGGATCAGCTCGAAGGGAACGCCCTTTATCTCAAAAGCCCGGGTCTATATCTCCACCACAAACTTACTGACCATTACAGGCTATAAGAGTGGCTACGACCCGGAGATAGGCTCCTTTGGTGGCTCTTCGCTGACCACCGGCATTGACTATGGTCAGTTTCCACAGGCCAGAACAATCATGGCCGGCCTTCAGATTGGGTTTTAATAATCAACCACTCGACTAATCGTCTTCCGTAAATTCCTGCAAAGACATGAACAGATACGCACTCAAATTCTTATCAATTAGCTTAGTTACCCTTACTCTTTCCTGTAATGACAGCATTCTGGAGAAAGTAAATCCTACCCAATTATCGACCGAAACATACTTCACTACCGGGGCCGAACTGGTTACGGGTGTCAACGCAGTTTATGCAGGCTGGCAGGGGTTAAACCTGTACGCACGGGAATATTTCTTTATTCACGATCTACGGGGCGATGACATGCAGCCGGGCGGAGCGCAGCTCGAAATTCAGCGGGCGCAGCTCATCAATGGTACCCAGGATGCGTCGAATCAGGTGGCCACGGATGTATGGCAGGGGCTCTACCGGGTCATCCACCGCGCCAATGTTGTAATTAGTTTCGCACCGGGCGTCAAACAAGGTATCACTGAAGAACTACGAAATCGTGTTTTAGGCGAAGCGAAGTTTCACCGGGCCTGGTCGTACTATGAACTGGCATCGCTTTGGGGGGGCGTCCCTCTTTATAAAACCTACTCAACATCACCCGACGAAAGCCAGCCCAGAGCCACTGAGGATCAGGTTTATGAATTCGTGATTAATGATCTGAAAGAAGCTATTGCGGGCTTACCGCTGAAGTCGGCTTACGCCGACACAGACGTTGGCCGGGTATCGAAGGGTGCCGCTCAGGCCATGCTGGCCCGGGTATATATGCAGCGGGGAAATTACGACCTGGCCAAAGAGCAACTGGCCGCCGTGATAGCATCCAATCAATATAAACTCGTGGATAGCTATATCGAAAACTTTAGGGAGGAGAATGAATACAACTCGGAGTCGGTCTGGGAAATTGCCTTCACCGAAGCATTTGGTGGCTTAAACTGGAGTGGTGATGGCAACGGCGTCAATGGGGAGGTGACGGTACGTGGGCAGGAGTACGGCCCTAATGCCTGGCGGAATGTGATTCCATCAAATGGCTTACTCGCCGAGTTTGAAAAGAAAAAAGCCGGTGATACCAAAGACGATCCGCGTTATCAGGATTCCTTTTATCAGGTTGGAGATCTGTTTAACAATGGTAAAGATACACTTAAGGACGTACAGGGAGCCGACCCCAAAATCAGCTGGAAGAAATACCAGAAAATTTACAAGGCTACTGCGGAAAACAGCCAGTCGGGTATCAATTTTCGGGTTATCCGGTATGCTGAAGTATTATTGATGATGGCTGAATGTGAGAATGAAGTGGGGTCTCCCACAACTGCCGTTTCGTACATCAATCAGGTCCGGGATCGTAAAAGCGTAGGTATGCCCCATTATCCAACGCCAAAATTTCCGGTGTCGAACAAAGCGGAGGTGTTAGCCGCCATTATGCACGAAAAACGGGTTGAACTCAGTGGCGAACAAATTCGCAATCTGGACATACTACGCTGGCGCAAACAGAATAAACTCACCAAAGAGCCAATTTCTTACTTTCAGAAGGGGAAACATGAGTTATTGCCAATCCCTCAGAGCGAAATCAATAATAACTCAAAGATTGACCAGAAGGACCAAAATCCCGGTTACTAATCGATTTATCCCCTCCGGTTATCCGGAGGGGATATACAACCCATGTTTGTTGTCTTTTCCATGAAAGTAGCGCGTTTATCTGGCCTTGTTCTCTTACTTACCCAGGTGGCGGGAGCCTGCCACTTCGCCGACAGACCGGTATTTTCTCTGGTAACCTCGGCTGATTCACATCTGACGTTCACCAATAAGATTACTGAAACAAACAGACTGAATGTACTGAACTTCGAATACATCTACAATGGGGGGGGCGTTGGTATAGGGGACGTCAATAACGACGGGTTACAAGATATTTTCTTCACGGGGAACATGGTTTCGTCGAAGTTATACCTTAATAAAGGCAACCTGACTTTTGAGGACATAACCATTCCCGCCAAAGTCAGTACTAAAACCTGGTGTACCGGTGTGTCTATGGTTGACATCAATCAGGATGGCTGGCTTGATATCTACGTATGCACTATTCATCCCGACCGTAACAAATCAGTACCTAACCTGCTCTACATCAACAATGGCCCGGATAAAAACGGTACTCCTACGTTTATCGAGGCAGCGGCCGAAGTGGGACTGGCCGATCCGAGTTATTCAACACAGGCGGCCTTCCTCGATTACGATCTGGACGGCGATCTGGATATGTACCTGGTAACCAATGGTATAGAAGATTATATCCGAAGCGTGGCAGTCGGGCAAAAAACGGATGGTACTGGACGGAGTGTCGATAAGTTATTTCGCAACGACGGACTTCAAGGCAATGCCCTGCCCCGGTTTACGGATGTGTCCCGGCAGGCTGGTATTAACGCTGAAGGCTGGGGACTGGGAGTTGTCACGAACGATATCAATCAGGATGGCTACCCCGATCTCTACGTTACCAATGATTTCCTGTCGAACGATTTGATGTACATCAACAATCGGGATGGCACTTTCACCAATAAAATCAATAAGGCGCTCAAACACCAGGAACAAAATGGAATGGGGGTCGATATGGCCGATCTGAACAACGATGGTTTAAATGATATTGTGGCAGTAGATATGTTACCAGACGATAATCTGCGTCAGAAATCAATGTTTTCAGACATTAATTACGATCAGTTCCAGATTGCGCTGGCTAAAAAATATCAGCCTCAATACGTTCGCAACGCCCTACAGTTGAATAACGGTGCCCTGGCCAGCGATGTACCAACGTTCAGCGACGTAGGACAATTAGCGGGAATTGAGGCAACTGACTGGAGTTGGAGTACATTATTGGCTGACTTTGATAACGACGGTAAACGTGATATTTTAATCACGAATGGTTATCCAAAAGACATTACCAACCTTGATTTTGGCATTTACACAAAAGATGCCTCCATGTTTGGTACTAAAAAAGCCAGACTCCGCAGTATAATTGAAGCGGCCAATCAGTTAGCCCCTATTGACAAGCCTGACTTTCTGTTTCAAAATAAAGGAAACCTGGTATTTACCAACGTGGCAGCTGAGTGGGGTATCAGCCAGCACTCGGTTACAAATGGAGCCGCCTATGCCGACCTGGATAATGATGGCGACCTGGATTTGGTCATGAGTGCTCTCAACAGTGAAGCATTACTGTATGAGAATCACGTGCAGGACGCAGTGAATAAACCGGCAACGAATTACATCCGAATCAAGCTGGCTGGGCCGAAAGGAAACCCGGCTGGGATTGGCGCAAAGGTAACTATCTGGTCCAAAGGGCAACAGCAATACGCCGAACAAGCCATACAGCGGGGCTATAACTCAACGGTTGAGCCATTCATTCATTTCGGACTTGGGAGTCAGACCCTCATCGACTCCCTGACTATAACCTGGCCGGGACAGAAAGTACAAAAACTAAAGAAGGTTAGTACAAATCAGACACTTACCCTGTACGACCGGCAAGCCAGGCTCGATACTAAACCAATCGCCACCCATGTACCCACCCTATTCACTGAGGTGCCGGCTGGCACCGTACCTCCTTACCAACAGACTGAACTTGACTTCGTCGACTTTAAATGGACCAGTCTGCTGAACCGGAAATATTCTCAGGCGGGCCCCGGTATTGCGGTGGGCGATGTGAATGGCGATGGGCTGGACGATTTTGTTCTGAGCGGCTCCGCCGGAAATCCGGCTGCGTTGTTTTATCAGCGCCCCAATCAGACGTTCTCTGCTGGCAGCTTACCTACCAAAGTGCAGGAGGATATGGGTATGCTGCTGTTCGACGCAGATAACGATGGGGATCTGGACTTGTACTGCGTCAGCGGAAGCAGCGAGTTTGGATCAGATACCAAAGCCTATCAGAACCGGTTGTACCGAAACGCGGGGAAAGGGCTATTTCAGCTGGATTCAACAGCCTTACCGCTTATTTCGGCCAGTGGTAGCTGCGTGGTTGCCAACGACTTTGATAAAGATGGTGACCTGGACTTGTTCATAGGAGGGCGCATCGTTCCAAACCAGTATCCGACAGCACCTGCCAGTTACCTGCTCAAAAATGATGGGAAAGGCCATTTTTCGGATGTGACCGACCGGGTGGCTCCCGCCCTCCGGCATGCCGGTATGATTACCAGTGCCCTATGGAGTGATTACGATAATGACGGCTGGGTGGATTTAGTTGTAGTGGGTGAATTTATGCCAATCACATTCTATAAAAATACGCAGGGTAAGGTGCTGGGTAAACAATCTACTGTGCTGGACAACTCGGTAGGGTGGTGGAATGCTGTTGTCGGTGGTGATTTTGATAACGACGGCGATATTGACTACGTAGCCGGAAACCTGGGGCTTAACTCGCGCTATAAAGCGTCGCCTGAAGAGCCGGTATGTCTGTATGCTAAAGATTTCGACGACAACGGACGTATTGATCCCATTCTCTGTCGATTTATCCAGGGCAAAGAATACCCGGTCCATCCACGGGAAACCCTGAACACGCAAATAGTGGGCATGCGTCGGCAATTCCGCCATTATAGCGATTACGGAAACGCGACAATTACCGATATGTTTTCGCCCGACCAGCTAAAAGATGCGCTTGTTTTCAAAGCGACCAACCTGGCTTCCTCCTACATTGAAAACAAGGGAAATGGTTCATTCACGATGACGACCCTTCCCCTAGAGGCCCAGTTGTCTCCTATGCTGGGTATGCAGGTTACCGACCTGAATAGGGACGGCAATCTCGATTTGCTGAGCGTTGGCAATGATTACGGAACAGAACCCCTCACAGGCTGGTATGATGCGGGGATAGGTACCTGCCTGCTTGGTAATGGTACAGGAACGTTTACTGCTGTTGGGGCAAGCAAGAGTGGTTTTGTGGCTGATAAAGATGCCAAGGCTCTGGCCATATTGAGCCTGGCAGGAGGACAGCCACTATACATTGTCACCCAGAATCGGGATAGCCTTCGCCTGTTAAAATCGGCTTATAAACAGCCTGAACTTCCTATAAAGCTTAATCCAACCGATGCCTATGCGCTAACAACGCTGCCGAATGGTAAAACGAGAAAAACGGAGTTCTACTGGGGAAACGGCTACCTCTCGCAGTCATCTCGAGTGCTGATACCATCGGGAAAGGCTAAAACAATTCAGATTTCGGATGTTCAGGGCCGTCGCCGAACCTTATGATTACCTTACACCTCAGGCAGACTCCTGAGCTTGAACACTTTTGTCAACCCGACATACTACCCACGATTGCGTACACTTCTAAACCGATATTACCAGCTTTACCAGCGATAGGCATCCCGCAAATTTCTCGAATTTGCCAAGGCAGGTGGTTATAACGCAATCAGAGAAATTAAAAACCTGGGAATGGTCAGTTAGCAAACCCGCCCCCCAAAGGACAGTAAATTTGGGCTATTTGGGCCGGTAACACTCTCCTCGCCTAAATAAGGAGGGTATTTGTGGTGGGTCTGAAGACTAATCAGCGTGCATGAGAGCAGTTACACGCCGGTTGACACGTTTGAAGGTGATTTACTGACCGAAACCGAAGCGGGCATATTGAATACCGCCGATTCTCTGGTGAAATAGTGGAGTTCTTCGAGTTTACACTACTTCGCGAACGTCCTCTGGTACTGCATCGGGCTTTTGCCAGTGATGAGTTTAAAGTACTTATTGAAGCCCGAAAACTGGTTGAAACCGCTTTCATTACAAACCATAGCAATACTCAATCGACCTTCAATCAGCAGTTTACAGGCGTGCTGCACCCGGAGTTCAAGCAAAAATTGCGAAAATGATTTGCGGCTCCGCGATTTAAAATAACGGCAAAACGAGTTCGGACTCATAGCGGCCACAGCCGCAATTTCATTCAAGGAAATCTTCCGCTGGAAGTGAGCCAGCGAATAGGCATAAATCAGATTGATGCGGTCAGTATCGGCTTCATCGAAATGGATGGGATAGTTTTGAGCCGAAAGCAGAGGCAGGTCAGGGGCCTCAGCCAGCAACGAAAGTATCTGAATCAACGATACCAACCGCGCCGTACCCTGTTCGGTGAGCAGTTGGGCCATTCTGTTTTTGATCTGCTCCCGCGTTGACCCCAGCAACCGGATACCCTGTCTGGCCCGCTCCAGCAGGCGAACGACAGGTCGGTTTTCGGGGAGTTGCAGGAAGGTGTCTCCCCAGAAATCGGCTCGAAAATGCACGACTGTGGCCTGAGCCAGCAACCCCTCCCGGTTTTCAAAGTACTCTTGGTCGCATCGCCAATAGTGGGGTAGGTTCGCGCCCACCAGCAGCACGTCGCCCGGCTGAAAGTGCTGGATGCTATCGCCTACGAACTGTGTGCCGCTGCCGTGTTCGATATGTACCAGTTCGATTTCGGGATGGTAATGCCAGCGGTTGTAAAAGTGCAGCACTACATCCCGGCGCACACTAAATGACTGCTCGGAGATGATAGGTACGCGCAGAAGTTGGGGTTTCATACCAATGAATCAGCTACGACAAAGGAACTATGAACGTAAATTAGCTAACATAATGGTAAAACTGGATAATCTGATAAAATTACTCGATTACGTTATACAATTAATTTGTATGCTGTTTCAACGAGTCAACTATGTCTAACCCGACGCGCTACCGTTTTCCCTTTATCCTGATGACGAGTCTGTTCTTTTTATGGGGATTTGCCCATAACCTGAACCCGATCCTGATTCCGCACCTCAAAAAAGCCTGCCAGCTTACCGACCTCCAGTCGGCCTTCGTCGATTCAGCTTTTTTCATTGGTTATTTTGTCACAGCATTACCCGCTGGCCTGTTTATGAAGCGATTTGGCTATAAAACAGGCATTCTGACGGGTTTATGCCTGTTTGCAATAGGCGCGTTTCTATTCTATCCAGCCGCCGACTTCCGTTTGTACGGCCTGTTTCTGGTAGCGCTGTTTGTGCTGGCCAGTGGGCTGACCTTTCTGGAAACAGCCGCCAATCCCTACGTAACGGCTCTCGGCCAACCGGCCTCGGCCACCCAGCGACTCAACCTTGCTCAATCCTTCAATGGACTAGCCGCCACCCTGGCTCCGTTTATCGGCGGAACGGTTATTTTGTCGGGCAACGTGCTGACAGTGGCCCGCCAGCAGGCCATGTCGCCCGATGAACTGAATACCTACCTGACCCACGAAGCCGCCAGCGTCAAACTGCCTTATCTTCTGATTGGCGCAATTGTGCTGGCTGTAGCGCTGCTCATCAGCCGCAGTAAACTGCCTGACATTGCCGAACCCGTTCCGCTTAGAACACAAGGCGGAACAGAATCTATCTTTCGCCAGAAAAACCTGATGATGGGCGTTACGGCTCAGTTTTTTTACGTAGGTGCTCAGGTCTGCATTTCCAGTTTCTTCATTCGGTTTGCCGGTACCGTAGCGGCCATCCCCGAAAAGACGGGGGCCCTTTACCTCTCCATTGCGCTGGTGGGCTTTATGGTGGGTCGCTTTATCGGGACGGCCCTCATGCGAACGATTGCCCCGCATCGGCTGCTGGGTTTCTACACCGTGGGCTGCGTTGGGTTGTTGCTGGTGGCGGTAGCGGTTCGGGGAATGGCCGCCGTGTACGCCCTGGTGGGAGTTGAATTTTTCATGTCCATTATGTTCCCCACCATTTTCTCGCTCGGTATTTACGGGCTGGGAGCGCAAACCAAAGTGGGGTCGTCGCTGCTCATCATGGCCATTGCGGGGGGTGCGTTATTTCCCCTGCTGATGGGCCGGATCTCAGACATCAGTTCGATTCAAATGGCCTACATCGTACCTGCCCTGTGTTTTATACCGGTTTTATTTTTCGCCCTACGTACCACCGCCCGTTTAGCGGCTGACTCAAATTGAAGCCGTTACTCACTGACCTCATGCACGTAGCTCTGTTTATACCCTGTTATGTCGACCAGTTTTACCCGGCGGTGGCTATCGCTACCCTCGAACTACTGGAGAAGTTGGGTTGCGAAGTGGTGGTTCCCCGCAACCAGACCTGCTGTGGGCAACCGATGGCTAATTCGGGTTTCGCAAGTCAGTCGGCGGGCTGCGACCGTAACATGGCCCGGCAATTCGGCGGCTTCGACCATATCGTTTGCCCGTCCGGGTCGTGCGTGTTGCACCTGCGCGAACATAACGCGGGTATCCAGGGGCGGGTGTGGGAACTGAGCGAATTCCTGACCGATAGGCTCCAGGTTCAGCACCAACCGAATCGGTTTGGTACGCTCGAAAAGCCGCTCCGGGTGGGTCTGCACCAGAGTTGTCACGGGCAGCGGGGGTTGCGGCTGGCTTCGATGTCGGAACGCAACGAACCTACGTTTTCCAAAGTGGAAATCCTGCTGAACCTGATAAACGGGCTAACGGTTTGCCAACCCACCCGGCCCGATGAGTGCTGCGGTTTTGGGGGAACGTTCTGCGTGACGCAGGAAACCCTGTCGGTAAAAATGGGCAAAGACCGCCTTGCCGAACATCTGGCTAACAAGGTCGATGCCATTCTGGGGGGCGATATGTCGTGCCTGATGCACCTCGAAGGAATTCTCCGGCGGCAGGTATCACCGGTGCGGGTACTGCATCTGGCCCAACTGCTTAACGAAGCCTGCCCGCTCCCGCTCCATCAACCAAACACCATACCGGCATGAGTAAACCCGTTGTTCCCCACGACCAGGCCGCCCGGCAGTTCATTGCTGACGAAGCCCGCACCGACTGGCATGACCAGACGCTTTGGTTCGTGCGGCAAAAACGCGACAAAGCCGCCCATACCCTGCCCGAATGGGAGAGCCTGCGCGACCTGGCATCGGGCATCAAAGACTATGCGCTGGCCAACCTCAGCACGTTATTGACCAATTTCGAGCGGCAGGCAACGGCCAACGGCATTACCGTACACTGGGCCACTGATGCCGCCGAACACAACCGGATTGTGCTGGATTTGATTCAGCAGCACAGCCCTTCAGCCCGGCCAAAGGTGGTCAAAAGCAAGTCGATGCTGACCGAAGAATGCCACCTGAATGAGTTTCTGACCGAACAGGGCGTTGACCTGGTCGATACTGATTTGGGCGAGCGGATTGTACAGCTCCGGCAGGAGTCGCCGAGTCATATCGTGCTGCCCGCTATTCACCTGCGTAAATCCGACGTGAGTGATACTTTCCATCAGCATCTGGGAACCGAAGCGGGCAACCATGACCCGCAGTACCTGACCGAAGCCGCCCGAACGCATCTGCGCGAGCGGTTCATGGCCGCGCAAATTGCTATCACTGGGGTCAATTTTGCCGTTGCCGAAACAGGCGGATTCGTGGTCTGCACCAACGAAGGCAACGCCGACCTCGGTGCCCACTTAGCCGACGTACACATTGCCTGCATGGGCATCGAAAAGGTGATTCCCCAGCAGGAACACCTCGGCGTATTTCTGCGGCTGCTGACCCGCTCGGCAACGGGTCAGCCCATCACCACTTATTCCAGCCATTTCCGACGACCTGCTCCGGGAAAAGTCATGCACCTGGTGCTGGTCGACAATGGAAGGAGTACCCAGTTGGGGCGCACGCACTTCCGCAATTCGCTTAAGTGCATCCGCTGCGGGGCCTGTTTCAACACCTGCCCGGTTTATCGGCGCAGCGGGGGCCACAGCTACCATAACGCCGTAGCCGGACCCATTGGCTCCATTCTGGCCCCCAACCTTGATATGCGGAAAAACGCCGACCTGCCTTTTGCCAGTACGCTGTGCGGTAGTTGCTCCAACGTGTGTCCCGTTAAAATCGACATCCACGATCAGCTTTGGCACTGGCGGCAGACGCTGACCGCCGAAGGACTGGCTCCTCTGCCTAAAACGCTATCGATGAAGCTAATGGGCTGGGTGCTGGCTCACCCGCTGGTGTACCGCGTGGCGGGCCGGGCGGGTCGCAGGTTGATGCGATACTGGCCGGGAGCCGTCAGCAACCAGTTGAATCCCTGGTATAAAGGTCGAGAGATGCCCCAGCCGCCCGCGCAGAGTTTTGGTGACTGGTATAACCAAACCCGCCGACGCTTATGAACAGCCGTGAACATATCTTACAGGCCGTTACCCACAGCCAGCCCCCAGGTGGGTCGTTACCCGTCCTGCCGGAAGTTTATGCTGGGGCGCACGTTGCGGAAACCTTCATTACCTGCGTCGAGACCATTGGCGGTCTGGTAGTCCGGGTAGCGGGTATTCAGGCCGTTCAGCAGTATATAGAAACCTGGTTCCCGAGGCCGAACCGGATCATTCATACCCTGCCCGAACTGAAATACGGCGAATTCAGACACGTCCGAACCGCCACCGGACACGACCTCGAAACGGTTGACCTGGCCGTACTGCGGGGTGAGTTTGGGGTGGCTGAGAACGGGGCCATCTGGCTCGATGACACAACGTTGCCGCACCGCGCCCTGCCGTTCATTTGTGATCATTTGGCGTTGCTGCTGGACGAATCCGCGCTGGTACCCACCCTGCACGAAGCCTATCAGCGACTGTCGGGCAACCCGTTTAGCTATGGTGTGTTCATTGCCGGACCATCCAAAACCGCAGACATCGAACAATCTCTGGTCATTGGAGCGCACGGGGCGCGGAGCCTTACCGTCTTTTTACTGGCCCATACCGCTATAAATCCATGCTGACCCAGACCCGACATCTATTTCTCCACATTCACCCCGCCGATAACGTGCTGGTGGCCCTACAGGATTTGCCAGCGGGCGAGGTCATTTTCCATCAGAATCAAACCGTACAGCTGTCCGGCCCAGTGTCGGCCAAACACAAGTTTACCCTGACCCAGCTTGCCCCTGGCGACCCAGTGTTTATGTATGGGGTGCTAGTGGGGAAAGCCACCCGCCCCATTGCCCCCGGCGAGACCCTTACTACCTTCAACCTCCGCCACGAAGCCGAGCCGTACACCCTGCAAAAGCGAAAATCCTATGTCTGGACCGCCCCCGATGTGTCGGCCTGGGAATCGCTGACGTTCAACGGGTACGTTCGGTCGGATGGTAGCGTTGGTACACGGAATTACTGGCTTGTGGTGCCGCTGGTGTTTTGCGAAAACCGCAATATCCAGATGATGCAGGACGCTTTTGAGCGCGAACTTGGCTACGGACAGCCCGAAACCTACCGCCAGCAGGTACGGAATCTGGCGACGACCTATCGACGGACGGGTACGTATGCTCAAGAAGTTGCTTCGGTGTCAGAGGAAGCTACGAATGCCGAAGTCCCGCGCACATCGGCTTTGTTTCCCAACGTAGATGGCATCCGGTTTCTGACCCACGAAATGGGTTGTGGAGGGACCAATGCCGATGCCGACCGGCTATGTGCCCTGCTAGCCGGATTCATTGTCAATCCCAACGTAGCCGGAGTAACGGTACTAAGTCTGGGTTGCCAGAAATCACAGATAGAGGGACTGCGGGCCGAAATACACCAACGTAACCCCGCCTTCGACCGGCCCCTGCTGTACTTCGACCAGCAAACCTACGGCACCGAAGCCGCCATGCTCTCCGAAGCCATCCGGCAAACCTTTGCCGGACTCATTACCATCAATCAGTTTACCCGTCAACCCGCGCCGTTGAGCAAGCTGACCGTCGGGCTTAAATGCGGAGGTTCGGATGGTTTTTCAGGTATATCGGCCAATCCCGCCCTGGGTTATCTGTCCGATGTGCTGGTGACGGTGGGCGGAACCACGCTCCTGGCCGAATTCCCCGAACTCTGCGGGGTGGAGCAGGAACTGATTGACCGTTGCGAAAACCTCGCCGATGCCGAAACCTTCGTGCGGCTCATGGCCGATTACGCCCGGCAGGCCGAAGCCGTTGGCGCAGGATTCGACATGAATCCGTCAGTGGGCAACATTAAAGACGGACTGATTACCGATGCCATCAAGTCGGCGGGGGCGGCCAGAAAAGGGGGCAACGCACCCATTGCCGGAGTACTCGATTACACTGAACTTCCTAGCCGGTCGGGGTTGCACCTGCTGTGTACCCCAGGCAATGACGTGCTGGCCACCACCGGCATGGCCGCTTCGGGAGCTACCCTGATTGTGTTCACAACGGGCCTGGGAACCCCCACCGGCAACCCCATCACGCCCACCGCCAAAATAGCAACCAACACCCGGCTGTCCACCCGGATGCCCGACATCATCGACTTCGATGCGGGGCTGATCGTAGCGGGTGAAGAAACCATTGTGCAAACTGGCAGTAGGCTTCTCCGCTGGCTAATTGACGTAGCTTCCGGTTCTATCCACACCAAATCTGAGTGCCTGGGCCAAAATGATTTTATCCCTTGGCAGCGGGGCGTAAATCTGTAAACAGACGTTTGCCTGACTGATAAATCCCTTACACCAATAGCCAAATAACCCTCACCATTTATGTTATCCTTAGCCAATAAAACAGCTATTATCACGGGGGGCGGCAGCGGCATTGGCCAGGCCATTGCACAGCTATTTGCCCGGCAGGGAGCAGCCGTGCATATTTTGGAACGGAATGCTACAGCCGCCGAAGCGGTCGTTGCCAGCATTGCCCAGGCGGGTGGCCGGGCGTATGCCCACACCTGCGACGTAAGCCAGCAAATCCCGGTGCTGAACGTTTTCCGAAAAGTTAAGAACGTGGACATTCTGGTCAATAACGCCGGGATTGCCCACGTTGGGCGACTCGATGCTACAACCGAAGCCGATGTAGAACGAATCCTGAGCGTGAACGTGAAGGGCGTGTAAAACTGCCTGTTTGCCGCCGTGCCGCTCATGCAGCACCGGGGGGGCGGGGTCATCCTGAATATGTCGTCGGTAGCGGCCCTGGTCGGCATTCCCGACCGCTTTGCCTATTCCATGAGCAAAGGAGCCGTACAGGCCATGACGCTATCGGTAGCGCGGGACTATATGGCCGACAGGATTCGATGCAACAGTATTTCGCCGGCCCGGATTCACACACCCTTTGTCGATGGCTTTCTGACGGAAAATTACCCCGATACCCGCGCCGAAATGTTCGACAAGCTGGCCCAAAGTCAGCCCATCGGTCGGATGGGTACCCCCGACGAAGTAGCCATGCTGGCCTTGTACCTGTGTTCGGACGAAGCGGGCTTTATCACCGGCTGCGATTACCCGCTGGATGGCGGATTCAGTAAATTAAACACCTGACAGCACCCATGAAACTGATTCGATTTGGCGAACCGGGAGCCGAAAAGCCGGGCATTATTCTGGAAAACACCTGGCTGGATGTATCGGCCATTGTGCCGGATTATACCGATGATTTCTTTGCGGGTGATGGCTTGGAGCGGCTACGGCATCACCTGGAACGGCCCGGCATCACCAACGGCATACTGCCCGTTGTTTCGCCCGATACCCGGCTGGGGTGCCCGGTGGCCCGTCCGTCCAAAATCGTGTGCATCGGTCTAAATTACGAAGACCATGCCCGCGAAACCGGCGCGGCTATTCCCACCGAACCCGTCGTTTTCCTGAAAGCAACGTCGGCCCTCTGCGGCCCCAACGATGTGATTGTTATCCCGCCCGATTCGACTAAAACCGACTGGGAAGTAGAGTTGGCTGTTGTGATCAGGAAACGGGCCAGTTACGTTGCTGAAGCCGATGCACCCAAACACATTGCGGGCTATTGTCTCCATAATGACGTTTCGGAACGGGAATACCAGCTGGAGCGGGGCGGCACCTGGGACAAGGGTAAGGGCTGCGACACCTTCGCGCCCATTGGCCCCTGGTTAGTCACGCCCGACGAAATTGGCGATGTCGACAACCTGCGGCTGTGGCTGACCGTGAACGGGCAAACCAGGCAGGACGGCAACACCCAAACCATGATTTTCAAGGTGCCCCAGTTGATTGCCTACGTCAGCCGGTTTATGACCCTGCTGCCGGGCGACATCATCTCGACCGGTACTCCGCCCGGTGTAGGGCTGGGCCTGAAACCGCCCCGCTACCTGCAACCCGGCGACCAGGTTGAACTCGGTATCGACGGGCTGGGGCATGCCCGGCAATCGGTGGTGGCCTACAGCTCTTCAGTATAACTTTTTAATTTAGGTTGGTTTCAGCAAAGCCTCACCGGTTGCGTGAACGCTTTCTTATTTATTGATTCTATAACGACAATTGACGACTGATTTACCGGCATACTTACCCAAAACAGATGCATCTTCATTTAGAGAATAAAGTCATTATCGTAACGGGCGGAGCCAAAGGCATTGGCGAGGGCATTGTGCAGATGCTGGCCGCCGAAGGGGCAATCCCCGTTATCATCGGACGCAACGAAGCCGACAACAACCTGACGTTAGCCAGCATCGGCGGCAACGGGTTTGCGGTGGTGGCCGAACTGTCTGCCTCCGCCGACTGCAGGCGGGCCGTTGAGGAGGTGGTCAGGCAGTTCGGGCGTATAGACGGACTGGTCAACAATGCGGGAGTAAATGACGGGGTTGGGCTGGAACACGGGAGTTACGACGGGTTTGTGGCTTCGCTGCATAAAAACCTGGTGCATTACTATCTGATGGCACAACACGCCCTGCCTTATCTGAAAGCCGCTAAAGGGTCGATTGTGAACATCGGCTCCAAAACGGCGGAAACCGGCCAGGGAAACACATCGGGCTATGCCGCAGCCAACGGAGGGCGTAACGCGCTCACCCGCGAATGGGCCGTTGAACTGCTTCCTTACCGCATCCGGGTCAATGCAGTGATTGTGGCCGAGTGCTACACACCCCTCTACGCCAACTGGATTCAAACCTTTGCCGACCCGGAGAAGCAGTTGCAGCAGATTATCGCCAAAATCCCCCTCGAACAGCGCATGAGCACTGCCGAAGAAATTGCCAGTATGGTCCTGTTTCTGCTGTCGGAACGGTCGAGCCACACCACCGGGCAACTGATACACGTCGATGGTGGCTATGTGCATCTGGACCGGGCGTTGTAGCCAAACTTATCAGTAAAAAATAGTCCTTGATCCGTCCTAAACCATGAAAAAATTCCTTCTGTTTACGCTGCTGACGAGCCTTTCTTCCCTGAGTTTTGGGCAAAAATCATACCAGCCTACCTGGTCATCACTCGATGCCAGACCCGTCCCCGGTTGGTTTGAAGATGCTAAATTTGGTATTTTCGTCCACTGGGGCGTGTATTCGGTCCCGGCTTATAGCCCTACCGTTCGCGATAGCGTGGGCATCTATGACCGCTATGCCGAACATTACTGGCGACGGCTCTACGACGGGGGCAAAACGCAGCACTTTTTTGAGGAGTTTCATAAGCAGAATTACGCTCCGGGTACCACCTATCAGGATTTGGCCCGCGACTTCAAAGCAGAACTCTTCAAGCCCGACGAGTGGGCAACGCTCTTTGAACGGTCGGGGGCTAAATACGTCGTGCTGACTGCCAAACACCACGAAGGCTATACGCTCTGGCCATCGAAGTATGCCTGGAACTGGAACGTCATGGACGTTGGCCCGCATCGCGATTTGCTGGGCGGCCTGACCAAAGCGGTTCGGGCAAAAAACCTGAAAATGGGCTATTATTATTCGCTGCTGGAGTGGTTCAATCCACTTTACAAAAAAGAAACGCTTAACGATTACATCGACCAGCATATGTTTCCGCAGATGAAAGAGTTGGTCAGCACCTACAAACCCGACGTACTCTGGACCGATGGCGAGTGGGATTATTCGTCCGAACAACTGCGCAGCCCGGAGTTTCTGGCCTGGCTCTATAACGACTCATCCGTGAAGGAAAGCGTAGCCATCAACGACCGCTGGGGTAAAGAAACGCGGGGGAAACACGGGGGCTATTACACTACTGAGTACGACCTGGTATACGAAGGAAACGCCGACAGCGTACAATTTAACCACCCCTGGGAGGAGTGCCGGGGCATGGCTGGCTCGTTCGGGTACAACCGGGCCGAAATCCTGGACGATTATTCTACCTCGAAGGAGTTGGTACACATCCTCATCAATAAAGTAGGGCGGGGTGGCAATCTGCTGCTGAATATTGGCCCCACCGCAGACGGGCGGGTTCCGGTCATTATGCAGCAGCGGTTGAACGACATGGGCGCGTGGCTCAACGTGAATGGCCAAAGTATTTACGGCACCCGTGCCTGGTCGAAGGCCCCTAAAGTAGACGCTAAAACAACCACGTTTTTTACCACGAAGGGGGCTGATTTATATGTCATCACCACCGTCTGGCAGGAGAAATTAATACTATCAGGTGTTAGTGCATCCTCAAAAGTGAGTTTGCTGGGATTTAACGGGCTAATACGTGCGGTTAAAAAAGGGAACACGCTGACCATTACCGCCCCTAGCCTAAGCCCTACCACAATGCCTTGTCAATACGCCTGGGTATACAAAGTGACTGGAGGGGGCAACTAAGGTAAAATTGGCTGACTTGTACTGCTATAGTTAATCCAAGCTGCGAGATGAGAGCTAATCCAGACAACCATCAATTGTAAAGGCGAATAAGTACAAAAAGACTTTCAGCAGAAAACCTCAGCTGTCACAGCGTGAATTTTACGGCCAAACAAGGCGGTGATTTCGCTGGAAACGGTCTCGATACCAAAACAGCGTAGCAAAAGCCCGCCACAAAACAGTTTTTCTCTATTCTTTTTGAAAATAGTTGGGAAACTTAAAAATATAAATATATTTTTAATTGCTAAAACTTTAGAAGGATGGAAAATAAGTTTCCACATAGTGAAGATTTCCTTTTAAGGCAACTCCAAAATGGAGATCGGAAATGTTTTGAAGAAATTTTTAATACCTATTGGGATTTGCTCTACAAGACTGCGTATCGAAAGGTAAACTCTTATGATGAAGCAGAGGAGTTGGTGCAAGCTGTTTTTGTTGAACTTTGGGAAAAAAGAAGCGAAACGAGAATCCTTAATCTATCAGCCTACTTAAATACGACACTCAGAAATAAATTTATTGACCATATTCGGAAGGCTGCCGTACGAAGCAAATATGCCGACTATTGCCATTCCTTTAGTGAGTGCATGCATGAGTCCAATATGGATACGGTCCTGTATAATGAGCTTTCAGACCAGTTTAAGCAAGGTCTCGAAAAGATGCCGGAAAAATATAGGGAAGTTTTTATTATGAGTAGGCTCGAAGGCTTGCAACTAGCTGATATAGCAAACCGCATTAAATTATCCGAAAAGGCCGTCCAATACCATCTGACCAAAGCCCTCAAATTTTTAAGAGTCTATTTGAAAGACTATATCCTCCTTTTGCTCGCGCTACTACATTAGCCCCCTCTCTTTCCAGAACCAGGAAGTTACCCAGACCAGCTATACCCTACTACTCAAGTGAGTACTTCCCTCTTGGGGTAGTTAACAAAGTTGGGATAAATCTGCCCCGTTAGAAGAAAGAAGCTAACCAGAAGGCTTACTCAAAGGGTTCTATGCTAATCCGGCTTAGCTTAAATAGCTCTTTTCCTTCTTTGATAGGGGCAATTCTAATTTGCTGTATGCCTGCCTCCCGAATCCTTACCATTGCCACGGATTGCTTTATAAAGATCAAGGGACGCCAGGCGTCGTACTCGCCCGTGGCAAGGGTTTCAAAGTAGTACACCTCTTTTCCTACCTGTAATACACCTTCCTGTTTGCTGTTTTCGAGGGGCGAACTATACTCGAGTGAAACCTTATAATCGCCGGGCCTGGTAAATTCGACATTGTAAACGACACTATCCGCCGGTGCTTTCATATTGGTGGCACAAAGCGTATGCTTCCAATCGCCAAAGTAGTTACTGTACGTAATGGTTTCCACTTTTGTTGCGCCGGCCGGTTTGGCTTTCACTATGTCCAGCTTACACTCTTTAAACTCTGGTGATACAATCACCTTATCCTCGCTGAATGAATCGCTTATTTTACCTTCGTACTCAACTACAAGTACTGTGTTGACCTTATCGGGCAATTCATTGGGCAACTTTACGGTCAGCCGTTTATTACTCAGGTCCCAGGTAAGCGTTTTTTTATCGGCCAGGAACGCGACGCTTTTAACTTTCGCATCTACACCAGGCACCAGCAATACACCGTTTTCTGGTCGCTCGGTCACGTGCAGGAATAACTTACCAGGCTTTAATGTGGTAACGCCCCAGGGTTGCGGAGCGATAGGCCCGTAGGTGGTTCCATAAATGGCATCTCCATTTACATTCAGCCATTTCCCTACTTCTTTTAAACAGGCAACGGATGTTTCAGGGAAAGTGCCATCTGCCTTTGGGCCAATGTTCAACATCAGGTTACCGCCTTTGGATACGATGCCGGTCAGCAGCCGAATAATTTCACTGGATGTTTTGAAGTTGAAATCCAACGTTGAATAGCCCCAGGAATCGTTGTGTGTAGCAATAGCTTCCCAGGGACCTTTCACCACCGTGGAGGGCACTTCTCCATCACCAAAATCGCGAAAATCGCCTAAGCCCTGCCCAACCCGGCTGCTAAGCAAGCAATTGGGCTGTATATTTCTTATTTCCTCAATTAAACCCTGGGTTTCTTCTTTGGAAAGGCCGCCTGGCATATCACACCAAATCAAGCCCAGGGGCCCATAATTAGAGACTAATTCCTTCAGTTGAGGAATGGATTTAGTTGTATAATAGGCCTTGAAATTCTTGTCTTTTTCCACAAAATCCCAGTCGTTTCCGCCACCATTGGGTTCGTGCCAATCGAGAAACTGGGAATAATAAAAGCCGAGTTTCATATTTCCTTTCTGACAAGCTACCGACAACTCTTTAAGTGGATCGCGCTTGAAAGGCGAATTGGTGATCTTGAAATCAGATACTTTTGAGTTGAACATCGCAAAGCCTTCGTGGTGTTTGGAGGTAAGAACCATATACTTGATGCCAAATTCCTTAGCCAGAACCACCCATTCGTCCGCGTTAAACTTAACAGGATTGAATTCGTTCATCAGTTTAGCGTAGTCTTTAGCGGGAATTTTACCACGGTGCATTACCCATTCGCTAGTTCCGTAGTATTTTTTGCCGTTCCATACCCCGGCAGGCTGAGAATATAAGCCCCAATGCAGAAATAGCCCAAATTTAGCATCGCTAAACCATTGCGTTTTAGCGTCAGCGGTTTTATCAGAGATGCTTTTATCCCACTTCTCCTTGATTTGGGCAGGGCTACGAAGACTTAACAGCAATAAAATAAATACCAGGCCGAAGCGATGAAGGTAGGTCATTGGTTTAGGAGGATTATAAGGTAGGTTAGCGTTTGCTGGTTCAGGATGTCTTTTTGAGTACTACTTCTTGCTTGCCATAATCAACCTGGCAGAATGGGGGGCGAGCCTGGTTACTGTATAGGTATTTTCGAAAACGCCGAGCCGTTCATGGGTCCAGAAATCGGTGAGTTGCGCTTTTGATTTCAAGCGGACAGTCAAGTCTTTGGTTTCGTGGTCATCCCAGTTAAAGAAATAATAGTACTGCGTATCGCCCATGTCGGTGAAACCGGTTTCCATCTTCGCATCCGAAAAGGTAGCGCCCTTGCCATTGGTACGAAGCAATTTTTTAAGGATCGCCAACTCGTTTTCCTTTAAATTGGCCGCTTTGTCTCCGCTCAACACCGAGCCACCAACCGCGTGAATGGAGGTGGCATGGAACATCCATTCCTGCTTACGGATTGGCTCTTTTCCTGAGAAAACAGTGTCATTGGCAAGCACCACGCAATCGGGGTCGGAATCCCAAAGCGTACCATTTTGCCAGGCCCGGCAAAGATTTTCATACGCAGTCCCACGAATTACCCCCCATTCGCGGCTAATGTCTCCACTAGTACGCATAGCCGTAGCGAGTCCGAGCGATGGCCATATGGGAGCATTGCAAGCAAGCATTACAGAATTGGCATCACAACCGCTAAACAGTGCTTCCATGCCACGCCGGTAAGCCTGGATACGGGTAGCTTTTGGATCGTAGTGTATTCCTCCATGGATCGCACCCCAGTAGTTGGCATCCAGCTTGAAATAGTTAATGCCCCACTTTTCGCGCATTGTACTGATGACGTTCTGAAAATGCTTTTGCACTTCGGGATGCGTGCCATCCAGCACGTACCAGGGCCCGGATCGCCAGCCACCAAAACCAATTTTGGAGGACACCAGGGGCGTTTGATCCACATCTTTCACAAACCAGTCGGAATGTTCTCTGAAGACGTGGGACCCTTTTTCAGCAATAAAAGGGGCTACCCAAATGGCCGGTTCAAATCCTGCTTTTCGTATCGACGCAATGGTTTCCTGTATATCGCCATACGCAGGATTGGGGTCAGTCCAGTCGCCCATAAAGGGCTGATAGCCATCATCTAGCTGGATGTATTTTATTTCGGGCAATACCTTTTTAAAACCCTGTAGGTTTTCTTCCATAATTTTGTTGGTCACTGCCGGGCCATAGCAATACCAGGAGCACCAGCCCGTAGGTATTTTTGGTGTTTTTCGCGTCGGATGATACACGGCAATTTGGGAAGCAAACCTTTTAAATAAAGCACCCCGCTCAGCACTCCCCAGCACCGTAAACTCTTCCAGTGACCAGGATTCACCGGGCTTCAACTCCAACCCTTCGGTGTCTACGGATACCTGCATCTGCTGTTTATCGTAACTAATCCGACCAATAAACCGCTTACAGGACGTGAACCCAAGCAGCATATATTCGTTTTTCCTGACACTAATGACCATCATGCCATAGACCGTAGGCAGGCCATGCACATCGGGAATGTTATAGTGCTTATTGTCGGGATATACGCCAATGTTCTCATGCTGTTGAAGCGTACCACCGTTTTGATGGAGCATCTGAAACCCTTCTCCGTATACCGGACTTTCGGGAGGCAGCCCATGCGCTGGAATAGAAAACAAAAAAACCGTAGAGACCTGCAATGGGGTTTTTCCTAGGTTTTTGCAGGTAGTTTTGCAGGTATTGCCTGTCCACTTTCGATCAACAAGCAGTTGGCTGGCAGAAATTGCGGCCCCCTTCGCATCCTCGGCTACCGCTGGGGAATTTTTGAGAAGCTTTTGAAAGGCTGTAACAGTTGGCGGCATGTAGTCCAGGCGAGTGCCCGGATTCGATGATTTCGTACTGTTCTTTAAACACACAAAACCGCAAAATGTGATCAGCAATAGGAGGAGGGAAGGAAGGAGATAGTTGCGAATCATTTTTGATGGTTAAGAGTAACAGGTTTACTAGTGACTAAAATTGGCTGCCGGTTTAGGAAAGCTGACGCTTCATTCTTTGCAGTTGTGCCAACGTAGTTTCAGCAATATGACCTTCCTGGTAGATGCCCATGTTGAGTGTTACGGTTCCACCCACCTGTAAGCATGTTTTCACTACAGGAAACAATTCTTGGTCTGTATAGTGGGGCGGTGGCATCGGTCCCGGCGTATTGTGCATCCATTGCCCATCACAGTCAATGGGCAACTGAACGTGAAACTGACAGCTCGTGCCCGGCACAAAGCGATCTGTGGGAAGGAATAATTCGACTGGCTCACGGTCACCAATGGCAATTTTTCCATCTTTAAATTTCCAGGCTTCACCCGAAAGGTAATCTTGCTGCGGACAGGGAGGCTGGGTAGAACCCACGTAGAAGCACCCGTCGTTGAACGCCACCACTGCGGCTGAATTTCCTGCTCGCGAGGCATTCAGCCATAAATCCCAATCTCTGGGAATATAGTATTCGGGCCATTTGGTGTAGCAGCCGTCAAACCACCAGCCGTCCAGATGCTTTCCATATTGGAGAGAATACTGCCTGATGAATTGAGTGTAATGTTTCTGAAATTCAGCTTGATTGTCACGGTTCCAGGCAAACCCTTCGTGCAAGGCTTTAGGAGCAGCAATCTCGCCGGGCAGATAGGCAATGAATTTTTTCTTTAGGGCATGAACGCCTTTCGCCAACTCCAGTATCAAATCTCTTTTTGAAGCGTGCCCTTCGCCTACCAATTGATCCAGTACGTTATTCGGACTTGCATAAAAGCCCGTATTCTGTCCAATGGTGAACATCAGGAAATCAGCGCCACTCTGTTGAAATTGATTCAGAAATCGGGGAACGTTAAAGGCGTTGACGGCTTCATTCAAGTCGTCAATGCGGGCCCCTCGTTCGGGGGCGGGTCCGGGCGCTATCCAGTGTACCATCATTCCCCATTTCCCAACCATCCAATCTGACCTTAACTTCTTCGAACCAGACGAAAAGCCAAATCCATTCAGTGATTGTAAGGCTCCGGCCAACAGCAGACTACGCTTCGAAAATTCGCGTCGGGAAATAAATTTAGTAGCCATCATTAATTCAGTTTAACCGTGAATGCCGTATTTGCCATCGCTTCCTGGATAAAGATTTGCTTGCCACCCTCCTCCACTACCAGCCGTACTTTATTTCCAGGAACCGAGTTTATTTTTATGTCCACCACTTTTCCAAGCGCCTGGACATTGAGAAGCTCCATTTTATTCCACTCTTTTGGCAGGCGTGGCAAGCATTGAAATTCAGTCAACGAAAGCGGCTCTATGCCAAACAAGCCTTCCGTGATGATACGGCAATACAAGGCACTTTCTGCTGCCAGATGCGCCTGGTTGCCTTCGGGATAGGCTTCAACGGGGTAGGGTACGTGATCGCCAAGGAGACGCTGCGTAGAATAAGCTTTGAGTTTGCTCATGCCTACCTCCACTGCACCTACCTTAATGACCCCACGGAGTGCGTATAGCGTGGCTCTATCCCAGAAGATCGTCTGCCCATCTTCTACCAGCAAACCATTTTTTGTCCACAGCTTTTCAAATAGGGCTTTTATCGTACCCTCTTTCCGCGTTTCGATGCCCATTACCAGGGGAAGGCATATCCAGTGTCGCAGCTTGTTATGCTCCTTATAATATTTATAGGTGTCATAGCCTTCTACTTTAGCTCCGAAATAGGTTTCAATGGCCTTTTTAAGATCACTCGCTTTCTGTTCATAATGCGTACTGATTGCCCTTTCTTTGTTTAGTGCTTTGGCTAGTCGACTTGCATAGGTAAAGCCCGCATACGCCAGCGTGGAGGTAGAAAGGTTAGCCGTGCCCGTGGGGATTCGTCCTTCCATTTCATCGGTTTTTGACTCAATAACCCCGGCCTCATTTGTTTTCCGTTCGCAATAGTCCAGGCACCAGACAATAGCTGGCCAGAGCGTATCGGCCACCTGACGATCACCGGACAAAAGTGCGTACAAGGAGGCTCCGTAGGCATACATGGCGGCATCTCCTCTGTCGCCAGCGCCCGAAAAGACCATCTTGCCACCCATCTCGAAAGAAGATGGAATGGCCGAAAACTCAGGAGTCATTTTGGCCATGAATGCTTTGTAGGCATTCATCGACGCTTTCTCCGCTTCGTCGTAGCCCAGCATGGCAAAAAAAGGATTTGCATACTCTACCTGGTCGTTGGCCCAGACACCACCGTAGTACCGGCCTCCTCCTGGCGAATGCACCCTTCCTAAATCAGAATCAAAAATGCTTTCGGACGTTCTGAACTTAGCGAATTGAAAAGCCAGGTTCATTTCTGGATCGGGGCTGTTGAAGTGTAGATTTTGATTGATCTTTTTGATGAACGCAAGCCGCCCCTGGTAATCTTTCTCCGCGTCGTATTTGCCAGGGCTTTGCTCTGCTTTACGAGCGCTGAGGATGGTTGTGACAATCGTTGATTCGCCCGGCTTAATCACCTGGTTGGTTTCCGTCCTGGCAAGCGCCATTGTCCATTTAGTGTTTTCACCAACAACCAATTCTTCCCGATTGGCCTTTTCGACCTCAATGCGCGCATCTTTTTTCCCGGTATTGTCTATCTCTACGCGGTCGTATACTGCCGGATCATTCACCGCCGGATAGATAAAGCGTTTGATCCGTAGGCGGCTGTGTTGGTACTGAAGCTCCAGAATGCCATTGAACCTCACCTGTGAAACCAACGAAACAGCAACTGGCTGGCCATCTACTTTGATGAACAGGCTATCTAGGGGATAGCTTTTTTGAAGATAGCTGCGGTAGTCGTATTTCACGATGTAGGATGGCCATATAACCAGGGCGTTCAGGGATGCGTGCTTTTGCTTATCAACTCCATACGTCACAATCGTAGAAACGCCATAGCCACTCATTTCCACATTATCCTGGTGGGGAAGACTTTTGTCCTGACTTATAGTCCAGATGATATCATTATCCTTACCCAAAGTCCAGCGCCTTTGTATATCCTGTGCCTGAACTAGCCGTAGAGAACTGATAACAAAGACAAACACGAGTAAGCTATTTTGCCGATTTTTTTTACGAATGTGTTTCATACAATTGGATGAAGAAGTTGTATATCCTATGCCTGAATTAGCGTGTTAGGTCAAATTAGAAGTTAACTTTTTGGGCCGCGCCCCGGTACGTAAGCGATGTGTTGGGCTTTTTAATGACCGACAAACCGCCTTCGCTTGTTGAATCGACGACGACCACCTTGATTTTAATGGCCTCCTGTAGTCCTGGAAACGTTCCTTTGCGTTGCCCGATACGTAGTTCTCTCTGTTGATCGTCCCAATGAATGGGCACTACGGCATGCCTGCCTTTTTCGTACGTATAGTTCTCCCCTTCATCATCGTACCACTCAAAATCGGCGTTAGCACCGGGGTACACAACCAGGGTAAGACCTTCCTTACTTGGTTCGCTGGCATACTGGAGGGCTGGCCCAAAGGGCAGAATGGAGCCTTGCCTGATAAGGGTAGGAACTTGGTCGAGCGGTGATTTGACGCTAACGGTTTGGTTTCCAGATAATTTTTCATTAGTCCAGAAATTATACCACCCACCTGCTGGCAAGTATACTTGCCTCTGTCGAGCCTGGTATTGGGTAATGGGGGCAACCAGGATGGAAGGACCGTAGAAGAACTGATCTTTGAGCTCCCAGGTCTTTTTGTCATTCGGGTAATAGTAGACCGGCGGTGCGATGATAGAACCGGCACTGTTGGTTACTTTCCAGGCTTGTGCATACAAATAGGGCATCAACCGATAGCGAAGCTCAATAAATTTCCTGGCCATCGTCTCAAAAGACTGGCCGTACCGCCACACCTCCGTCTCGGACACATAGCCGTGGATGCGGAATAAGGGGCAAAACGCACCAAACTGAAACCAACGGGTAAGCAGCTCTTTAAACTCGTTGCTGGTGTACTGATTTTTAAACCGGGGGTTGAATGATTTGCTATCCCTGAAAAAGCCTCCGATGTCAGTCGTCCAGTATGGCAATCCAGCCATGGAATAGTTTAGACCCGCCAGAATTTGCTCTCTGAATTGCTCCCAACTCGCCAGCACATCTCCTGACCAAACGGCGGCACCGTACTTCTGCTGCCCAAGAAAGGCCGAGCGAGTCAGGTTGAAAACCCGCTGCTGAGGATAGTCTTCCCGTTTCCGGTCGTATATGCTCTTGGTAACCATCAGCGAATAGGTAAGTGCTACGCGGTCAAATGAACCCTGGTTCGTGATCGCATTGGCCGGGTACACTTCCGGTTCGGTGCCGTCTAACCATATATAATGGATGCCAAGCGCATACATCGAGTCTTTCACCATGTTGTAGTAGTTGTTGCGTACCGCAGGGTTGTAGAAATCCAGGTTGCCGCTCTTATCCAACTTGTGCTCCTTCAGGTGATACCGCTCTTCCAGTACTGGATTATCGATTCTTGGCCAAATGGAAACCATTAACTTCATATGCAGACTATCCAGGCTTGCAGCCATCTTTTTAGGGTCCGGGTACCGCGTACGATCCCATTCCGGACCCCAGGTTTTCTCCGGCCAGTAGTTCCAGTCCTGCACGATATTGTCTACCGGAATACCGCGTTTACGGTATTCCATGGCATTCTCCAAAAGCTCTTTTTGCGAATGGTAGCGTTCCCGGCATTGCCAAAAACCATAAATATTTTTACTGAACATGGGTGCCGTTCCAGTCAGGTCGCGCATGCCGTGAATAAGCTGGGCCTGGTCTTCGCCGTAGACAAAGAAATAATCAATGGCATTGCCTAGCTGGCTTTGAAAAACCGTTTTGTTGTAGTCAGGCTCATTGTATACCAGCTTGCCCGGCGACTGGCTGTTGCTATTTTGCAGTACGACTTCGTAATTTTTGTTCGCTTCCAGGTCAATTCTTCCGACATGGAAGTCGGGTACCCAAACTGTGTTGTAATGAAATACCGTATCGCCATTGATGGTTAGGAGTACGGGGCCATGCATGCGGTTTTCGGCATTCGGCGCTTCGATAGCAAAGTTGTAGGTGCCCGATTTTGCGGGTATAAAAAAGGATTTCCGAATGTTGCGCGCCGAATCTACAGTGGTGGCTAAGGTCACTTCCCTCTCCGCAGGATTGAATTGGGTGATGGAATAGTTGTTCCATAAAATTCCGTAGCCTTTGCTGGACATCACGAAGGGAACTGCAATTTCCTGGTTGTATTGCTTAAGTACCAGGGGCGTGTTTTTCCAGTTGAACAGGCCATTTTGAAACTGGCCCAGTCCGTACAAAGCTTCGTCGCCACAGAGGAAGGTTTGCCGAAGGGAAAAGCTTGATTTACCATGGTCATTTACTGGCGTTAGTTTGCGACCGTCTTTCATTTCCGACAGCAGTGTTTGGTTGTTCGTATCAACGAACTGAACTGTACCGTCGGGACTTACCTGCGCTTTCACAAAAGCGGTTTCGATGCTTATCAGACTGTCTTTCTCCGCTACTTTGAACGCCCCTGAAAGCTTTTTGAATACCAGTATGCTGTCGTCTTCTGGAATAGAATCGCCTACAACGTATTTCACCCGAATGATTTTATCAGAGTACACATTCAGCAAGAGCGTGCCACCTTTCAACGGGATTTTAACCTGCGACCCACTGACTTCATAGCGGGTATCGGTAATTTTTTTACAGGAAAAAAGAAGCGATCCAATGAATAGAACAAGAAAAGTTTTACTAAAAAAGCAGGGTTGGCTCTTGCTATGCATACGTTGATTTGAACCCGGTTAGGCGTGTTTGTTGTATGTTGTTTTGTTGGTTGTTAGCGCGGTACTGTCCTTTTCCACTTTCTGTAAAATCCATTCTCCCATCTTTTCCCCTTGCAAAAGACCATTGGTAATGGCATCCATAAAGTGAATTCCCCCGTAATACCTCGATATAGCCGCTTCATTGGCCGCTTCATGAAAAGAATTGAAAGACCGGTCTGTTAGCCCGTACCGTTTTTCTACCGTATCGGTGAACGCAAAATCTTTCCCGAAATAAAAGGTTAATACCGTGGCGCTTGCTGCCGAAATAGTGGAGTGTCCGCTTAGGTATTCAGGAAAGGGGGGCGTCTGCAAAAAAGGCTTCCAATCCGAATCAATGTATTTCCGAATGGCTGTTTCGGGTCGAATCCGGTTGCTCCGAAACTTCTCGTCCCAGCACGCGATGAAACTATCCATGAGACCGACGGAAACAACCGTATGGATTTTCATGGCCATTGGAAAACTCATTTCCGCTTTTTCACACGCAATTCCGGTAATGCCCAGCCAATGTGCACCGGGCGATATTTTCTTCACGCCATACAAAAGGTGACCATTGTTTTCTAAAGCGAACGGGTTACAATCCCAAAAAGCCGCCACTTGCTTTTGTTCTTCGTTCAAATCCAACCCCGTTTGGTAGCAGCTATCCATCAAGGCATAAAATTCAGACCCACGCGTCGAGGAAAACGGAACCGGAGGCACCGGTTTGAATTGACTGCACGTATCGAGCGTAAAGGGCCTAACCGTATTGAAGTACGGCTCTACCGGCGCATAATAGCCGGGAGGAGTTGGATACCAGGAGCCTTCCTTATTGAGGGGTGAGTAGCGGGGATAATTGCTGATTCGATTGTACTTGTCAGCCTTGGCATATTTCAGAATATGCGCACTCACATAGTTTGCATAGGCCAGTGAATTTTGCACAATGTCTTTGCTAAAGCCACTTCGCATGCATGAGTCGATCACGCTTTTCTGGTACTTTTCTAGTAAAAAACCCGATGGCTGAAGTTTCTTTCCCGTCTCCACCATAGCCAGTAAGGCACTCAATTCATAGGAATGCTCGCCGATAGCCGTAGGAGGTGGCAACTCAGGATAGCTTCTCAAAAAGCGGTTCAGCGGCTTCATACTGCGGTCGTTTTGTGCAACCACTTCATAACCAGCCAAACATGCGTAGGAGAAAAAACGGGCCGCCAAAGGAGGATTGGTTACATCATGCACCATTATATCCGTCATCTGGTAAACGAGCTCGCTAATAAGGCGGGAACCCAGTTTGGGTACTGGTCCCTTTGGTGTTGTCTGACAAGCACCCAGCATAAGCATAAGAAAGATGAGGACAATCCTTTTCATAGCTGCTTGAGGGTATACGCTTTAACTTTTTGCTGATTGAGCCCTAATAAGAGGGTATGGTTTATATAGATGCTACTCCTAACGTCGCCCAGCACCTTGAAACCCGACTTAAAAGATGGCACATTGGTAAAGTTGCCCTTACCATCTCCGCTCAATAACACGCCGTAGTTGGCATCACACTTGCCAAATCGTAGCCTCGCATGCTGAATATTCCCACCCAGAAAGATGTCTTTATGGCCGTCCTGGTTATAATCAAGGGTCGTAATCGTAAATACGGGTGAAAGCTGGGCCTCAACGGGAAGGGCTTTTTCCACAAACTTCCCGTTCGCATCCGATTGAAAGTAGGCGGTTTTCAAATGCGTCGCTTTAAGAACAGAAACGCCCGCTAACTCTTCTGGCGTGAAGACTTGCTGAATAGTAGCTTCGGCATAGCTTTTATAATCCGGGAAGCGCGTACGCATCATGCTGAGTTGATCCAGCAATTCATCGCGGGTGACGTATGGATAGCTTTTGCCTTGAATAAAGAAGCAAAGAATGGGATCAACCGAACCATTGTCATCAAAATCTTTGACATACAATCGGGCGGGCTCTTTCTCGCTGACTTTGCATTGGGTATTCAGGCCGTAGTTTCCCAGAATCAAATCCATGCGCCCGTCGCCATTCAAATCATCCAGGTGAATTCGATTCCACCAGCCGTAATAGCTTTTACTAAAATAAGCTTCGGTGTTGGCAATCAACTTTCCATTCCTGAGCGACATTACGGTAATCGGCATCCATTCGCCCACCAAAATCAATTCTTTTGTTTGATCGCCGTCGATGTCGTGCCAGATCGCATCGCTTACCATGCCTGCCTTCTCCAGTTGAGGAGCCAGTTCGTGTGTTCGATCCTTGAAAGCTCCCCGCGTATCGTTGATCAGCAAATAGCTTCGGGGCGTTTCCGGATAGCGGCCCGGCACAACCCTTCCTCCTACAAACAAATCCAGGTAACCATCTTTATTTACGTCGGCGGCCCTGACACAGCTTGTGCTGGTAAGCATGGCAGGTAGGGCTTGTACTTGCTTCGTGAAGTTACCCTTGCCATCGTTGACATAAAGTCGGTCTTGCAAGTTCGGATCGGCGGGCAGGAAGTTATCATAGCCACCGCTGCAAACATATAAATCAGGAAAGGTGTCGCCGTTTGCATCAAAAAAGAGGGCGTCCGTGTCGTCGCACCTGGCATCGGCAGCAAAAGCTTTAGTTACCTTTTTAGAGAACTTACCGCCCTTTTGCTGCAGATACAACGCCCCAGGCTGCCCGCTGCCGCCCCCTATAAAAATATCTTCCAGGCCGTCGGCATTTACGTCCCGTTTTGCCATGCAGGGGCCGGGGAAAGAAAGAGGATTTACTAACAGCGGCTGCCGCTTGAAATCATTTACGTTTTCATCTTTGTGACTAAAATCAATGGGTGACGAAAGCTCCGCAAAATGGACTGTAGGCTTTGTAAAAGGCTTTTCCAGGCGCTTTTTTGCCTCCTCTTCTCGTAGCGTCAGGAGCTGATTTCCCGATACGTTCCTGAGAACCTGGGTTTGGTCGCTTGGCCAGGTGATAAGTACCGAATCAATCGGCTGGCCTTTACGAATCCCGAAGTGCAAAATGGGCGATACGCTGGATTGAAATCCTCTGGTAAGGATTTGTTCCCGGTATTGCACCGTACCACCGGTATATACCCAGACCTTTGCTCCGATACCTTGGGTATTTAATTGATTACCTACCAGTTTCAACTGGAGATAGGTATTGTCTTTCGAGAGTTGGTTAGCTCTGTTTTCAAAAAGGGCCGCCGGACTGTTGATCGTATTGACAACAAGATCCAGGTCACCATCATTATCCAGGTCGGCGTAGGCAGCGCCATTGCTGTTAAAAGGGGTGGTAAATCCCCAATTCGCACTTACGTCGGTAAAGTTGATGCCATCCAGGTTTTTGAATGCGTAGCTGCTTACATGAGAAGAAGGCATTTTCTCAACCAGCGACAAGAGGTCTTTTCGCATTACATGGCCTCCTTTGAATGTCAGGAAATCGCCCATGTATTTCAGGAAATCCATATTGGTGTAATCACGCACGTACCCGTTGGTGATGTACAAATCCTTCCACCCGTCATTATCAAAATCGGCAAATAAAGGGGCCCAGCTCCAATCGGTATTTGAAATACCCGCGAGCTGACCTACTTCACTGAAACTTCCATTGCCATTATTGATGTGGAGCATATTGCGCATGTATTGATAATGGAAGCCCACGCGCAGGTTTAGGTCAAAGCTTTCGTAATTGTCGGGAGCCAATAGCAATTTTTGCCGCTTGTTATCGGCTGGCAGCATGTCCAGGGTAAAAATATCGGGCAGGGCGTCGTTGTTAATGTCTACCACTTCATTGCCCATCGAAAAATAAGAGGTATGACCGAGGCTCTCTTTGCTTTGGTTGGTGAATTTTCCGTTGCGTCCATTTATCAACAGCAGATCCGGAGCGTGCGAATCATTGGAAATATATACGTCGGGCCAGCCATCGCCATTGATATCCGATATGCCAAGTCCTAAACCGTAGTTTAGTATGGAGCCGGGCAATCCGGCAGCCAGGGAAACGTCCTTAAATTTTCCATGCTCATTCCGGTAAAGCTTTGGGCTGTTTTTAGGCGATTGCTGGCTGAGAAGTTTTCCAATGCTCGACTCATCTAAATTGTTCAGGCTTTTATTTAAATGATTAATCAAGAGCATATCCAGGTCGCCGTCTTTGTCGTAATCAAAAAAGCTAGCCTGCGTGCTGAAGGAAGGATCGTCTAAGCCGTATCGCTGAGCTTGCTCGGAAAAGACCGGAATGCCCTGGGCATTATTGCCCCCATTTATAAAGAGTTGATTTCGACGGTTTTCGTCTGCAACATTGCCCGAATAGCACACATACAGGTCCAATTTTGCATCGCCATTAATATCGACCACGGTAACGCCGGTTTTCCAGGGCCCCTGCCGACCCGATACGTTGGCTTTTTGGGTAATGTCTTCAAAACTCAGCTGTCCCTTGTTGAGATACAGCTTGTTTTCGGTCATGTTGGCAGTGAAATAAATATCCGTTAAGCCATCATTATTAAAGTCGGCCAGCGCTACCCCTCCGCCATTGTAAAAATATTCGTACACCAGAGGATTGGCATTCAGGCCTTCCTGGAGCTGGTTTATAAAATCAATATGGGTTTGAGTTGACGATAGCGATTTAAATAAGGTGTTTTCTTCAGACGTTATTGCTTCCTTTTCCGACGGTGGTTGGCAGGCTGTCAGGAGAGTCAGGAAGATGAAACTGTATACGATCTTACTCATCAGAATGCAATGGCTTTTTCTATAGTAAGCCTTCTTTCTAACACAACAACCTTTGCGGAACACTTCACTGGGTGTAAGCACAGACAGATTCTGGTAACTATTAGAAGCTCCACCGCCATACTAATTCATTGTTATCACAAGAATTCGGAATCAGAATTTTATGGCTATCACCATTCCCATCTACGAATCGTCAATTAATTCTATAAATGTTGATGCTTTTTACTCCTTAACTTTTTGCCATTTTTTCTCGTCCTCTTCCGTTAGATTACTTACCTGAATGGATTACCCGAGAAATTTGATGCCGACCAAATAGGTTTGGGATGTTTTTTTCCGTTTGCTCAACGCTGTTGCAGGCAACGGTTATACGTAATTCAGGGTATAGTCAGCACTACAGAAGTGGTGCTGACTATACCCTGAATAGCAGCTATATCTATTCCCAACCTGGGTTTTCAACCAGTTTGGGATTATTAGCAATCCGTGCGACACCAATGGGGAAATAATAGAATTTGGCATCGAAGCGTGGCTTATTATCACCATCTACACCATTTAAAAACTTGATTTGGTATTTTTTGGTGGTAAAATCCAGAATTGGCTCGATGCCGGTGAACGTTCTGGTCAGTGCGGTCGTGGAAAGGCGCCACCTTCTCAAATCCCAGTAGCGATGGCCCTCAAAAGCGAGCTCGACTTTGCGCTCGTGTCGGATCTTATCCCGGTCTATTGTAAGCAGGGGAAGAATACCCGCCCGCTCTCTGATCTGATTGACAGCGGTTAGTGCCTCCTCTTGTTTATTGAGTTCAAAAGCTGCTTCGGCCCGATTAAGCAGAGTTTCTCCGTATCTGAATACAATCCAGTCTGTACGAGACATGCCACCGCCTGGTTGTACCAAGGTTTCATCCAGGTATTTTTTTACGCCAAAGCCCGTACTCGAGGATGCACTATTGGCACCGTTGGCAGTTACTCCGTTATAATCACCCGCTGAAATAATGGTTCCATCTGGTTTTTTTAATCCTTTATATAGACGGAAAATCTGGCCTTGCCAGGGCGTTCCTTCATAATAGATGGACGCATGGAACCTGGGGTCTTTTTTACCAAGAAGTTCATTCATTGACCAAACTTTATCCTGCAGTATCGTAGGGTCCAGTTTTGTTGGCGAACCGTCCATATTTTCGTAGTCGTCTACCATCTCCAGGTATACCGCCGAATTATTACCAACGCCCCAGGCATTGAAACCATTGGGTTCCTGCATCAGATCCCAACTGTGCCCAACGGCTGCCTGTCCATTGTATTGTTTGGAGAAAATGACCTCTACATTATTCTCATCAAGGAAAATATTCTGGTAATTTTTTACCTTGTCTGCTTCCTTTTTGTAGAGCGAATACTGGCCGGAAGTAATGATTGCATTGGAGGCATCGTATGATGCCTGGTAAAACCGAGTTGCCTCTGAGGCAGGAATGCCTACCAAGCCATTGAGTTGTACAGTACCGTATTTAGCAATACTTGCTGCGTATAAGGACGAGCGGCTCTTCAAAGCCAGGGCAGCACCTTTGGTTACATGTCCGCTGGAAGCATTCCCTACGGGCAGATCGGCAAGGACAGCATCAATCTCAGCATTGACAAAATCATAGATCTCTATTTCCTTATTTCTTGACACAAACAACTCTTCCTTAGGCGCGTCGATTGCTTGCACTTTGGTGATTAAAGGAACACCACCGTAGCGCTTCACCATTTGGAAGTAGGTCATCGCACGTAAGACCCGCATTTCGGCAAGTAGGCTTTTCTTTACGGGTGCATCCAGCACCGTTACCGTTTCCATTCGCTCGATAAATTCGTTCATCTTACGGATAGTAGAATAGCCCCACCACTCCATCAAGCCTCCTCGTTTGTCAATGAAACCAGGCTTCAACAAATACCAGGTGTACAGCCAGGTATAGGTACACCGCGACTCATCCGATAATTCAGAGGGTAAATTAAAATCAAAGGAATCTTCCGGGTTTCCGGGGCCTTCGTACCGGCTGCGGTCATTGGTAGCATCGTTGAATAAATACGTTAGCTCCGAATATACTTGGCTAACATAGGCATTTATCAAGGCTTGATCCGACCAAACAGTGCTTTCAGGAATGATGTTTAATGGCTCCTTATCAAGTACATCTTTACACGCCGTAACAGATCCTAGTAGGAATAAGAAAATATATATACGCCTTTTCATGAATGTTAGGTTTAGAATGATAGATTAAGTCCTGCAGAAACAGTTCTTTGTTGCGGATAATACCAACCTCTGGTAGCGTTAGGCGTGCCTGCTATTTCCGGATCGATGCCATACCGCGATATCCCATCGATGGTCAGCAGGTTGGTACCCGATACGTAAATACGTACTTTGTCAATCAGGATTTTACGCAAGAGAGTAGTTGGAAAAGTATACCCAAGGGAAATGGTTTTTAGACGGGCATACGAGGCATCTTTGGTCCAATAGTCAGAATGCCTATTGTTGTTTTCTGTTGTACCAAAGGTTTGTCTAGGCACGATGGCATCGCGGTCATTGTTTTCCGGTGTCCAACGCTCATCATACAATACAGTATAAGGAGTACGTCTGGAGTCTATGCCCAATTTGATGCTAACATTGTATTTAGCAGCCCCCTGGATCAGCCAGGACAAATCGAAGTTTTTGTAGTTAAAGGCCATGTTGAGACCCCATATCATTTGAGGAACCGTTCCCTGGCCTATTACTTTTTGATCATAAATATCCAGCTTTCCATTGCCGTTTAGGTCAACGTACCGGATATCACCGGGGTGCAGAGACTTATTGCCCTGGCCATCCTGGTCGAACCCTAAGCTGTTAATTTCTTCCTGTGAGGTAAACAGCCCATTTGACACGTAACCGAAATCCGTTCCAACGTATTTACCCGTTTGCTGATTTATACGAATCTGATCTGGATCGGTATAGTCAGGTTCATCGAAGTGCGTCCATTTGGTTCTATTTCTGGAAACATTGCCACTAATATCATAGCCAAAGCCGCCGAGTTTACCCCTTGTACCAATAGAAAATTCAAACCCGTGAGTGAGTTGGCTATTTATATTCTCGGCTGGTAGCGTTGCTCCGAAGGTAGAAGGAAGAGAGGCAAGTCTGTTTGCCAACATACCAGTGCGGTCTCTGCGGAAGATATCGAACTCACCATAAATTTTACCGTTCAGGAAGGCATAGTCTACCCCCAGGTTAGCGGTTTTCATAGTCTCCCAGGTTATATCAGTGTTAGCTAAACCTGTAGAATTCACACCCGTACTTGGTAATCCATTAAATAGATAGGGATCGCTAAAGGTATAGCCTGTCAAGTACTGAAAACTGCCGGTAGCATCGTATCCTGTCTTGCTATAACTTGCCCGGAGTTTCAGCGTTGTCAACCAATTTAGTTTGGAAGCAAAGGCCTCTTCGTTGAGTCGCCATCCAACGGATGCACTCGGGAACAAACTCCAGCGCTTGTTCTTAGGAAAATTAACCGAAGCATCGTACCGGCCGCTTACCTCAAGCAAATACTTATTCTTAAACGCATAGTTTACTCGTCCAATGTAACTTTTCCGTGCATACTGGCTCGCGGTACCGTTAATTTTTTGGTCTTGCTGCCCACCTGCAAATATTTGATCGATTGCATTACTTAAGTAGTTCTGGCGGGTGCCGGAAATGGATCCATCAAGGAAATCCTGTGATTCATACAGTAAAAGCCCTGTAACGTCGTGTACGCTACCGAACGTCCGCTGGTAATTCAGGAACAGTTGCGGAGTAAATACTCTGCTTTTATAATAGCTTTGATTTAAATTGGTGGCTGGCGTGGAGCTTTTTAGTGTATACTCTTTGGTGTTGTAATTATAGGCATAGAGTGACTGACTCTTACTCCATATCTTGGTATCCTCCGTATATTGGTTGAAGTTAAATACACCTTTCAGCGATAAGCCTTCGATTGGAAGCTTGTAGGTTAAAGAAAAGGTGGTTTTTATGGTTTGCCGTAGGCGATCGTTATAGCCACCCCATTTTCTGTAGGTATTCAAGATCGGGCTAATGGCTGCCCCCGCATAAGCCAACTTATTCGGATCGGGCAGCGAGGCTGGGTAGATGGGTTGCGCATCGTAGAAATCAGCCCAAAAATTTTCTTGTGGACGGCTTGGTGCATTAGTTAGGTCAGATGTGGCCAAAAGATCAAGCGAAATGGAAACATTCTTATTAACCTTTGCATCTAAGTTAGTAACCAGGTTATACCGTTTATACGTGTTGTCGCCTGATTTATACAATCCTTGCTGATTTATGGTATTGAGTGAACCTCTATAGGTAATGTTTTCAGAACCACCGGAAAGCGAGATGCCATACTGTTGCATAGGTGCTTGATCTCTCAAAACGACTTTTCTCCAATCGGTGTTCGGATAATTAGGATCGGTGCCTGCGTAATACTTGGCTACTTCTTCTGCCGTAAAGTCAGGTGCTTGCCCCGAATTAAGTTGTGCTTCGCGCATTAACTCAGCGTACTGACCCGCATTTACGGGTCTTGGGCCGCGGGTAATGCCTTGCAAACTGTAGGAGGAAGTTATCGCAATGGTAGGCTTACCTATTTTTCCCCGTTTGGTCGTTATCAGGATAACCCCGTTACCAGCTCTTGCGCCATAAATCGCAGCGGAAGCATCTTTCAGAATGGTAACCGACTCAATGGTATTTGGATCCAGGTTAGCGATATCCAATTGCACGCCGTCTACAATGGTCAATGCTGGCCCAAACCCACGGATACTGATAGAAGCCGCATCGTTTCCGGGCTCACCCGATTCTTGTTTAGATACTAAGCCGGGTAAACGCCCTGCCAGCGTATTGCTTATGTTCGACATCGGCGCAGTAACCAGGCTTTCTCCTTTCACCGTCGCTACCGATCCGGTTACACTCGCCTTTTTTTGCTGACCGTAGCCTACTACCACTACTTCGGACAGGCTTTTTAAAGTCGGCACTAGCGATACATTGATCACACTGCGGTTGCCCACAGCAACTTCTTCACTCAGGTAGCCAATAAATGAAAAAACAAGGATTGCATTTGCGTCTGGAACGCTTAGGACAAATTTACCTTCGGCATCGGTAGCGGTACCTGTGGTAGAACCCTTGAGCGTTACGTTTACACCAGGAAGGGGAGCATTTTCCTCACCCCTAACAATCCCGCTAACCTCAAGAGCCAACGAGGAAGTAGGTACCACAATACTGCCTTGATGTTTGGGATTTTCAGTCAATAAAATATGATTCTTGATTACTTCATAGCTAGCGCGATTCTCAAAAATGGCATCCAGGATTTCCTTTAGTTTTGCACTGTCTTTTTGTAAGGTAACGTTTGGGAAGTTTTTAATAAACTCTGCTTTGTAAGCAAACGTAACTGACGCCTGCTTTTCAATTTTACGTAAAACCGACTTAATGCTTTCATTGGTAGCCTTGAAAACGATTTTCGTTTCTAATACTTCTTGTCCTTTTACTTTATGTCCATACGACATGCTCATAAATATCACCGCCAGAAGGCCATGTATGGCGGTGAATTTTGTAAAAGCAAGAACCCTTTTCTGAAGAGATATAGTTTTATTCATACTTTTGACCAGTTATTTATGTAAAAAGTTTTGAATTAGGACGTTGGCCTCCTAGGCAGCAAGGAGGTGTGTGGATAGGCTGAACCCTACCCGTATTTTATCAATTTCAATTTTATTGAGGTTGCACTTGGCCTACTTGCAACCTTGCGAAGCAAACACGACTTCTGTATTGCTTACCGTATAGGAAGCCCCAATGAGTTTGGATATAAGGGTAAGGCGTTCGAATAAATCCTCATCCAAAAAGACTACCGTTATTCTACAGTCGATTAGCTTGGCCCTATCAAATTCAATATTAATACCGTATAGGTTTTCCAGTTTTGTCAAGATTTCACTTACTGGGGTTTCATCAAATTCCATTAGTTTTTGAGAATCCGTTTCTTTCAACATCACCGGATGCGCCACAATAGAAGTAGTAATTTTGTCCATTTTGGCGCTGTAAATTGCTTTTTGATTGGGTGTAAGAATTACTTCCGCTTTTTTAGCGCTCGATTTCTGACTGTTTTCTTTTGTTACCGATACCCTTCCTGATCTAACACTAACCACAATTTCACCGTTGCGCTTATTCTTGTTTATCGAAAAACTAGTACCTAATACTCTGGTAACGATGCCTCCCGAATACACAGAAAAAGGTCGGGTTTTATCGTGAAAAACATCAAAAAAAGCTTCGCCCTCCAAAACGGCAATCCGTTGGTTCGTATTCGGGGCAGTTGTAAATGAAATGCTCGCGTGAGGTTGCAGTTGGACCGAAGTACCATCATTAAGCAACACCATTTTAACACGCTTGCTATCGTTGGCAAACATTTGGGAATGCTGCGGTGCTAAAACAGAATTCTCAGATTTTGTAACTTGAAGTTGGTTATTGCTAAGTTGAAGGAGACTAACTAAAAGCAAGAAAATTATGGAGATTGATGCCGCAATTTGGAAGTATGGCCGCAAGTAGAAAGGTCTCTTTTCGAAAAGCTCATTTTTACCGGCATCAATTGTAGTCGTAATGCCAACCCATAATTTCTGTTTTATAAGAGCTGACGTCTCCTCATCGAAGTGGTCATTTACATTTTCGCCCAATAAATTGTACCATTTTATAATTTTGGCGTTTTCTGCTGCACTACACTCGCCCCTCTTGAAACGATCGAGGATCTCGTGCATTTCCTTTATACTTATTTCACGACTCATCTTTTTGCGGCTTACATCATAAAGACGTTTTAGGAAACCAACCTCCTAAATTGGTTATCAAAATATTTAAAAAATATTTAGGAGCAATCGAGTTATTTTAGGAATGACGATAAACCACGCTCATTTATTGAAAGATGAAGGCGGATCCCAATGGACAGCAAAAATGGAGGAAAAGTGTTGAGGAAAACGGTATTCATGGGCTCCAACGAACTCCCCAGTAAACGAAACAGCTGAAAATAAGTGATTTTGGCAGTTCAGTCCCCTTTTTCTAGTAGTCCACTCGCAAATAGGTTTTATGTGGCTAAGAATAGTGTACTGGTTTAAATCAGTTGGTAGTAGCTTGATAGCGTTGATCAGCGAAGAAAAACTGATTGATAAACAACCCGATTTTAGTTTCGAGGACTACCAATGATTTGGAAAAGAAAATGGTTCGGCGGGTTAGTCGTTTTAATCGCGTTCGAAGGGTCAAATGCTTACACTCTAGACTTTGTAAGGACACTAAGCTTTACGAACTAAGAGCAGACATTGATCTAAGAAATCAAAGTAAGCCCGCTCCGGCGTCCCGACACTAAGAGTCGGATATCCATTTGAACACTTCAATTTGGCCTCCAATAAATGTAATAAGTGGCGAAATGTTTGGAAAATACGGCGACCAAAGACGAAGGCAATAATCTCGCCTGTCACTGCATCCTCCACCCACCATAACCAACGAAGTAGTGTGCCACGGATACACGTTGACAGTTATTAAAACGGATCTAATCTAACGGTAACCTTCTATTACTAACAAATCGTCCAAATAAAGCGTAAATTAATTGAACTTATTTGGTACCTAATCGGCATTCAATGAATGATTTGTGTCAGCTAAAGATATTCTTTTGAAACCGTTCACAAAAACCTCCCTTTGATTAATATTAATATATGGGTAGCTAACTTGTTAGTTAGCTGGCAAAGCAGGAGTAAATCCTAATTTGACTAATACCCCCTCATACGAATTGACTCCCTCAAAGGCTAAAGCCCCGTTAATATCGGGTTCGTCGTCTTCATTCAGGGGAGCCACCCATGCTGTAGCCTTTTTTTCGGCAGACGCCGGTATGAGGCTTACGGCTACTTTCGTTACAATCGTCTCCACTTGAGTGTAAGTCTCTACGTCATCTGGGTGAGGAATTCGAAAAATCCACACCATGGGAGTTGGTAGTCTATAGTAACTATCAACAGTCCCATCTGTCCCAATGTCAATGCCTATAGGAATAAGATCTTTGATTAAGTAAGAATCCATTTTTAATATAACATGGCTTGTGTTATGACTGTAAACGTTTGAGAATAACATTATTAGAATAACCCAACTTCAAGTTCACACCGTAGGTATTTGAATGAATCCGTTCTTTTTTTATCTGTAGTCGTTTGGGCCGAGGTGGCTTAGTGATTTCAGTAGGTGATGGCTTAGTAGGCTGATTTATAGGGACTTTTTCGGTTTCCATTTTAAGGTTGTATTTCTAAGTTCAACTTTATTTGTATGGGTAGAGTTTTTGTAATTTAAGGTAAGGGTACTTAATTGACGACTGGTCTTTAATTGAGCTGCGGTACCAATAACACAGCATATTTGTCATTTCACTCCCATATGGCAATCGTGGTTTTATCGGAAGCAATACGACTTTTTTGTTCAAGAACTATTAGGGAAGCTTTTTGTAATTAGAAATTTCTAATTACAAAAAGCTCTTTTTATCTGATTTTATTTTGAAGTAGTAGCGATTTCTTCTATAATATGATGCTAAGTAAGTTACCCAATCAACCTTAACTCTTTGACACCTTACGAAGCATTTTGAAGTACACAGTATAAGAATCTCCATTCAAATAGAACCAGGATGATGGATCTGGCTCTATTTCATTTTGTTTCCCCCAATGAAAATCCCCAGTGGCTTTGTTGTAATAGTAGTTGAGAGCTACGTCATATTCATAACTCGTTAAGGTGCTAAAAGCATCGTACCGTTTTATTAATAAGGCAATGGGTTCAGCCATTGACTTTCGTAATTGATATTCAGTTGTACT
The DNA here is from genome assembly GCF_054776815.1 of Spirosoma gilvum. NCBI lineage: Bacteria > Pseudomonadati > Bacteroidota > Cytophagia > Cytophagales > Cytophagaceae > Spirosoma > Spirosoma gilvum. The sequence goes on along the minus strand of NZ_BAAHBH010000017.1, from coordinate 104,130 downwards.
ACCATTTTGTACGGTATATACTGTGTAGGTACCAATTGTATGGTTTGGCACTTTGGCGAAATTGGTGCTTGATCCTTCAACCGTAACCGCTACCGTTTGCGCTCCAGCCGGTTTCACCGTTAATTGATATCCTCCCCCTTTTATACTTCCATCAGGCTGACTAAGACTGTAGCTACCTTCTTGATATGCTTTAAAGCCATCTCCTACTTTAAACCCCGCATCGACGAATACTGCATTGTATGTACCTGATACCCGTTGAATTGGGTCAGGATTTTCACCTAACTCGATTTGGTTATTTAATGCAATTGGGTCAGGCTCTTTTTTGCATCCACTTACCAGAATAAGCAAAACCCCAATGTAACTTATGATTTTATATGTGCTCATAGGATAAGATTTTCTTAGATTGGCCATACAATTACACTTTTTTTCCCCGCTGTTCTTATTCTTCGGATTGAAATAAACTCATGGTGCCAATGATTGAGCTAATTGCTTTAGGTGTACCTGTTCGACGTGGAGTGGCCGACTTGGGAGTAGTTTCTTTCTTTTTTACTTTAACGTTTTCAATACCAAGGGATTTTACCATGTAAGCCGTAGCATTTTTAACGTTTTTCCGCTTTCCTGAAGCTACCTCTGTATGGATTCGCAGGAATGTTTCTAACTTATCAGAGTTGTCGGTTATGGCTGCTTTCTGAGCCTCGTTGAGTGTGTAGCCTGCAAACCATTGCCACGCTAATGCAACGGCTTCTCCAATGGGCATTTTCTGGATATATTCTCTGCTCGCATCTACTTCGCTTTCAATCTGACTTAGCGGTGTTTTTTTAGTAAACTTTAAGCGGGTTACCCGTTTACCCTCTTTCTTAACCGGTTCGTAAGTAAATTCAATGCCCGTCTTCTCCTTGATTTCATTATACGCTACATCTAAGCACTTACGCGTAAAATCAAAATACTTGAACGTTTCGGGTACGTTAAGAATATGCCTCAAGTGATCGACCTCATAGGTAAAAGTATCGCTTCGGTAGTGACTCATTAGAATTTCATATACCCGTTTTGAATAGAGGGAACCTAACGAGCGCATTACTTCATAATCATAACTTGTCCATGTTTTTCCTAGCTCAGTGTAGTAAGGTACAGCGCCAGAGAACATGGTAATTTTTAAACACATCTTCCCCTTGTTCATCAGGTTCTCAACCAGTGGAAAAGGGATCATATACTTAAAATAGCGTTCACCCTTTTCATTGGTAAAGGCGAATCCCTGTTGCTTTAGCTGCAACGATTTTGCAGCCCGCTCAATTTCACTGTAGTTTCTACTCTTACTGAGCTCAGCAAACGGGATTAGGAACTCAACATTTTGATTAGGGAACAAGGGCTGGCTTTTCTCAAAGTAGCGTATAGTCAACTGATTAATAATCATAACGACTATATTCTTCTCCAAAGCCGTGAACATCTGCCGAGACTCAGTTATCAGGTTGGGCTGGTAATTGTTTTTTTGCTTCTTACTGGGCACCACCATCAAATTTTCCGTTGAATCCGACATAGCGAATAAAAATAAGTTTTCAGGAAAAACATCCGCAATTTAGAAATAAAATAAGCACTACCAAATCGAATTGTACAAAATTGATGTAACTACAACTACTTATCTCTCAGAATGTTATTAAAATCGATCTTCGTTGCCAAGTCGCTTTTGCTTCGTATCTGAGTCGTTTTCTTGATTTAACAAATGGTAGAAAAATCTACCATTTGTTAAATCATTGGTTCTAAGGACTTAGCGAGCCATCCATTACGCTTATTTAGATCTAATTTTGTCCGTTTTACGGACTAGTAGAGGAGTTGTTATTGTATTATATTGATACAGAAATTGTAATAAACTAATAAGTTGAACTTGCCTTCTACTCCGTACTCTGGTCGCTTTTCGCTGAAAGGTTCTTAGGACATATTGCTTCGTACTCTGGTCGCTTTTAAGGGGGTTCTATATGCTTCGTACACAAGTCGTTTTTCGCCTAGTTAATTCGTACACAAGTCGTTATTGCTTCGTACATTAGTCGTTATTGCTTCGTACATTAGTCGCTTTAGCTTCGTACATTAGTCGCTTTAGCTTCGTACATTAGTCGCTTTTCTTTTAGTAAAATACTAATAATCAACTAATTAAGTCATTCCAAATCTATCTAATTTTAGAAATTTTTAGAAAAATTTGACAATCTTGCTAAAAAAGAACAAAGGGGAAAAAAAGAGAGACAAAATATGTTTAAATGTTCATATTTTACTAAAATCATTTATTATAAACTGCCTAAATTACTAAAAAAATCTTCCGGCAACTATATTTGTAGTTATTATAGCTTTTAGCATTTTGTCCAATTTCAAAGTAGAAGATTCGAATACACTAACTGTTTGTGCCAAAATGACAGTAAATCTTAGATTATACCCTTTTTTTGGTCATACCAAAAGTAAATGATATATTATGAGACCCTCCTGTATTCTGGTATCTCAGATCTGACTGTTAAAAATAGCGTGTCTTGATTAGTGTATAAAGACAAATCAGTTATTGCAATTTTTAATAATCGCCCCTTAGCTGTTATTTTACGAGAAACCGGATGAATCGACCTATGAAAGATTCTGATAAGTCTGATTCAAAAAAATTATCAGACCTTATAAAAGAGTCAAATATAACTATGCAGGACCTGGCAGAGGTCTTGAATTATAACCGTGCCACTATAAGGGTACGCAAAAAGAACCCAGAGTTATACACAATTTTAGAAATTGTTACCCTGGCGAAAATGCTTAAGAAAACGCCTACCGCTGTTGTTAAGATAATTCTTCGCGAAATGAATGAATCAGCAGGTGACGTGGATAAGGAGGATGATTAATCCCCCTACCCTACCGCTTCGACTAATGCTTTTAGCTTAGGATATAATGGGTGTAATACAATCAGTTCATCAATAATGGCACTCTGGGTTTTATTTTCCAGCGAACTAATCATATTGAGTAGCTTGTGAGCCCTAGCTGATACTCGTGCTGCATTCAATGGCGATGGCGCTGGTGTCTCCATTTTCTTTTTTGATTTTGCGCCCCTTTTATTAACCGTGCTCCCCTTGTCTGCCGATTCAGTTACGGCCGGTTCAGTCTCCACAGAATTCACGACAGGCATGTTAGTTGGTGACTTCACATCAGCCACAGCTTCTTGCACCGGTGGAACGACTGGCGCATTAGAGCCCGATCCCTTCGAGTCTTGAACGTGAGCAGCTGGTACCTTAACTTCAGGAGCTGATTCATTTTGTATAGGTACTGCTTCTATTTCCGAAGAAGACTCGGTACTGTCTGTGTTATTAAGTGTTTTGGTACCTTGCTCGGCGGCTTTATTTCTAGCACTTTTCGAGATTAATCCAAAGCTTTTTGCCATCGGTGTCTTATTTAGTGGTTGGAGTGTTCAGATCCGCTTCTATTTCATACTTCTCTAAAAACTCTTTGATAAAGGGCAAAAACTCATCTCTGCCTTCTTGGCTTTCTAACAGCGAGGTATATGTGTTATAGTTCTCGAAGATTTTTTTAAGCTTGATTTTTGATTGAAATAACTGGATCCCAATTTCTTCGGCAAATTCAGGCAGATATGTATTCTCCTTAATGTTTCGGAAAAAGTTGTGAAACGCATAGACGTACGTTGGATAGCCTTCGTCCTGTCTAATTTTTTTTAGTTCAGCCATAGTGGCCATAAAGTGGCCAGTCGCCAGGGCGTCAGCCCTGGCTGGTTTAATGGGGATGATAAAGCTGTCACACATGGCTAACAGAGCAATGATCGCATCATCTTCCAGGCCTGTCATACGGGGCATATCGATGAAAATGAGATCGTAACTTTCATTTTCATAAGCTTCCTCAATAATTGCCTGGGCTTCTTCGGGAGTGGCCGTTTTGAGATCCCAGTCAAAGGTTACTCCTCCCCCACCCGATTCAGCAATTTCCTTATCCTCCTGTCGGAGGTCAGTTATTGACTTCTGATTATCGGCGTCAATAACCAGTACCTTTTGGCCACTATGCTTAGCCAACACGTTCGCGATCCAGCAGGTTGTTGCTGTTTTACCGGCCCCACCCTTCATGGTCGATGCGCAAATGACTCTCATACATATTTGGTTTTAAATGTTACTTTGTATATTTGTTAACAAATATACAAAACACACTAAGAAATTAATTAATTAGGCAAATAATTTCTTAATTTCAAACAATACAAACAATACAAACAATACAAACAATACAAATTTATTATGTACTTAGTTATTTAAGTAATTATTTGACATTGTTACCTATTGTATAAAATTATAGAATCTGTATAGTTACTGAGTTAACAATGTATGTTAATTACATTTTTTTTTACTGCGTAATAGACAAAGTAACATTACGAACAAATGGAAAGAATCGTGTGAAAATCATACTACCAGGTACTTTAGTGATGCAATGTGATTTATGTTAATTTGTGTACTATGTATAATACATAACATTGTTAATAAAATATTATATATTTTATGTTTTAAAATTAAATAAGTATAATGTAGAAAAGTAAATAAATTATTTATGTTACATTGTTAACAATATGAGATTTTTATCATTTATTTTCGCGGTAGTAAGAGATAGGAAGAAACTATACATGTATTTTTCAGCTATACATGTATTTTTCAGCAAGAAGGAATGATATTATCATAGATAAATCATTGTAAATCAAAAGCATAGCTTTTTATAAAATATGATTTATATTAATAAAGTATTGATAGTCTTTTAGTTATAATAGATTTTTTTATATCTATGGCTAAAAATGTACGAGAAAATGGCAAATAGAGTAGTTGCAATAGATGAAACTGTATATGACGTAATGATCGAGGAAGTAGAGCAGTTAAATGCAAATGCTAACCGCGAATATCAGGATCAGTACAAATTAGCTGATACCACAAGACGTAGAAAGCTAAAAAAACCTGAAAAACTAACGTTGAAGTCATACACAGAAAGTGCGCTAGAATACTTCCGAAAAAACCATATTGATCCAAGGTCGTTGGGTGAAGAGAAGGATGTGGTAGCAGAGGTGAAGAAGTTGCGGAACAATGTCTTTTCATTTATGCAGGTACAAGAACGAACCTATCTAATGCCCTTTGTTCAGGATGTTTATGAGTTGAGAAATCGAACAGAGGGCTTGGAGGAAACTAGCGTAGACATGCTGAATCTAATGGAAATATTCATTGATTTACTGTTGGCAGGCTTAGGATTAAGTGATCAGGAGCAAGAAAAATATAAAGCCAAAGCTGCCCAATTGTTTGCTCAGAAGAAAGCAAGTCGTAAACAGAGTGTTGGATGATAACGAAGGTTCTACCGCCGACAAAAAACCGGGAGATCAACTACGATAACAAAGGGAGTTGTGAGCGATTGGTGAATTATTTTGAGCACGAGGGGAAAGAGTTGGATCAGGAAGCCTTCTATTTTTCCCAAGAAGATGACGGTCTGACTAAGGAAGAAGTAGTGCGGCAAATAGACGGAAATGTGAAGGGATTAAAGCGGGAGGATACCAAATTTGTGTCCATGGTTATATCGCCATCAAGTGATGAGTTGGCTCACATAAGGGATAACTCAGAAGATTTAAAAGAATATACCCGCCAGGTAATGGACAATTACGCAAGACACTTTAAACTCAAGAAAGGGAATGATCTAGAAGGGAAAGATTTAGTTTGGTATGGAATCGTGCATAAAACCCGAAAATACCAATGGAATGATAAAGGGGTAAGGGAAGGGGATGTTAGGCGGGGTGACCAAAAATCGGGAATACAAACCCATGTCCATATTGTTGTTTCAACGCGGGATAAGGAACAGAAAGTCACCCTAAACCCTAGAACTAGCAGGGCTCGATTCAATATCGTTGAGTTTCAAAGAAGCAGTGCTGAGTTGTTTCAAAAACAATTCAAGTACGAAAAACAAACCCACTATCACAAAGATAAACCTCTTAAGGAGCGAACCCATATAGATCAAATTCGCTATTTTGAAAAGCGCATCAATCAATTAGCGGAAAAGTACGATTTAAACGAAAAGACGGTAACTAACCTACGAAATAAAGCCCTTGAAACCGGCTATTCGAAAGAGTTGTATCAAGCGATGAAAGAATACACCAAACGTCTTAATAGGGGAGAGGGGAGGAAAGATGAACTACCAGAATTTGAAAATCTTCGTAAAGCAGACAGACAGGAAACTCGGGTTTTTGCCAGAAATCAGGTCAATCAACCAATAAGGACAAAATCAATAAGTTTTGCAGTTGAGTCAGTACTTAAAGGTGCCAATGTCAATAAAGATGACGACAGAGAAATTTTAAAGGATTTGTCGAATAGGAGGAGAGGTAGCTTAGATATTTAATTCATAATCACCCAATTAAAAGTAATGTCACAGTTTTATTATTTTCTAATTACAAATTTATAATTAGAAAAATAACTCAAGTATAAAACTTGATAGAGAACATGCCCAACAAATAGAGCAACGCTTACTGTTGAGCCTAAAATGCCGAAAAAAGTAATTTTGTTTGAATATAAGTCTCACAAACTCAGCTAAAATGTAAGATTTTTGGTTTGATTCATGAGATAACTTTATGAGACTTTATTTCATAATGAAAGACTTTACTTGGGCTATATCTGTCTCCATCTCAAGAATAGGGCGTTTGAAGAGATGGTTTCTTACTAGTTATTCTGAGCCTAATATTGGCATAACCAAACAAAGAGGTGTCTGGCCTCTGTCGGTAAATTTCCGACCACTTCGGCGGCTGAGGCCCGGCCGGGGACGGTCACCACGGACGATATGATGCAGCGCGACCGTATGTGTCCGAAAAATTAATTGGGTATCTTAATGGAGGTAAGGTGTATCGAAATAATCATCTCACAGAAAAGCCTTGTCCGTTGAATATGGAGTGACTCAAACTCGCTGAGAAATGAACTGCTGTAATCGCCTGATTTAAAATACCGATGTTTTCGCGAACGATTTCTAGGGTTAGATAATAGTAACACAACTTAGTCATTGATAGTAAGTTAACGAGTTCATTAAAAGCATCCGTTATCCGCAACGGTACGGTCCGCCGCAGGCCCGGCATTTGTTGGGAGAAAATGGCCGGTTGAGTAGGAGGGGAGCCAATCCGAATATCATTATGGGTAGCGTGAAATAGGATCAGGCAACCCATTCAGAAGCCATAGGAGTGGGTTTCGAGCTATTTAATCTCTACATGAAGTAAATCGTTAATGTGCTTCGATAGTCACTTGATTTCAACTACTTGAAGAGGTGTCGTGGTAACATTCCATTATATATCAGGCTAGAATCGCTTTATCATATTCGTAAATTCATTTGCTTGTTCCTCTCTGTTATGCGCAATCTATTATTTTTTCTATTGCAGCTATGGGTTCTCTCCGCAACTTGTCAGCCCTCAACTCCTCAAAAAGTCGCGTCTGGCCATCTACCCGTTATTATAGCTGATACAAAAGGGGCAATGCATCTGGTGTACGGCCAAGACTCAACCATCTTTTACGCTATGGCCAAAAGCCAAACGGCATCCTTTAACGCGCCAAGTAAGGTAGCGACCCTTCCCAATTTAGTGGCCGGGGCCAAGCGTGGCCCACAACTGGCTATCACGGATCAGTTTATTGTGATAACCGCCGTTAACCGGCAAGGTGATATTTATGCGTACTCACTCAACCGAGCTACAAATCAGTGGTCTCCAGCCGTACAGGTTAATGATGTACCCGAGATCGCCAAAGAAGGCTTTCAAGCCATCGCCGGTAGTGGCAATGGCTTGTTCCATGCCGCCTGGCTTGACCTGCGTGACGATAAGAAGAATAAAATTGTCGGAGCCTCTTCCCGGGATGGGGGGCGCACCTGGTCCAAAAATCAGGTTATCTATAGATCGCCTGATGGCACCGTTTGCGAGTGCTGTAAGGTTTCACTTGCCGCTAAAAATAATGATGTATATGTACAGTTCCGCAATTGGCTGGGCGGTTCACGTGACTTACATCTGATTCACTCGACGGATGGTGGCAAGACCTACGCTCCTGCCCAAAAACTGGGTACGGGCACCTGGAAATTAACGGCTTGTCCGATGGATGGGGGCGCGGTCGTTCTTTCAGCAGCAGGTCAGCCCATTACTGCCTGGCGACGTGAAAATAACCTATATACATGTTTACCCGGTGAGCCAGAGCAATCAATTACCACGGGTCGTAACATAACCTTAGCTGCTGGAACAGCACAACCCGTATTAGCTTGGGATGAGGGAGGCATCATTTGGGTCAAATCAGCGGCTAATCCAACACTCCAGGTTGGTAAAGGTCAGATGCCCAGTATTGCCGTTGCGGGTCAAACCGTAATGTGCGTCTGGGAGTCAGAGGGGCAGGTGATGATGGCTACAACTACTTTACGCCCTAAGCCGTAAGCATGAACTGGCAAGCTCCACTAGGTTTTAACCCGATGGAGCTTGTTCGCTTTACGATTTATTAAGCCGCCATTGCGTGGGCACCCTGAGCCATTTTACGGCATTCCTCAGCGCATTTCCGACAAGCTTCGGCGCACTGTCGGCAATGATCCATGTGGTCAGCATGTTTTCCGCACTCGGTAGCACAGGCTTCACAAAGGTGGGCGCAAAGCTGACAGACATCAGCTGCATGGGGACTACCACTGGCCATGAAGGTGACGGCCATATAACAAATCCTGGCGCAATCGCGATCGAGTCGAATGCAGTTGACCATCATTTTTACATCCACTTCGCCTAAACAGGCGTCGGCGCAGGCATCACAGCTTACGGCGCAGTCCTGGCAGGCGTCGATACATTCCTGAAAATGTTGGGGGGCTAAGGCAGTTTCCATACAAACAGACGTTTTGGTTATCAGTTAGATTAACTGATTCAACGTCGATAGGTTGAGTGGATTAATCCCGTTCGCTAAGGATACGGTTCACTTCTATAAATTTTGTAAAGGCTACACGGAATCCTGTAAATCATCTGTTTAGAAAAGCAATTACCTTTGTTTCGGTAATCGTGTATTCAATGCCAAAATCCCTACATACCCGTCTATTTTGCTGCTGGCTGGCCCTTCTGGTTTTGGTAAGCAGCATGGGCTTTGGTATGGTGGAACACTGGTGTCAGATGCGCGGCCACTCGAAGACCCTGCTGGCAGTTCAGAGAAGTTGTCCCAAACACTGTCTGGCTGACGAACCATCAGTTCCGGCAACGGGCGAACCGGTCGTTAAAAGAGTACCCTGCTGTAAGACAACGCTCAGTTATGAACACCTCGATGTGAGCAGCTTCGTGGCCGACTATCACCCGCATCAGGCTCCCCAGCCAGCAGATTTTCTACCCAATCCCCAATTTCAGCTTCTGCTGGCGGCTCTGCTGCCCTTCTCTTCGGCTGAACCCATTTCTTCGTTTGCCGACACCCCACTCCATCGAACGGGTCGGTTTCGTCTGACCTCCCTCTGTACCTGGCTTATTTGAGCCAACGATTCATGTCGCTACTCGCTGGCGGACGGATTTGAACGTCCCGGTCAGCGGTTTTTTTGTGCGACTCTGTTAAGCGGGGTTCCCTGCTCATGCGACCAGCGGCTATACCGGCCGAGGTGCTCCTTATGTTTTGATCCTGTCTAAGCTGAGCGGTTTCTATGCTAAGGAACCTAGCCTTCGGTCAGCTGTCAGACATCATTTTCACAACCTATCTTTTCCAATGAACAACCAAACTCCCGGACGGGCGCTGGCTATAGCGGCCTTATTGATGCTGGGCTTATCAGCCTGCAACATGCACGACATGTCGTCCATGCAACCCGAACTAAACATTAATTACCCCGCTGCCTACGTCGTCAATGCTGAGGGGAACAGCCTGTCAGTTATTGATCTGGCTGGTCAGCAGGTGAAAGAAACGATCTCCTTTGGCGAAGCCTCAGGCGGCCACAGTACGATGTCAATGACCGACATGATCATGTGGCCACATCACATCTACCTATCCCCCGATGGCAGCAAACTCGGCGTTGGGGTACCGGGTATGGACCTCAGCGCCGGTCATGCGGGTGGCACATCAGGCATGACCGGTCGGGTGCTGGTGGTAGACCCTAAAACGGGCGCGACGACGGTCAACCAGCAAACACCGGTGATGAACCATAACGCCGTGTTTTCGCCCGACGGCTCCGAAATATGGACCTCCCAGATGGATGATGCCGGCAAGGTATTGGTGTATAATGCAGCTACGATGGCATTGAAGAATACCATCGCGGTAGGCATGGAACCAGCCGAAGTAACGATGTCGGCAAACGGTCAATACGCATTCGTGGCCAATGGCATGAGCAATACGGTCACGGTCATCAAGGTCACCGACAAGTCGGTTACCAAGACGATTCCGGTTGGCGATGACCCGGTTGGCGCGTGGCCCGGAGCCGATGGCAGGATGTATGTAGATAATGAAAAAGGCCAAAGCATCAGCGTGATCGACGTAGCGACCTTAACCGTTGTGGAAACGATTAAGCTGGGTTTCACGCCTGGCTACGCAGCGTACCATGCCACCCGTAACGAACTCTGGGTCAGCCAGGCCGGAACAGGTAATAAGGTCTCTATTTTCGAGCGTATGAATGGTAGCTGGATGAAGATGAGTGAAGTTCAGACGGGCCTCGACGCGCACGCCATTGCCTTCACCAAAGATGGCGCAACCGCTTACGTCACCAATCAGGGGGCGGCTACGGTATCCGTGGTGGACGTTGCTAAACGCAGCAAAATTAAAGACATCTCGGTGGGTAAAAAGCCCAACGGCATTGTCCTCAAATACTAAACCCATTCGCGCCATGATCGCACTGACCAAAACAATTGCTACGCTTATCCTATTGACAGGTATGTTTACGCAAGCGACCCTTGCACAACTGAGCTTACCAGAACCCTCCCCATCAGCAACGGTCAAACAAAAGGTTGGCTTTACAGACCTGACCATCGACTATTCGCGCCCGGCAGTGAAGGGCCGAACCGTTTTTGGCAAGCTGGTCCCCTATGGCGAGTTGTGGCGCACCGGCGCGTCGGATGCCACCATCCTGACCATTACCGATCCGATGACCGTAGCCGGTAAACTCCTACCTGCTGGCAAATATTCGCTCTTCACCATCCCAACCCGCACCGAATGGACGGTAATCCTGAACTCGTATACGGAAGGGCATGGCACGGCGGGGTACGAAGCGAAGAACGATGTGCTGCGGTTTACGGTCAAACCTGATTCATCCGTGCGGTTTTATGAGTCGTTCACCATCGAGGTGCAGGATTTGGTAAAGAATCAGGCCAATCTGTACCTGACATGGGCCAATACGTCGGTGCATTTTCCGCTCGTGAGCAACGCTGACGAGCGCATTACGGCGGACATCCTAAAACGCACGGCAGCCGCTACCGATGAGGAGTCGGGCGTATTTTACCAGTCGGCCCTGTATTATTTCGACACAAACAAGGATGCCAAACAGGCCTTGACGTGGGCCACCAAAGCGGCTACCGGCAAACCGGCGTTCAATTACCTGCATCTGCAAGCCAAGTTGCTGGCGAAAACAGGCGATTACAAAGCGGCCATTGCTGCTGCCCGGAAGTCAGCAGCAATGGCCGCCGAGAAGAAGTTTACCGAGTACGTTACACTCAATAATCAGCTCATTGCTGAGTGGGAAAAGAAATTGTAAACCATGAAACCGGCTACTGCTTCGTACAAACCCGCCTTGCGCTGGAACGGCTTAACCCGGTATTATGACCGGCTAATGGCGCTAACCATGCAGGAAGAACACTTTCGGACGCTACTGCTTGAACCAATTCAGGACAGCAAGCCCAGGTACATCCTTGACGTGGGGTGTGGCACGGGTACACAGGCCATGTTATTGCATCGGCAGTTTCCTAGAGCTAGTGTGTTTGGGTTGGATGGTGATGAAACGGTTCTGGCTATTGCCCGGCAAAAACAGGCGGTGATAGGCTGGCCTCTCACGCTGGATCGAGGCCTGTCAACAGCAATGCCCTATCCCGACGGTAGCATGGACATCGTTACCTGTAGTCTTCTGCTGCACCATCTGTCTGATGCGGATAAACGGCAATCGATTTTGGAGATGCATCGGGTATTGTCACCGGGAGGTGTATTAATGCTGGCGGATTGGGGCAAGCCGGCCAATGAATTTATGAGGTTGTTGTTTTACGGTCTTCAGTTCTTTGACGGGTTCGATACAACCAGAGCTAACGTAGAGGGACGACTACCGAATATGCTCTACAGTGGGGGTTTTCGTCAGATTACTCAGACCAGTCAAGTCAACACGCTTTTTGGAACATTGGCTTTGCACTACGCAGTAAAGCCAGCCTAATTGCTTAAACAACGAATAGTATGAAAACCAAACAAACCGTAATGCTGATGCTGGCCTTGTTCATGGCCCTGCCTTCACTCTTGTTCGCCCAATCGGCCAACTACAAACAGCCAATGACTATTTCTGCCACTGGACAGATTAAAGATGGGGCGGGCAAAGCCGTTGGCACCATTTCAAAAGACCGGATGATTATGGATGCTACCGGTAAAAAAATTGCCTTCGTAGATGGTCAAGGCAACCTTGTGGATGCGAAAACGGGCAAGAAAATGGGAAGAATGGGCAAAGATGGCAAAACATACATGGATGCCAACGGCGATTTGATGTTCACCATTAAGGACAATGCCGACAATACATGCGACATTTTCGACGCCAAAGGTACTAAAATCGGCAATGTGCACGACAGCTATAAAGGGTCGGCCTGTGCGCTGCATTGCTTTCAGGCCGGGCATACGCACATGAAGTAAGCCAGGCAAGTTCCTCCGGTTGGCATCCCAATACCCGTTGATGTAGGCTACCCATTTATCACCTGAAACAATGAAGCAAATTCGGACACTATGGTTGATTTCCGCTCTTCTGTTACTGATTCAACCCGGTTTTGGACATGGTGGAAAACACAAGAAGAAAGCCGCAACCGACTCAACCCGTCGCGATTCGAGCATGAGCCATCATCAGTCGATGAATCATGTAGGTATGGTTGCCGATAGTATGCACATGGATGAGGTTCAGGCGATGGCACCTATGCCTGCTCCACTGGACGCTTATCCGACGTATCACCCGATGATCGTCCACGTGCCTATCAGTATGCTACTGCTGGCCGCGTTGTTACAGCTGGTAGTTTTACTAAAACCATCGGGGCCGCTCAATTGGATAACGCTGCTGGTCGCTGCCGTTGGAACGGTGGGGGCGTATGTAGCGGGCACGTATGTGCACCCGCATACGGACGGCTTGAGCGATGCGGCACAACTAGCTTTAGAAACCCACGAAACCTACGCAGATTATACGATCTGGCTGGGGCTGGCGGGAACGTTACTTAAAGGCATAACGCTCTGGCGACCCCTGAAGTGGCTGGAAGGCGTAGCGGCCCTTGCTTTGGTCGGGGCGGGCATTGCTGTCGGATTGGCCGGCCATCAGGGGGGCGCGTTGACGTACCTCTACGGTATTGGCCCACGGGGGGCATACCTCGAACAGCATGAGGGGGAACCCGCCGATGGCAACCGGCACGAACATAAACAGTCACAGAAAGTCGAATAAGCTGGTATGAATCGAACCTGGCATCTGCGCATTCGTAAAACCCACCGGTATCTGGGGCTGTTCATCGGCATTCAGTTCCTGCTGTGGACACTGGGCGGACTGTATTTCAGTTGGTCAAACCTCGACGATATTCACGGTGACCATCTGAAACGGGCCACGACGGGATTTCCCGTCCCCCAATCGCTGGTTTCGCCTTCCGTTCCCATGAACGCGTTACAGCAGATGGGCATGACTTCCGTTCTGACGGTGACCCTGATCGAGGTACTCAACCGGCCTTTCTACCAGCTAAGCTATCTGATGCAGCATGGAAACGGTCATGTCATGACTCATACCCAACTGGCAGACGCGAAGACCGGTCAATTGCGGGGTGAGCTAACGCAAACCGAGGCTACTGCCCTGGCCCGGCAACGATTTAGTGGCCCCTCCGACGTTGAGCGGGTTGAGTACCTGACAACGACCAGCGGGCACCACGAGTACCGTGAAAAGCCGCTGCCCGCCTATGCCATTACGTTCCGGCAACCGGCTCACGCGACGGTATATGTTGCGGCACAACTGGGTACGGTGCAAACCGTGCGAACCGACCCCTGGCGCATTTTTGATATGCTCTGGATGCTCCACACGATGGATTACGAAGGGCGTGACGACATTAATAATGGTCTGCTTCGGGCCTTCTCTATACTCGGATTGCTGACAATCTCGTCGGGGTTTGCGCTGTATTTCGTTTCGTCTCCCCAGTTAAGGCGGAAGCCGAAACAAGGACGAAAATCGTTACCAACCACCTTGTAATCAATCAAATACTTTACCAAGTAAATTCTAGATAACCAATGAAAACGATTCGATTAACCATGGCCGTCCTGGGCCTGTCATTAGTCTCACTGGCTGCTTCTGCCCAAACGACGACACCGGCACTCACCGCTTATTACACGGTAAAAGATGCCCTCGTCGCGACCGATGCCGGGAAAGCCAAAACGGGTGCAACCACGTTGGTCGATGCGCTGGGGAAGGTCGATGCTGGCAAGCTATCCGTTACCGATAAGAAAGCCTTGGTGACGGCGAAAAGTAAAGCCGCTGCCATTAGCAAGTCGACGGATGTAAACGCACAACGGGAGCAGTTCGAGGCCCTCTCAATGAGCATGATTGCCCTGGCAAAAGCCATTAAGCCCGCTAAAACATACGTCCAGTTTTGCCCGATGGCCGCTGAGGGTAAGGGCGCCTCATGGCTCAGTTCTACCCGTGAGGTACGAAATCCATACTACGGTGACAAGATGCTGAAGTGTGGGTCAGTAAAAGAAGAAATATAGTGTTACACCACCCGGAGACGATCTAACGGATTGTCTCCGGGGAACTTACTGCTGATGGCTCTACAGGAACTCTATATTAAAAACATGGTATGCGACCGCTGTATCTGGGTCGTGCGCACCGAATTGGAACGATTGGGCTATTCGGTCACGCAGGTCGAGTTGGGGCGGGTTCTACTGGAGGAGTCTTCTGCTGATCTGACGACAATTACCGCCATGCTGGAGCGGCATGGGTTTGCTTTATTAACCGATAAAACGACCCGCGTGGTTAACCAGGTCAAAACCCTGATTATCGAATTGATCCAAAGCGGGCACATCGCTGGGCTACGAACGACGTTGTCTGATTATTTAGCCGACCATGTTGGTTTGGACTACGCGCACCTGAGCCATCTGTTTTCCACAACGGAGAATTTAACTATCGAAAAGTTCTGGATACTTCAGCGGGTCGAGCGGGCCAAAGAACTGTTGAGCTACAACGAAATTTCCATCAGCGACATCGCCAAACAGTTAGGGTACAGTAGTGTGGCCTATCTGACGAATCAGTTCAAGCAGGTAACCGGCCTGACACCCGCTGCCTACCGGAATCAGCATACGACCGACCGAAACCCATTGGACTGGATATAAAGCGATCGGATCGACTACACACGTTAAACGCACTGAACTGTCGGCTAATACACTTTGATGCGCATCGGAAAGCAAAGCAGACTTTGACGGGGGCCTAGGTAAACCAGTAAAACCTGCTTCAAGGGCACACGAACTAAAATCTTGCAAGCGCGTGCGGGAATTGTATAACGGCTCCATACCGCTTCATGACGACCTTTGCCGGGTAATTTAGACAAACCTGGAAATGGTCATGGAAACGATAAAACTGAAAACAAATATTAAGTGTGGGGGCTGCGTGGCCACGGTAACGCCTTTTTTAAACGAATCCGTTGGCGCAGGCAACTGGCAGGTCGATACGCAGAATCCCGATAAAGTGCTGACGGTGCAGACGGAAGCGGTCCAACGTCTCGGCGTTACGGCCGATACCGTCAAAGCAGCCGTACAGCAGGCAGGCTACAAAGCCGAAGTGTTACCCCAATAAGCTGGGAAACCCTTCGACCTTGAAAGCCGCCACGAACAGGCGGCTTTTTTTATAAGCTGCCCACGGATGAAACACTAAAACGCGCCGGGTCGTACAGACCGACAAACCGGCCAATCGGTATGATTGAAGGATTGATAAAATTTTCGCTCCGTAACCGCTTCATGGTACTGCTGCTGGCATCGGGCCTGTTTGGTTGGGGCGTGTACTCGGTAAAGACGGGAAAGATTGACGCGATTCCTGACCTGTCGGAGAATCAGGTGATTGTTTTTACCGAGTGGATGGGCCGCTCTCCGCAGCTCATCGAAGACCAGATTACGTATCCGCTCGTGACGAACCTACAGGGTTTGCCGCAGGTGAAATACGTGCGGGGTACGTCCATGTTCGGCATGAGCTTCGTCTACGTGATCTTTAACGATGATACAGAGGTGTATTGGGCCAGAGAACGGGTGCTAGAACGGCTCAACTATGCCGCCCGGCTGCTGCCCGGAGGTGTTTCGCCAACCCTTGGCCCCGATGGCACCGGCGTGGGACATATTCTCTGGTACACGTTAGAAGCACCCGGCATGGACCTGGGCGAACAGCGGGCCGTGCAGGACTGGTACGTCAAGTTTGGCCTGCAAAACGTACCGGGTGTCGCTGAAATTGCCTCATTCGGCGGTTTTCAGAAGCAGTACCAGGTTACACTGGATCCCAACAAGCTGACCTATTATGGCCTGTCCGTACCGCAGGTCATCGGGGCTATCCGGGCCAACAATAACGAAGCTGGGGGCCGTAAATTTGAATTGAGCGGTATCGGCTACATCATCAAGACGACAGGCTATTTGCAATCCGTTGAGCAGATTCAGAACATTCCACTGAAGACCGTCAGCACCGTCCCTGTGCGTGTGGCCGACGTGGCAACGGTCCAAATGACGGGGGAGACCCGATTAGGCATTTTTGACCTCAACGGGCAGGGCGAAGCGGTGGGCGGGATCGTGGTGATGCGCTACGGCGAGAATGCTGATGAGGTCATTGGCAACGTCAAGCAGAAAATGGAAGAAGTCGCGAAGGGCCTGCCCGAAGGGGTCAAGTTCAATATCGTCTATGACCGAAGCGGGCTGATTCAGGAGTCGGTCGCCTCCATTCAGCATACATTGATTGAGGAAATGATTGTGGTCTCGCTGGTGGTGATTCTATTTCTGCTGCACTGGCGGTCAGCCGTCAGTATCATCATTCAAATTCCGATTACCATTGCCACGAGCTTTATTCTGCTCAACGCCTTCGACATTTCCTCAAACATCATGTCCCTAACAGGCATTGCCCTGGCGATTGGCGTGATCGTCGATAACGGTATTATCATGGCCGAAAATGCGTACAAGAATTTAGCCGTTCGGCAGGCTGAGTTAACGGCAACACGTAACGGGGAGCCTGCTGTTCCGCCATCCGGCACGGTCAACGACACACCATCGGCCACCAATGGCCATGGGAAAGGTGACTACATCAATGGACAACCGGTCCCTGAACCCACCCCACAAACGCGCTAACATCATGTGGAAAAAGATAAAAAGTTGGTTCGGTTACGGCCCTAAAAACTATGTAGAGATCCCTGACGAAGAACGGCTGGCAATTATTGAACGGTCGAGTATTCAGGTGTCAAGGGGCGTATTTTATTCGACCATCATCATCATTACCTCATTTTTACCAGTATTTCTGCTGACCGGCCAGGAAGGCAAGTTGTTTCACCCGCTGGCCTGGACGAAGACATTTATCCTGCTGGTAGATGCGTTTTTAGTCGTTACGCTGGCTCCCGTAATGCTTTCGCTGTTCATGAAAGGCCGTTTTAAAGACGACCATGCCAACCCCATCAACCGCTTTCTGGAACGGATTTATGAACCCATTATCCGGTGGGTAATGCGCTGGCGCAAGACGACCATCGGTATTAACCTGCTGGCACTGGCCATCAGCGTACCCATGCTGATGAGCCTAGGCTCGGAGTTCATGCCGCCCCTGGATGAGCAGTCAATTCTATTTATGCCCGTGACCCTGCCCGACGTATCGAACGCCGAAGCCAAGCGGATTTTGCAGGTGCAGGACAAACTCATCAAATCGGTCCCGGAAGTGGCTAAAGTGCTGGGCAAGGCGGGGCGGGCCTCGACAGCGACCGATAACTCACCCATCAGCATGATTGAAACCATTATCATGCTCAAGCCCAAGGCCCAATGGCGGGAAGGCATTACCAAGAAAGACCTCATTAACGAACTGGACGCCAAACTTCAGATTCCGGGTGTGGTCAACGGCTGGACACAGCCCATCATCAACCGCATCAATATGCTATCCACAGGTATCCGTACCGACGTAGGCATTAAGGTACACGGGCAGTCACTCGACAGTATTTACGCGGTTTCGGAACAGGTTAAAGCGGCGTTAAACGGAGTGCCCGGCATAAAAGATCTGTATGTAGAGCCCGTGACAGGCGGTAAGTACCTGACCGTCGATGTGAACCGGGAGGCGCTGGGCCGCTACGGACTGAATGTGGATGACGTCAACAACGTGGTCGAATCGGCCATTGGCGGTTCTCCCATCGGGCAGACGATCGAAGGTCGCCGCCGTTTTTCCATCAATGTACGGCTGGCGCAGGATTACCGCAACAGCGTCGAGCGAATCCGGCGCATTCCGATTGCCACGGCTGCTTTTGGTACGGTTCCGCTTTCGGCGATAGCCACGGTCAAGTTTGAGAACGGCCCACCGATGATAACGTCGGATAACGCGCTTCTCAGGGGTGCGGTGATGTTCAACGTGCGGGACCGCGATCTGGGCGGTACCGTTGAAGAAGCCATTGCCAAAGTGAATCGGGATCTGAAGTTACCCAATGGTTATTTTCTGGAGTGGAGCGGGCAATATGAAAACCTCATCCGAGGCCGTCAAACCCTGCTGCTCATTGCGCCCATCGTCCTGGTAGTCATATTCCTTTCCCTGTACTTAGCCTTTGGCTCAGCGCGGGAAGCGTTTCTGAGTCTCATTACCATTCCCTTCGCCTTGATCGGCGGGGCCTACATGGTGTACTTCTACGGCGTAAATCTATCGGTGGCCGTAGCGGTGGGTTTCATTGCCCTGTTTGGCATTGCGGTTGAAACGGGCGTAGTGATGGTTATTTACCTCAACGACGCCATGAAACAACTAGTGGCCAAGCGGGGAAACTCCCGCGAAACCATCAGCCGGGAGGAGCTTCGGGAGTACGTGATCAACGGAGCAGCCAAGCGGCTGAGACCCAAAATCATGACCGTATCGGTAGCGCTGTTTGGTCTGGTGCCGGTGCTATGGGCAGGTGGTGTAGGCAGCGACGTAATGTTACCGATTGTCCTGCCGATGATTGGAGGTGTGCTGACCTCTTCTACACATATACTGCTCGTCACCCCCCTCATCTTCCTGATGACCAAGGAGTATGAATTACGCAAATTTGGTAAACTCGACGTATTAGATGCATCGCATTAATCCCATACCGATTCTTTGTCTATTGCTGGCGGGTCAGGGCTACGCTCAGACAGTCGGGCAACCAATACCGGCTCCCCGAACGGGCCAGAATGAGACCGACCCCGCCGTGCGACGGACCGTGCCGGTGCTGCCGCTGGATACTGTGCTGATCCGCATTGACCAGCGTAACCCGCTGCTGAAACCGTACGGAAGCCGGGCTGCTGCGGCCCGTGCCTACGCCGAGGGAGCCCGTAGCTGGATGGCCCCGATGGTGGGCGTGGGTACGTTCATGGCTCCTTATCCGGCGCAGATGATTATGGACGAGCGTGACAAAGGCTTTGGCATGGTCTCCGTCGAGCAGGATATTCCCAACCGGGCCAAGCAGCGGGCCACTCAAGTCTTTCAGCAGTCGAAAGCCGCCGTTGAGGAGGCCGCACGGGGCGTAACGCTCAACCGGCTGCGCTCGGATGCCAAACAACTCTACTTCGATTGGCTCGTGCTGGAAAAACGGCTGACGGTACTGGCCGAAAACCGGCGTATTCTGCAACTGATGAAAAAGCTGGCTGACATCCGCTACCCCTACCAGCAGGGCAGCTTAGGTAACGTCTATAAAGCGGAAGGACGGCTCTACGAGCTGGATAACATGGTGACAATGACCGAGGCCGATATTGAGCGCAAACGCATTGGGTTGAACACGTTGATGAACCGGCCCACAGTTGAGGCATTCCGACCGGATACTACCCTACGGCCGACCGAACCGCAACAGGCTCTGCCTACCACGGAAGATATTGGCCAAGTACGTTCAGACATCCGGCGCATGGACCGGCAGATACTGAGTATGCAGGCAGGTATCGAAGCGCAGAAAGCGCAGGCCCGCCCCGACTTTCGCATCCGCTTCGATCACATGCAGCCCTTCGCCGGGGTCAAGAGCATGATGCCCACCCAGTTTACGCTCATGGGTATGATTTCGATTCCGGTTGTGCCTTGGGCCTCACGGATGTATAAAGCCGAAATTAAAGGCATGCAACAGGATATCGAAGCTATGCGCTATGAGCGGGAAGGCATGCTCATCGAAACGCAAGGCATGGTCGCCCAGATGCTGACTGACATACGGAACATGCGAACGCAGGTAGACAACTACGAACGACGGGTAATTCCAACCCTGCGCAAAAATTACGACACCCAGCTGATTGCCTACGAACAGAACAAAGGCGAATTCCCCGTCGTCATTGATGCCTGGGAAACACTAAATATGACGCAGATGGATTACCTGACGCGCCTACAGGACTATTACCGCATGATTCTGAGCTATGAACGGGAACTGGAGAAATAACAGGCATTTAGGGTTAACAGCCCGGTTATTGGTGCTGGCCTTGATAGTCTTTGCAGGCTGCAAAAGCGGCAATGAGACGAACGAATCCAATCAATCCGGCGGACCGGCGACCGGTGTTCATGCGGAACACGACCGGGCTGCTGACGAAGTAGCGTACACCTGTCCGATGCACCCGCAAATTGTGCGGAACAAACCCGGTACCTGCCCGATTTGCGGCATGGATTTGGTCAAAAAAGTGAGCGCGGGGGGGGATAGCCTCGTGGTTAATGCCGACCTAGAAGCGTTGCTGCAATCAACCAACTCGGTCGTTGTCGCCAATATTACCACGGTTCATCCCGAACGGCGTGATGAAGCCGTAGTGGTGCAGGCCAATGGAGTTGTGACATATGACACGCGTCGGCTCTACACCATTCCTGCCCGGTTTGGTGGGCGGGTGGAGAAGCTGTACGTACGTTTCAATTACCAGCCGATTCGCAAAGGGCAAAAACTGCTCGAACTCTATAGTCCCGATATTGTGACGGCCCAGCGCGAACTGCTCTACCTGCTCGATGCCGACGCGGGTAACGCGCCATTGATTGCGTCAGCGAAGCAAAAACTTCGGCTGCTGGGTGTCACAGACGGGCAAATTGCCGACCTCGTCCGCACGCGCAAGCCCAGTTACTCACTGGCTGTGTTTAGCCCTTACGACGGCTACGTCGTAGAAGAGTCAACTGGTTCACCATCGGCAGCCACGCCTGCATCAGGCGGCATGGCAACAGGCGGGTCGAGTACAGGCATGGGCAGCGGTGGGGGCATGAACGGCGTAGGAGCTACGGCGGGAACGGATGAAGTCACGTTCTCTGCCCCAACTCCGGCACCGGATGGTGGCGCTGTCGGTGGATCGTTGTTGATTCGGGAAGGACAGTACGTGCAAACGGGCCAAACCCTGTTCCGGGTGGTCAATGCCAGCCGCCTGTGGGCTGAGTTCCGTCTGTACGCCCGCGATGCGGCCGGTATCAAGCCCGGTGATGCGTTGACCATCTCGTTTGATCAAACGGGCCAGCCAGCACGTCCGGCGCAGGTAAGTTTCGTGGTTCCGTTCGTGGAAAACGGGAATCCTTTTGTTACGGTACGAGCCTACCTGCCGGGTAGTAATTCGGTGAGGGTGGGCCAATTAGCCCGGGCAAACATTCGTCGGGGTGCTACCGGCCAGCATGCCAACGATGAGCTTTGGTTGCCCGCAACGGCCGTGCTGGATCTGGGCAATGAACAGGTTGCGTTCGTGCAGCAGGAAAGGCCGGGAGTTTTTAGACCCATCCGTGTCCAGACAGGGGCTCAGGTAGGTGGGTTCGTGGTCATCAGGAGTGGCGTGACGAAACAACAGGCCGTGGCCCGGAATGCCCAGTTTTTAATTGATAGTGAAAGCTTCGTTAACGTAGCCCAGGCTACCCAATAATATGATACGACGATGGCTATATGGATCGGCGGGTCTGTTAATACTGTTTACTGCTTCCTGCCAACCGGGAGTTACGTCCTCGACTACAGCGGATGATTCGACGCAAATTGCCGCCAGCGACCATGACCACTCAGGACATAATCACCGCCCTGACGCGGAGGGAGGTACAACCTATACCTGCCCAATGCACCCACAGATTGTACAATCGGCACCGGGTACGTGTCCTATTTGTAGTATGGATCTGGTCGCTGTTGTAAAAACGGGTGCCAAAGCCGCAGAAATCATGCTTAGCGCCAGTCAGATGCAGTTGGCCAATGTAACGGTGCAACCCGTATCGTCGGGCAGCATTGGTAACAGTACCGTCTTAAACGCCCGGTTAGCGGCCGATCAGCAGCAAACGGATGTCATCAGTAGCCGGGTGGCTGGCCGAATTGAGCGGCTGTATGTAAAGGAAACTGGCCAGACCATCCGTAAGGGTCAGGTACTGTACGAAATCTATAGCGAACTCCTGCTTACCCAGCAACAGGAATATTTGATTGCGCTGCAACAGGAGCAGGAAATGAGTAACGGCGAAGCGTCAAACGCATCCGGGCGGTATAGTCAGTTTCGCCAGGCCGCCGAGCAGAAGCTCCGGCTTTACGGCATGACCGCCGGGCAGATTACCGCTTTAGGCAAAACGAAGAAGGTACTGCCCCGTATTCCGTTCGTAGCTTCGGCAGGGGGTACGGTTACCGAGATTGCGGCCAGTGAAGGGCAGTACGTCGGTGAAGGGGCGTTACTCTACCGGCTGGTTAATCTCGGCCAGCTGTGGGTCGAGGCTGAGTTATACGCCGGTGAAGCGAAGTACGTGAAAGTCGGCGACCGGGTATCTGTGCGAGTAATCGGGTACGAAGGGGACTTAACGGCGCGGGTTGCCTTCATCAACCCCGAATACCAGGCGGGCAGTCAGGTACTTATCATGCGAGCTGTCCTGGCCAACCCGGGCGGGCGGTATCAACCCGGTCAACAGGCTCAGGTGCTGCTCCGGCGTGGGGTACAGCGCGGGCTGACGCTGCCCGTTGATGCAGTCGTTCGGGGGGGAGAGGGCGCGGTCGTGTTTGTGCAAACAGGGCCGGGTACGTTCCAGCCGCGCCGGGTGCAAACCGGTACTGAAACCGATCAGCGGGTGGTCATTAACAACGGACTCAACGGCGACGAGACCATAGCCATGTCAGGAGCCTACCTGCTATACAGTGAGTTGATTCTTAAAAAAGGGGTGAACCCGTTTACTAAACAGCCAGACGACGATGGCGTTAAATCGACCCCAAACGCCGAGACAAACCCAGCACCGGTTGCCAATCGCCAAGCGGAAGCAACCCCAGTCAGCCAATCCGGGAAGCCGGTAGCAGATCTCTCATCTGGCAAACCAACGGGTAGTGGTGCACCGGACACCTTCAAAAAGCAGTTAACGGGTGTATATGAAGCCTCGTTAAAATTGACTGAAGCGTTGATAGGCTCTAATAGTGGAAGCACAAAAGTTGCGGCAATCGGGGTCGAAAAGGCACTTTCAGGGGTGGATATGAAGCAGCTGTCCGGTCAGGCCCATACCGACTGGATGACATACCTGAATGCCATGAGCGCGGCTCTGATAGCGATTCGTCGTACGGGCGATCTAGGCAAGCAACGCACGGCCTACGCTCAGTTTGAGGACGGTTTGTACCGAAGCGTGAAGACGTTTGGCATTACGGATAAACCGGTGTACCGCCAATACTGCCCTATGGCCCTGAATAATAAGGGCAGTTACTGGCTCAGCGACAGAAAGCCCATCCGCAACCCCTTTTTCGGCGATCAGATGCTGACCTGCGGAGAAACGAAGGAAGAAATCAATTGATCCGTTACGTCAGACTACTTGCTTAAACGCAATTTCTATGGCTCTACCTCTATCCATCCGTGCATCCCGGTTTCAGTCCATAAATAGAAAACTCAGACGCTTTCCCGCCAAACTGGTCAAGCTGGTAATAGGCAAAGGGTCCCGTTGGTATTATCGCCGATTGGGGTGTCAGTTTTTAGATAAACCACAAACAGCCTATCAGCTTGAACCGTATCAGCGCCTTACTTACCCCGCTAACGCACTGTCCCTCTCTGAGATCGCCGACCTGAACAATCCTGTGAAGGTGTATTTCACCGCAAATCAGTCAGAAACTGAACCTGTTTCAGTATGGCTTTTAGGACAGTTCAACGGAGCGCTTCGGCAACTTCCGTATGGGGGTATCCGCAGTCGGAAGTATGTTTTTTGTACGGATATCAACACGGATGACTTCTTTCGAAACGTCCTTCACCGAAAAAAGCGCCAACAAGTCAGCACTACGACCTTAATTGCCCCCTGGAGTCATTACCTGGATGGCATTGTCTGGGGCGGCTATTTTGACTTCGTGATGTTAGTAGCGGGAAAGTTATGCCGGATTAAAGAAGCCATTCCTGAAACTACGTTCAACGAAGCCATCGTTGCTTACCCCTTATTTAACACCGCCTACGAGCGTGAGTATCTTTCCTTACTGGATATAGATCCGGGTCGTATCGTGGACACCCGCACGACGCAGGTACGTTTCGAGCAATGTGTGCTGGCGAATACCGGCCATTGGTTTTATCCAAACAAGGCAGACATCGACGCGCTCCGCAAACACATCTTATCTAAACTTCCTCCACCAACTGGAAAACGCAGTCGGGTATACATTAGCCGCGCGGGGCGACGGCGAGTGCTCAACGAGCCTGATTTGATCGACTTGCTGCGACGCTATAACATTGAGGTGATTGAAGACAAGCCGCGTTCAGTAACTGAACAGGTGGCTATCTACCAAAACGCCGAGTTTATAATTGGCCCACATGGGGCCTCGTTTGTCAACATCCTCTGGTGCCAACCTGGTACACATTTGTTCGAGTTGTTTGCCCCAACCTATTTCCCCGATTTCTATCGAAACATATCTGAGCAACTGGGCCTACGCTATTCGGCCTACTTTCACGGCTCGGCAGCAACGGGGGGGTGGGCTGAAGGATTAGAAGACGATATATATGTGTTGGTGGATGAGCTGGAGCGGTGTCTGGAAAAGATTTTTAACTATGGCATAGCGTACAACTGATCTTATCAGGCGATTGTTTGGCAGATAGTACGGATCACATTGCTTGGCTAAACTTTTCAGAATGCTCGAAAGTGCAGCTTTTTTCGATTTTGTATAGTACGCCACTTAGTTCTCATTGCCACAATTCGTGTAGTTACCACCAATGCCTGGCTTAACAGTCTTCTTTGACTGAGCGTATAGTTTATAGGTCAGTAGAGGATTACCAGTTGTCTTAAGGCAAAGCCAAGTAGTTCATATTCCTGCCTGCCGTTTTCCACCCCTGGGTAGTTCTACGGAAAGGGAGATAATTCGTCATTTGGAAGAAAAATCAGTCTCACAAACTCAGCTAAAATGTGAGTGTCATGTCTTAGAATAGGTTTACAGCCCTCAATTGAACTGTAACATGAACAAAAGGCTGTCCGAGAATATTTGCTGGGTGGGTATACCTACCTGCAACTAGAGAAAAAATATGGCATCAGTAAAGCCACGATAAATCGGTGTATGCTCAAGTATCAAGCCCAACAGCAGGCTAAACTAAAAGGCGTGGGCTTAGCTTCCGATCCCATGAAGCCAAAACCCAATCAACCGCCTACCGTTGAGCAACTCCAAAAGCTGTTGGAGCGCGAACAACTACGCAATAAGCTGCTGAACGCCATGCTCAATATTGCCGAGGACGAACTGCAAGTCCCGATCCGAAAAAAGTTTGGCACTAAGCGGTCAATAAAGTGAGGCACAACGAAAAGCGACACAGCCTGTGGGCGTTGTGTGCACTGCCGCTTCGGCGGTCCGATTGGTTATAGCAGGCAGGCCTTCTATCAATTTGAAAAGAACAATAACCAGAATTGCTTTAAAGCCGAGCTGGTTATTCAGCAAGTGTTGCTTCACCGCGCTCAGCAGCCCCGCTTAGGCACTCGAAAATTACTGGTGCTGATGCAGGATTTCGTCCAAGAGCACCAGTTGAAGCTGGGTCGAGATGCGCTGTTTAATTTGCTACGAGCCCATAAGTTATTAGTAAAAAAACGTCGCCGTAGAGTACAGACTACTTTTTCAAATCACTGGCAAAAGAAATATCCGAATCTAATTCGGGAGTATGTACCCAAGGCGCCCAACTTGTTATGGGTGAGCGACATAAAGTATATATTGGTCGGTGATGGCTTTGCTTATCTGAGCTTAGTGACCGATACTTATAGCCGAAAAATTGTTAGATCTGTGTATCGGAAACGTTGAGTGCGATGGGTAGTCTGAAAGCCTTGGAGATGGCCTTAAAAGCCTGCCAAGACACTTCTGAATTGATTCACCATAGTGACCGGGGTGTGCAGTATTGTTGCCTGGAGTATGTCAGTCTTTTACAGAATAATAACATCCAAATCAGTATGACGCAAAGCGGAGACCCCTTGGAAAATGCGATCGATGAACGGGTGAATGGAATACTAAAAGCGGAACTATTAGCCGATCAGTACCCTAGCCTGAGCGTAGCCAAAAAGGGGATCGCCCAAGCTGTGTTGATCTATAATTCATTGCGCCCCCATAGCAGTTGTGACATGCTGACCCCACAACAAGCCCATCAGCAACGGGGCGATTTACGAAGACGCTGGAAAAATTATTATAAGAAAAGGGAAGTAGAGCTAGAAGTGGATAGCTAATTTTTGGTTGAGATACTGTGAACCAATGGTAGGACTATAAGCATAAACTAATAAATTCACCCCGAAACTGTAAACTTATTTTAGGACGCTACAGAGATTTTGATTAGTGAGATGACAATTTGAGACTGAAGCTTATAGAGAATGACTTTGCTAGGACAACTCTGTAACCATCTCTTTAAATGGGCGTGGCTGTTGCACAACCCTACCTAGGGATTTGAGTAGTCTTTTCTGTATCTTAAGCTATGCAAGGCCGAAAAGAATATACCGAAAAGCAAATCACTTGTTTTCAGCTGTCCAACCGAGTCCCTAAGCACAATTTCTACCGCCGGTTAAAAGAGACGCTCGACCTGACCTTCATTTATGAGGCCACTAAACAGCTATATGGCCAAACAGGTAACCCTTCTATTGATCCAGTCGTATTCTTTAAGTTCATGCTCGTTGGTTGCCTGGAGAATATTACCTCCGACAGAAAGCTGGTCGAGCATTGCTCCATGCGCATGGATATGCTGTATTTCCTGGGCTACAACATTGATGAGCCATTACCTTGGCACTCAACTTTGAGTCGTACCCGACAGATTTATCCGGAAGCACTCTTTGAGGCCCTGTTCGATAAAGTGTTCAACCTGTGTGTTGCTAACAACATGGTGGCTGGCCGTCGAGTAGCCATCGACTCGGCCCCCGTCAAAGCCAATGCGTCCATGGAAAGACTGCTCGAAAAACAACCTAATCTACCTGGTCCTAGGCTGGTCCGGTCGACTGAGGGTCAGGATAAGCCAGTGACTTCTGTAGCCACATTAAGCCCTCGTCAAGCTGCGTCGGTAATTACCGCAGCTGATCACCAATTAAGACGGCTGAAAAAGCATCAGCAAAACTTGAAGAGTGCCCCCACTACCTTAGGAGCTGGTAACGAAAAGGCAAAGTTACTCAGCAACAAAACCCACTACAGTCCCACCGATCCCGATGCGCGCATCTCGATTAAGCCGGGTAAAGCCCGCAAACTCAACTACCATTGTAGCCTGGCCGTGGATACGGCCGAAGGCGTCATTAGTCATGTGCAGGCCGATTTTGCCGATGGCCGGGACAGCCAACACTTGCCTGATATCACCCTCAAGCTTCAGCAGCGGTTAGCCGCCAATGAGCTACGTTTAGAAGAGATATTGGCTGATACAGGTTACTCGAACGGCAGCAACTACGCTTTGCTGGAAGGGTGGAACATTACGGGCTGGATACCTGTCTTCGGCCACTACAAGCCACACATCGAAGGCTTTCCTTATGAGCCTGAAGGCGATTACTTTACTTGTTCCGCTGGCAAGCGACTGCCTTTCAAGACCTTTGCCACCCATGCTGAAACTGGTTTGTTGAAAGTCTACCGGGCAGATTACCAGGACTGCAAACAGTGCCCCCTCAAACCCACCTGTGTACCTAAAAGCCAATGTCGACAATTTATCCGGACGGCCTATGATCCGTTCTATCGTCGAGCTCTGGAGCGCCAGCAAAGTCGGCGGGGCAAGCGCATGAAAAAGCTTCGTCAACGGACGGTGGAGCCTGTCTTAGGTAGTCTGGTGGAGTACAATGGGTTACGAAAGATCAATGTACGGGGTAAGGCTGGGGCTCACAAGGTGATGCTGATGGCGGCTATTGCCTTCAATCTAAAGAAGTATATGAAGTTTACTACCAAGTCCACTGTTAGCCAGGCCATAGCCCTAAAAGTGGAGTGGTCATTGTCTTCTCAAGACACTTACCTAGGCTTTGGCATGCTTTTCCTCAACTAATAAGGGCAGAAGAAGGAGGTAGAAAATCTAATTTGCCATTTCAGACGCGGAAATATCGATGTGGGAAACAGAGTTGTGCAACAGCCACGGGCGTTTAAAGAGACACATAGAGATTAATTGATCTGTTATAAGACTATCAAATTTTTAGTTTTGTTGTAGCTGGTCGAAAAATATTCATCGTTTCAACGCTCAGATTCAAACTGCAACGGTCGGTGCACTAGGTTAGGGGTATGGAAAGTTATGGTTGGGTTTCTTTCCGTAAACAGGTATGATATAGTCGAACGAGCGATTCCTATTGAATTTCACACGAATACTAAATTAATCGTAACTTTACGATGAAAACCAATTTTGTGTTTGTAAGTGATAATTTATAAGACTGTGCTATGAAGCTTTTCAGCCTACTTCCAATAAGCTTACTATTTATAACCGCCATTTTGTTAGGCAATGATCCCGACAAAAAGACGGAACTGAATGGTTCTTTAGTGACCTACATCAATGGCATCAAACAAGATTTTTCAAAAATCCCGCAAGACCGCAAAGCCGAATTGGACAAAATAGCGGAGTTTATTCAACTCAAAGTAAACGCCAAAGAACCTGTCCAATTAACCTACATCTGTACGCACAATTCCCGACGCAGCCATTTTGGCCAATTGTGGGCAGCCACAGCCGCTGCTTACTATGGCGTGCCCAGGGTGAAAACCTTCTCAGGCGGAACCGAAATCAGCGCATTCAATGAACGAGCGATTGCGGCTTGCAAACGAGCGGGATTCGATATTGCCAAGGTGTCGGAAGGGCCCAATCCGATCTATGCCGTCAATTACGCTTCTGGCGTAGAACCCATCAAAGCGTTCTCCAAAAAATACGATGATACCAGCAATCCCCAAAGCAATTTCATAGCGATCATGACCTGTTCACAAGCAGACAAGGCTTGTCCCATTGTGAAAGGCGCAGCGGTACGGGTAGCAACGCCTTATTACGATCCGAAAGCCTTTGATGGTACTCCTCAGGAAACCGCGAAATATGACGAGCGGTGCAAGCAAATCGCCACGGAAACTTTTTACGTTTTCTCCAAGGTGAAGGTGGCGATTTGATCGACAAAAAATTTATTCATCGTAATATTGCAATAAATAAAAAACCTGCTACCTTTGGGGCATGGGACTGACCAAAACCGAAATATTCACCGAAGAGCAAAACCGCATCGCGGATCTGGCGAAAGCATTTGCGCATCCTGCACGGGTGGCCATTCTGCAATTGCTGATTTCCAAGAAAGCCTGCGTTTGTGGTGACCTGGTGGACGAGCTGGATTTGGCCCAGGCGACCGTATCCCAGCATTTGAAAGAACTGAAACGCATCGGCATCATTCAGGGCGAAATCAACCCACCCCGCGTGTGCTACTGCATCAACCCCCCCGTTTGGGAGGAAGCCCAACGCGCATTCGGAGCCTTGTTTGACACGTTTGTGCCTGTGACCTGCTGCTAGTCAACGGCAGGTGTTTTTTTGCCTGAATCAATCGTAATATTACAATATACCAATAGGAAAGCATATGGAACCCGCCGAGCAAATCAAAGAAGTCGTGCGCCAGAAATACGGTGCGATTGCTGAACAACCGACCGTCGGCCCGGCCGATGCCAATGGCTGCTGTGGCCCCACCTCCTGCTGTGGGCCTGAAACAGTCGCTAACGTGCCCATTGATATGGCCGTGGGTTATGACGAGCTGAACGGCTACGTGGCCGAAGCCGATTTGGGATTGGGTTGCGGCCTGCCCACGCAATTCGCGCAAATCAAGCTAGGTGATACGGTGGTGGATCTGGGATCGGGCGCAGGCAATGACTGCTTTGTGGCCCGTGCCGAAACCGGCGAAACGGGCCGCGTGATCGGCCTGGACATGACCCCGGCCATGATCGACCGTGCCCGCAAAAACACCAAGACGCTCGGATTTACCAACGTCGAGTTTGTCTATGGCGACATCGAGGACATGCCCTTGCCGAGCAATCTGGCCGATGTGGTGGTGAGCAATTGCGTGATGAATCTGGTCCCCAACAAACAAAAAGCCGTGGCCGAAACCTTCCGCATTTTAAAGCCCGGTGGTCATTTCAGCATCTCCGATATCGTGCTGAAAGGGGAGCTGCCCGCAGGCTTGCAACAGGACGCCGAACTCTATGTGGGTTGCGTCTCTGGCGCCATCCAGAAGAGCGACTATTTGCAGCTCATTCAGGAGAACGGTTTTACCAACATCACCGTGCAGAAAGAGCGGGAAATCGCCTTGCCGGATGATGTGCTGAAAAACTATCTGTCGGACGACGAAATCGCCGATTACCGCCAACAGGACAAAGGTATCTACAGCGTCACGGTGTTTGCTCAAAAGCCCGAAGAAGCGGCCAAAGCGGCTTGCTGCCCTCCCGGTTGCTGCAACTAATCCAATCAATCAGCCATGAAAAAAATCCTAGTGCTTTGCACGGGCAATTCCGCCCGCTCTCAATTGGCCCAAGGCTACCTGCAATATTTTGCCGGTGATCGGGCGGAAATTCTCAGTGCTGGAGTGAACCCCAAAGGGGTGAATCCGCTGGCCATTCAAGTGATGGCCGAAGACGGCATCGACATTTCGCATCACACCTCGAATCATGCCGACGAATACGTGCATATTCCCTTCGATTACGTCATCACCGTCTGCGACAACGCCCGCGAGCAATGCCCGTTTTTCCCCACCGTGGGCGAACGCATTCACCAGAGCTTTCCCGATCCTGGCCACACGCCAGGAGAAGACGCATTGACTTCCTTCCGTCGGGTGCGGGATCTGATCAAAACCTACAGTCAGGAATTTATCGCCAGCCGTTTGGGTGAAGCTGTCCCGCAATAAATGATGGCCATGCAGATCGAACCCGCACAACTGGCCGATACTGAGGCCGTTATTGCCCTGCTAGAGCAAGGGCACCTATTGACTGAGGATTTGCCTACCGGGCTTCCTGGTTTTGTCATTGCGAAATACGAGGAAATCCCCGTTGGGGTGGCTGGTTTGGAACGCTTCGGCCCGGTGGGCCTGCTGCGTTCGGTGGCCGTCGATCCGCACTACCAGGGCAAGCAAATTGCCGCCCAACTGGTTGGCCGATTGCTGGAAGCCGCCCAGGCATCCAGCCTGCAAGAAGTGTATCTCATTACCAATACAGCCGACCGATATTTCGAGCGGCATGGCTTCCAAACCGTCAACCGTCAGGAGGTGCCTGCGGCCATCCAACAGACGCAGCAATTCAGCGATTTATGCCCGTCATCGGCCATCGTTATGAAACGCGCGCTAATTCAGGATCAATTATGAGTACCCCCCGTCTTTCGTTTCTCGACCGCTTTTTGACCCTATGGATTTTCCTGGCCATGCTGATCGGCGTGGGCATCGGGTATTTTTTCCCGCAGTCCCAGAACTTCATCAATGGGTTTAATTCCGGCTCGACCAATGTGCCGCTCGCCGTTGGCCTGGTGCTGATGATGTATCCGCCTTTGGCAAAGGTGCGGTATGACGAGTTGCCCAAGGTATTTGCCAATACTAAAATTCTTGGGCTTTCACTCGTGCAAAACTGGATCGTCGGCCCTTTGCTCATGTTCGGTCTGGCGGTCATTTTTCTGCCTGACAAACCCGAATACATGACCGGCCTTATTATGATCGGCATTGCCCGCTGCATTGCGATGGTGATCGTCTGGAATGATTTGGCGGGCGGTGATCGACTGTATGCAGCCGGTTTGGTGGCCTTCAACAGCATTTTCCAGGTGCTGTTCTATTCGGTCTATGCCTGGTTGTTCATTACTGTGCTACCGCCCCTGTTTGGCCTGCATGGTTACGAGGTGAATATCACCATCGGCGAAGTGGCCAAAAGTGTATTCATTTATTTGGGCGTGCCCTTCCTGGCAGGCATGTTTTCGCGGATTATCCTGACGCGTTTGAAAAGCCGCCAATGGTACGAGCAGACGTTTTTGCCTGCCATCAGCCCCATTACGCTCATCGCGTTGCTGTTTACCATCGTGGTCATGTTCAGCCTGAAAGGACAGCTCATCGTGTCCATTCCGCTCGATGTGCTGGGCATCGCCATTCCGCTGACGATCTATTTTGCCATCATGTTCTTTTCGGCCTTCTACCTCTCGAAACGGGCCGGTGCCGATTATGCCAAATCCACTTCGCTCGCCTTCACCGCAGCGGGCAATAATTTCGAGTTGGGCATCGCCGTTGCCATTGCCGTTTTCGGCATCAATTCGGGTGCAGCCTTTGCGGCCGTGGTCGGTCCGCTGATCGAAGTGCCGGTGCTGATCCTGATGGTCAATTTTGCCCTGAAACAACAAGACAAATTTGCCCTTCACTACAAAAAAACGCTTCAAAAGCACGCATGAAAATTGCCCTGTTTTCCGACATTCACGCCAATTTGCCTGCTTTGGAAGCAGTATTGGCCGACATCGACAGCCGCCAGCCTGACGTGGTCTATTGTTTGGGCGACCTGGTTGGCTACAATATTTGGCCAAACGAGGTGATTGCCACGATCCGCAAACGCGGTATTCCGACGATTGCCGGGAATTATGATTATGGCATCGGTCGCAGCTCCGACGACTGCGGATGCGCTTACAAAGAAGAGCAGGAGAAGGCCAATGGCAAAGTCTCCATTGCCTATACCAACAAAGCCCTGGGCGATACCGAGCGGCAATATCTGCGCACGCTGCCAACCCATATTCGGGTCGAATTCGAGCTAGGCAATGACCCCGAACATCTTTGGCAGCAACAAACGCCGTTTACGCTGTTGCTGGTGCATGGCAGCCCCCGGCGCGTGAATGAATATTTGTTCGAGGATCGGGGCGACCGGAGTTTGGGACGCGTGATCGAGGGGGCCGGGGCCGATGTGCTATGCTTCGGCCATACGCACAAGCCCTTTAATAAAGTGGTCAGCGCGGAGCCGGAAGAAGAAGCCAGCTATTTCCGTCATGCCATCAATATCGGTTCGGTCGGCAAGCCCAAGGACGGCGATCCGAGGGCCGGTTATGTGCTGCTGAGCATTGATGAAACCGCCCGCCCTGGTTCACGCGACGGCGTTTCCGTTGAATTCGTGCGCGTCGCTTATGACGTGGAGAAAGCGGCCCAGGCCGTAGAACAAAGCGAATTGCCGGATGCCTATGCACAAGCATTGCGCATCGCTCGATAATTGCCCTGTTCGACTGATCCTAAATTTCCCAGCGTATGAGAAAGATTCTATGTTGGTTTGCCGGTGCCGGGATGCTGTGTTTAAGTGCAGTTCCCGGCCATGCACAGACGCAGGGCAATTTCCTGGTGGAGTACACACGGGAGGGCGCATGGCGATATACTAGCGTCAGGGAAACACCCTACCAGAGCAACGGGCGCGTGATTCAGCACCAGTTAACCGCGCTGGGTAAGAAGCTCAATCATTTGTCAGTTGTTGATGCCCCGGTCTATTCGCAGCTCCAAGGCGAATTGCACGGGTACTTGCAACGGCTTGAAAACGACTCCCCCGATTATGGCCGCGCCGAGGTGTATCATTCCGTTTTACTGCGCCTGATGCAGTTCGAGGAGTCGATTAAAGAAAGCCTGATCGACAACAGGCACCGTGACCCGCGCCCAATAGACGCCGATGCTGCAAAACAGGATGAAGGTCAGCAAGCCGCCGTGCTACCTTATGCGTTGCTCTTTCGTCGGCAGGATCACCGCTCTAAGCTGGTGCATATCGTTACCAGTGGGAAAGTCACGATTCTAAAGCATGGCCCAACTTACTGCCTGGTGCGGTGCGGCCCCCACGAGGGATATTTGCACAAAGGAATGATCGTTGCATTACCATGATGCAATTGTGCGTTTTACATAATTGCGGATTACTTTTACGAAGAATTGGGGTCTCACAACTAAGTGATACTCAAGCCGTTAAATGGGTATGATTTCAACCGATCTTCTCGAAAACTTTAAGCCCACTTTGGCAACGGCCATTGGCCAACTTCAAGCGGTATTGCATTCGGTTAAAGAAAGCAGCGATCCCGAACGGGAATTAATCCAACTCAAAGCGGCTCAGGCACTTTTATCGAAAAGCGTTTTGCTGCTGCTGGATGATGTTTACCGAAAAGCAATGGCCGAGAAAATTGCTTTCGCGCACCATCATTGCCCCGGTGATTGTGGACAAGAAAATTTGATTGAACGATTACGGCGCATGTTTCCCGATATACCATTGGAGGACGTACCCCAGCGGTTGAAAGAAGCCGAAGCGGTCGAACAGTTCATGAAGAAAATTTTATTAGAAAAAAGTTTGGAGACCCCCCATCCCTCCATCTGAACTTTCGCGCTCACTTAAAATCAATTCATTATGTCTAAACGCACAGTGTTTGCTTCTGTCGCCACCATGTTGGCGGTTGGAGGTATGGCCTATGGCCTAAGCAGCTTCACCAGCCGGAGCGAAACGTGTCCGCTGGAAGGTACGCCCGCTTGCCCGAAGGCAATGTCGGCGCAGGCCGTAGCATCGACCCACGCTAAAACGGTGGCCGATGCGGAATTACCCCCATGCTGCCGGGCAAAGAAAGGCATCTAACGTGTAGAAGGCCCCGAAAGGGGCTTTCTGCTTCTCTGCGTTGTTCACAAGCACACGTCGCTTGCAAATAAACTTTATGGCTTTTCCTGCAAAAAGAAACCGCTGTATGTGATTCAAGTATTTAAGAATTTGCTTATTTAAGCAAATTACTTACCTTTGTTCTGAAATGGAAAATTCCTCAAACTGTGTTCGCGTCTTTGCCGATCAAGAACAGATTCGCCAATGTACCGAGAAAATAAAATATGCCGGGCCAGTCTTTGACCGATTGGCTCAGGTGTTGGATTTGGCAGGCAATGCCAACCGGCTTAAAATTATTTATTTGTTGCGGGAAGAAAGCAATTTGTGCGTTTGCGATTTGAGCGACATTTTGGGCATGACTATTCCCGCTGTTTCTCAGCATTTGCGTAAGCTCAAAGATGCGCAGTTGATCCAAGCCCGGAAAGTCGGCCAGACTGTTTTTTATTCATTGCGGACAGAATCAACCGGCATCTTACATTCGCTGTTAGAACATCTTGAAACGATGCAAACCGCCCCTTGCTAACTGTTTAATTTGGGGCCATAACGATCGCAAAGCTATGAAACTCGCAGGATTGACCGGGCTACTGACCGCCTTTGTTTCTTCTCTCTGTTGCACAGTCCCTTTGCTCACATTGCTGGTGGGTGCCACTGGCTCGGCTGGTGGGTGGGCTTGGCTGGAACCTTTGCGGCCTTACAGTATCGCGCTCACGGTGGGCGCGTTGGGTTGGGCCTGGTACGAACAATTAAAACCCAAAAAAACGATGGAATGTAATTGTGAAACGAAGAAAACATCCTTTTGGCAAACGAAGCCAATTTTGGGCGTAATAACAGCAATTGCATTGCTGCTGTTGGCTTTCCCTTCTTACTCAAACTGGCTGTACCAGGAAAAGAATCAAGCGACCTTGCAACCCGCGCAGGGAGGCACGCAACAAGTGGCCTATGTCACTATCAAGGGCATGTCCTGTGAAGGCTGCGAACATCACATCAAGCAGGAAGTCACCAAGATCAAGGGCGTATCGGCGGTGGATGTGTCGTACCAAAAAGGGGCTGCTACCGTGAAATACGATAGCAAAAAAACCTCTCTGGCTGACATCAAAAAAGCGGTGGATGCCACCGGATACAAAGTCACCAGCACAAAAACGCTTTAAGGAATGACTGTCACACTCGGATCTGTGATTACATGCCCAAATTGTGGCCACCAAGCAGCGGAGATCATGCCGACCGATGCTTGCACCTATTTTTATGAATGCACCTCCTGCCAGACCCTTTTAAAGCCGTTGGCGGGGGATTGTTGTGTCTTCTGTTCCTATGGGTCGGCGAAGTGCCCGCCGACCCAAGAGCAAAAGAGTTGCTGCGCCTGATATGGCTATTGTCAAATCACTTTTCGTGTTCATTTTGGCCGGATTCTGTGAGATCGGGGGCGGATACCTCGTTTGGCTTTGGATGAAAGAGGGAAAACCGCTCTGGTATGGCGTTATCGGCGGCATCATGTTGGCCTGCTATGGCATCGTGGCGACGTTTCAGCCCACTGGATTTGGCCGCGTGTATGCCACATACGGCGGTTTCTTTATTGTCATGGCTCTGCTGTGGGCATGGAAGGTGGATGGATTCCGACCAGACAGATATGATATTATCGGCGCATTGATTGCGCTGATCGGGGTTTGCGTCATCTACTACGCACCCCGACATTAATCAAAACAGCCTACCGAACGGCAGGCTGTTCAAGTTTGTCGAGTTCCATCACCAGATAGACCATTTCCTTTGTTTCGGCGGAATCCCCCATTTCCAGGGAAATAGGGCCTTCTTCAGGCTGAAAGGTCAGGTGAAACACCAGCCAGGGGCAGCATACCCGCTCGAATTTGATAAATTCAGCCAGGTCGCCAATGATAGCATTATCGGACTTTTCAAACACCAGCTCGTAGCTATTCGGATGCTCAACGGCGCGTGACACCTTTTTAAAAAGCGTCTGGTGCAATTCATTCATGCGCTTGATCTGGTCTTTGTCTGTAAGCTTGCAGGCGAGCGCGATTTTTTTCTTTAAAACGGCTTGGGTTTCCATCGTCTTTGTTGTTTTTGTCTGAGCCAGGCAGGACAATACGAGCAGCCAGGCCAACCCGGTAAGCATGAGTGATTTCATGGTTTTTCTGGTAAATTTAAACGGTGGAGTATAGTCCACTGTCAAGCGTTTCACCGATAAAATTATGCTCATCGGCATCATTGCCCAGGAATCAGGCTTTTCCCGCGATACGATCCGGTATTACGAAAAAATC
Organism: Spirosoma gilvum; assembly: GCF_054776815.1. NCBI lineage: Bacteria > Pseudomonadati > Bacteroidota > Cytophagia > Cytophagales > Cytophagaceae > Spirosoma > Spirosoma gilvum. Next base: position 66,591 of record NZ_BAAHBH010000017.1, on the reverse strand, counting down.
GGTCTGCTGCGACTGCCCAAACGAGCCAGGCGGGAAAACAACTACAAGGAATATTCCCCGGCTATTTTATCGCGGCTTCGGGCAATCAAGGAATTAAAGAAAATCGGCTACACGCTGGCAGAAATTCAGCAGGTCATCGCCTCCTACGAAACGGGCGGGATGGATTGCATCGCAGGCAAAGGCCAGGTGCTGGAAAAAGTGCGACTGATTGAGGAACAGATCGTTCAATTGCAAACCCTCAGACTGCAATTGTTGGAAGCGGTTGCCGATTGCCCCGACCATTGCAAAATTGCTGCCATTTTAGATGATACTCTGATGGTTCGATAGAAGGCCGCTAGCAATGACCGCAGCAGGCCGCAACATCGTTCGATTTCTCGAAACTCTCCTGCCCTTCTTTGAAGGAGAACCAGGCTAGCCCCAGCATACCAGCTGCATCAATGTAGGGTAGATGCAGCAACTCATACAGCACACTCGATGCCAACAACACCACCGACATATAGACACAAACCATTGTGCATTTGCCATCAGTAATAATAGAGGCTGAACTGAGCTGTTCGCCTGTGCGAATCTTCCACCTGGCAAGCACTCGCATAATGGCAATGGAGAGCAGAGATACCACGATTCCGGCCACGGTCGTTTCCGGCTTTTGATTCTCCCAAATACTGACGCCCGCGCCGATCATCAAACCTGCCACCAGTACATACAAGCAGACGCCCGTGATTTGAAGAGCCAGCTTTTCAAAGCGGCCCCGATCTTTGTTGCCGAACCGACGCAAACGGGCGATCATGGCTAGGATACCCAAGCCGGAAATGACTTCGATAAAACTATCCGCGCCAAAGCCTGCCAAGGTCAAGGCTTCGTCTTGTGCGCCGAAATACAATGAAACCAAGCCTTCGCCGATATTGTACACGACGGTAAAGAGGGCCAATCCCGTGGCAATGTTCCACCGTTTATCAACGGGAGGATTAAGTGTCGTTTCCATAGATTCTTGTATTTGTAACCCGGAAGGCAGGGAAATAATTTATCCGCCTTCTTTGATCGTTGTTCCTATATAAACGAGCGTTTATACAGGAACACTTCTTTTTAAAGGACATTGACCTTGTCTCAAGAAAGGCTACTTTTCTTGAGACAACTTTGTACACTGCTGGCTTAAACGACGAATTATTTACTTTTCCGCAGAACTACCCACCCCTTTTTCATTTAAGACTGTCAAATGAAGAGCTAACTGCTTCAGTTTTAGGAATATGAGAAAGATCAGGAAATCCTATAACTAAGGTCATCTTATTGAATCCTCGCACGTCTGACCTTTGATACAGATCATTGTCTAATCCAGTGATCTTGCTTGGTACGCTAAATGGGTGAAGCCCACGGATACAACGAGCGAGTCGCTTTGGGCAACTATAACCAACTTTTAACAATACCATCATGAAATTACTAGCACTCGTTTTTCTTTTTGTCTGCCTGGTTACCAGCCCCTTTTATACGTATGCGCAAGGTGCCAATTATAAACAACCGATGACGATCAATGCCACTGGGCAGGTGAAAGACGCTACGGGAGCAACGATTGGACTCGTCACCAAAGACAAGATGATACAGGATGCGAAAGGTCACAAAATGGCCTTTGTGGACGGGCAGGGCAACTTAGTCGATGCCAAAACGAACAAAAAGATGGGGCATATGGGAAAAGATGGGAAAACCTATATGGATGCCAGTGGCGATCTGATGTTCACCATCAAAAATAATCCGGATAAAACCTGTGACATTTTTGATGCTAAGGGCAAAAAAATCGGGAATGTGCATGAAAGCTACAAAGGAACAGCCTGCGCACTGCACTGCTTTGAGAATCAGCATACCCATATGAATAAGCAGTAACGGTATGAACTCTATACTTTACAAGGTTAAGGCCCAGTCGCTAAAGCCCTTTATTGCTTTGGTGACCGGGCCTAACTTTAAGAAAAATAGTTCATTGAACGGGATAAAATTGACCGTAAAGGCGTAATAGCTATTCCTGTTTGGGGTTAAGACTCCGCTTTAGGAGTTGCGCGTTCAGTGCTACAATCACTGTACTTGCACTCATTAATACGGCACCCAAGGCCGGACTAAGCACAAAGTTGGGATACAGCACCCCAGCCGCCAGCGGAACGGCAATCACATTGTAACCCGTCGCCCAGAATAAGTTCTGAATCATCTTGCGGTAGGTAGCCTTTCCAAAATCAACCAGGTTGGTAATATCGGTGGGTTTGCTGTTGACTAAGATAATGTCGGCAGTCTCAGCGGCAACATCGGTGCCGGAACCTACGGCGATGCCTACGTTGGCCTGCGCTAAGGCGGGAGCATCATTAACCCCGTCGCCGGTCATGGCTACGAATTGGCCTTTTGCCTGTAAATCCTTTACGATCGTTACTTTCTCGTCGGGCAGCACCTCGGCGAATACCCCGTCCAAACCCAGTTCTTTAGCAACGGTATCGGCTACTTTCTGGTTATCACCAGTGGCCATATACACCTTTATACCCGACTCCTGTAAGCGTCGAACGGCTTCTTTAGAATCATCGCGTATACGGTCAGCTAAGGCTACGTAACCCATAAGTTGATCGTTTATCAGAACGAAGATTACCGTTTCGGCATCGCTGCCGGTTGCATCCGGGGGCAGTTTGATCTCTTTCTCTTTCAGATAGCCAGGGCTGACAACCACAACCGATTTTCCGTTCACGGTAGCCGTAACGCCTTTACCCGTAATGGATTGAAAGTTGCTGATGGATGGCAAATCCAGTTTCCTTTTCTGAGCCTCACGAACAATGCCCTGGGCAATCGGGTGTTGTGACTGTTGTTCCAGAGCGGCTGTCATACCTAACAAGGTTGTCTCGTCCATGTCTGCCGACAACACCTTGACGCGTGTAACGCCAAACTCGCCTTCGGTCAGCGTACCGGTTTTGTCGAAAACCATGGCGGTAATTTTGCGGGCTTCCTCAAAGGCAGTCCGGTTGCGAATAAGTAGTCCCTTTTGGGCTGAAATGGCTGTGGAGATGGCTACTACCAGCGGAATAGCAACGCCCAAGGCGTGGGGGCAGGCTGTCACCATTACCGTAACCATCCGCTCGACAGCAAAAGCGACGTCTTTACCCAGCCAGAGCCAGGTTACAAGGGTAATTAGCCCCACCGACAGGGATACAATGGTTAGCCAGCCCGCTGCGCGATCAGCCAGTGTCTGGGTTTGTGATTTGGCATTCTGAGCCTCCTCAACCAGTTTAACCACTTTGTTGAGGTAGCTGTCTTCCCCCCGATGGGTGACCTTAATTTTGAGCGACCCTTCTCCGTTAACCGCCCCGGCGATAACCGTATCGCGCAGCGCTTTCTGTACGGGCACACTTTCACCCGTTAACATACTCTCATTGACCGCACTATCCCCCTCAACTACCTCACCATCAGTCGGAATACGTTCTCCGGGTCGAACCAACACTACGTCGCCAATAGCCAGTGACGTGACGTTTACGTCGCTGATGGTATCTCCATTCACCTTGTGGGCATCAGAAGGCAACATCTGTACGATCAACTCCAATGAGTGTGAGGCTCCCGCTACTGATTTCATCTCGAAATAATGGCCCAGCAGCATGATATCAATCAGCGTGGCCAGCTCAAAGAAGAAATCCATACCACTCAACCACCCCACCGATACGACGACGCTATAGACATAGGCGGTGGTGATGGCTACGGCAACGAGCGTCATCATGCCCAACTGCCGATTCCTCAGTTCGCCGATCATACCCGTTAGGAATGGCCAGCCGCCGTAGCCATAAATGATGGACGCAAGCACCAGCACCACCCCATTCCGAAAGGGGAAGTCAAGGGTGTAGCCCGTCAGGTCGCGAAACATCATTGACAGGAGGACAACCGGCACCGACAGGGCGAGACAAATCCAGAACCGGCGTAAAAAATCGGCGATCATGGCTCCATGATCATGCCCCCCGTGTCCCCCATGACCGCCTTGCTTACCATGTCCCATCTTAGAATGATCCATCTGGGCGTGATCCATCGACTCATGTTCCATCCCTATGCCGCCCTGATGTTGCTGGGGACTGTCGGGTCCACTGTGGCCATCGTGCCCAATATGTTGCAGTGCTTTCTGTTCAGCGGGTGATTCGGCAGCAGACCCTACGCGGTTTGCATTTGGTTCGTGGTCATGGGTGGGATTGGCAGGCAACCCGCTTGCCTGATGGTCGGTATGTATAGGGGCTGGCTCATCACGGGCTTCCATCACATGAAACGATCCGACCGTCGAAACCAGTTGCTGTATGTCGGCAGCGGAAGGATGATGCTCAACCGTAAGCAACGCTTCGGGTGGGTCAACGGTTAGCCGGGCGTCGATGATGCCCGGCTGACCAATCAAACGCTTTTGGATGGCTTCGGCCTGCTCGGTGGTCGTTAAGCCGTGTATCATATACCGGTGCTGATGCGTCATATTCCTGGATCCGTTAGCATTCGTTGTGTATTCTGAAAGCGCAAAACACGCTAGCTCATCAACTTAACTCGCTGGACGTTAAAAAAGGCCATACTACAAAAATTCTGCAAGGCAAGGCCCGAATTTTGCAAGCCTCTGCATCACTCATACCCATAGCTTTGTTTGTTATCGTATTGAGTACACTGCAATTACTTCCACCAGTGCGTGACGGGGTAAGTAGTCAGGTCGGCATTCAACCGGCCGGCGACCCCGTGAGATATTGCCCGATAGAAATGGAGCCAACAATAATGAAAGCGATTCAGCCGGACGATCAGAACGCCGGTAACGCGGAACACCAGGCAGGTTTGCTACGAATTCGGGGCATGGTGTGCGCCCGGTGCATCGACGTCGTTCAACGTGAACTAACTCAGGCTGGTTTCGATGTCCTTACAGTTCAGTTAGGAAAGGTCACACTTCGAGACGCTTTAACGTCGAATGACATTGAGCGCATCCAGACTGTTTTATCGAAGCAGGGATTTAGTCTTCTGGAGGATCAACAGAAAATGACCGTTCACCAGCGAGCCAAAACCTTTGTTGATTCTTATTTCGCCCAGGCGACTGACCTTAGCGAAAGCAACATCGGATCCGCACCGGCGGGGGTGCGGCCTTCCGACCGGCAGAACCGCCGACTATCAACCCAGATTCAGGACGCGCTAGGTCTAGATTATGACACCATCAGCAGTCAGTTTACAAAAACAGAGGGCATCACGCTGGAACGGTATATTATCCTCCGGCGAATCGACAAGGTGAAAGAATGGCTGGTGTACTCAGATGAGACCCTCACTGAGATTGCTCACCGCACGGGTTACAGCAGTGTGCAACACCTTTCCAACCGGTTTCGGCAGCAGACCGGCTTGACTCCTTCCTATTTCCGTCAGGTACGTCAACAGAAGCAAGTATTGCAGCAGGGGACTCTGTAAGCAGCAACCAATAGGCCGGTGGTGGTTCATCTTTGGGCATCCCCTAAAATCTCACAAGCGGCCGGGGTAATTGTATAACGAAATGGGTGGTAGGCGGGGCGACCTTTGCCCTATAAATTGACGAAACCATGATGACCCAACCCATTACTGCTCCTGCAAAATCCGCAACTACGGGTGAGCTAACCCGCCAAACGTTTCCAGTACTGGAGATGACCTGCGCAGCTTGTGCCGTCAGTGTCGAGTCCATGCTTAGCCATACACCCGGCATTGCGAAAGCGGCCGTCAACTACGCCAACCAGTCGGCTTCGGTCGAGTATGATGCTAAACTGATTACCCCGTCCGGGATGCAGCAGGTACTGCAATCCATTGGCTACGACTTAGTGGTCGACGTTGACGATCCTCAGCAGGTACAACAGGAAGCGCAACAGCGACAGTACGAATCATTAAGAAAACGAACCTTGTGGGCCGGAATTCTATCCGTTCCGGTGGTTGTGCTGGGTATGTTCTTTATGGACCTCCCGTACGTCAACTGGATTATGATGGCTCTGTCGGCTCCGGTCGTGTTCTGGCTGGGTCGGTCCTACTTTGTGAATGCCTGGAAGCAGGCCCGGTATGGCAAAACAAACATGGATACGCTGGTGGCGCTGTCAACAGGCATCGCCTTTCTGTTTAGTGCCTTCAACACACTAAATCCTCAGTTCTGGCATAGCCGGGGTTTGCACCCGCACGTTTATTTTGAAGCCGCTGCGGTAGTGATCGCATTCATCTCGCTGGGCAAGCTGCTCGAAGAACGGGCCAAATCAAATACCTCGTCGGCTATCAAGAAGCTGATGGGTTTGCAACCAAAGACCGTACGAATTGTCGAGGACGGAGCCGGGCCACATTCGGTCGAACGCGACATCCCCATCGCACAAGTGCGCGTCGGTCAGCTCATCGTCGTACGACCGGGTGAGCGGATTCCAGTTGATGGGGTTGTTGAATTCGGGGAATCGTATGTAGATGAAAGTATGATTTCGGGCGAAGCGGTTCCAGTAGTCAAACGAACCGGAGAAACCGTCTTTGCTGGGACTATCAATCAAAAAGGGTCGTTCCGCTTCAGGGCCCAAAAGGTGGGTGGTGAAACTGTGCTGGCGCAAATTATCCGCATGGTGCAGGAAGCACAGGGCAGCAAAGCCCCAGTGCAGAAATTAGTCGATAAGATTGCCGGTATCTTCGTACCCGTAGTGATCGGCATCGCTCTACTAACGTTCGGAGCCTGGATGTTCTTCGGTGGTGAAAACGCCCGCGACGGCGGACCGTTCACCCACGCGCTGTTAACCTCTGTGACCGTGCTGGTCATTGCGTGTCCCTGTGCGCTGGGGCTGGCTACTCCTACAGCCATCATGGTCGGCGTCGGTAAAGGAGCCGATAACAACATCCTCATCAAAGACGCGGAAAGCCTGGAACTCGGCTACAAAGTCAATGCCGTTGTGCTGGACAAAACCGGCACCATTACCGAAGGTAAACCCACCGTAACGGATCTGGCTTGGCAAGTAAGCGACGATGAGGTGGCCCATGTAATGCCGGTCCTCTATGCCCTGGAAGCCCAATCTGAACACCCGCTGGCCGATGCCGTCGTTGAGCAGTTGCGTAGCAGAAAGGTAACCGGAACAACCCTGGACGAATTCGAGAGTTTGACTGGTAGGGGGGTTGTAGGCCGGGTTGGAGCCATAACCTACCTGGTTGGCAACGCCCGATTGCTGGCAGAATGGGCGGTTACGGTTAGCCCCGCCATTAAACAGGTAGCCGAAAGCTGGCAGGAAGCGGCCAAGACGGTGGTATATTTCGCTGACCAAAAACGCATTCTGGCCGTGATAGCCATTGCCGATCCGGTTAAACAAACCGCCTGCGAAGCGATTCATACCCTCAAAGAGCAAGGCATTGCTGTTTACATGATGACCGGCGACAATGCCCAGACGGCCGCGGCGGTTGCCAAAGCGGTTGGGCTAAAGGACTTTCGAGCGGAGGCCCTACCCGCCGATAAAGCGGAATTCGTCAAACAGCTACAGGCACAGGGCAAAGTCGTCGCCATGATCGGCGATGGTATCAACGATTCACAGGCACTGGCGCAGGCTGATGTCAGCATCGCGATGGGACGCGGCTCCGATATCGCGATGGATGTAGCAAAAATGACACTTATCACCTCCGACCTGAATAGTGTACCCAAGGCTTTGCAACTATCCCGTAAAACCGTGCAGACCATCCGGCAAAATTTATTCTGGGCCTTCATCTATAACCTGATTGGGATTCCCATTGCAGCCGGGTTGTTATACCCCGTGAACGGCTTTTTGTTGAACCCGATGATTGCTGGGGCTGCGATGGCGCTTAGCTCCGTGTCAGTGGTTACGAATAGCCTGCGGCTACGGGCGACTAAGTTGTGATGAATGAAGGGAACAGTTTAACAAGACATAAACCAAGTAATAACAACGAACATGGAAACGCTGAATTTCAAGACAAACATTAAGTGTAGTGGTTGCGTGGCAACCGTAACGCCTTTTCTCAATGACATCGAACAACTCGATGGCTGGAATGTAGACACCGCCAGTCCGGATAAGATTCTAACCGTGCAGACAACGGACAACCGCATTGGTGAGGAGGTCCGAAAAGCGGTTGAACGGGCAGGCTATAAAGCAGACCCAATACCACGGCCCTGATTTCTAAAATTTTGTAACGGTATGGTCTTAATCTTATAAGCTGGTCCACTATCCGGTGGGGCAGCTTATTTGTTTTACTGATACTCAACAAATCTATTTATGGAAACACATAATCAACAGACCGACCAGGTTCGGTCAATGCAGCAGGGCCACACGATGGCTGGGCAAAACCACTACGGCAAATTAGCCATCATGGGAGCCTTGTCCTTTTTCTCCATGTACATCCTCATGTACTCGATGGTGGACCGTTTTGAAAATGTAATTCCGAACGTCAATCAGTTGTACATGGCTGGCCTGATGACAATGCCAATGCTTATTATCGAAGTACTATTGATGTCGTCCATGTATACAAATAAACAGCGGAATGTTCTAATCGTCGCGATTAGTACCCTAGCATTGGTCGGCTTTTTTTTTCTCATTCGTGTTCAAACGGCGGTTGGCGATAAGCAGTTTGCCAAGTCGATGATTCCGCACCATGCCGCAGCCATTCTGATGGCTAGGGCGGCCAAACTCAGCGATCCCGAACTGCAAAAGTTACAGCAGGATATCATTTCAGCACAGGAAAAAGAAATCAGGCAAATGAAGAACAAAATCGCTGAACTGGATAAGTAAAGAGGATTGAGAGAACAGGCCTGTTAATTATAAACGGCTCTGCTATAAGGTAGAGCTTTTTGTTTTATTAAGTTATAATTCGAAAGCACTGATTATGAAACGTTTTTTTCTCATCACCTATCTTGTTCTGGTGTTTACGGCCAGCTACGGACAACATCAACAGCACACAATGCCCGATGCCAATCGGTCGGCTGAGCAACCTCACAATCCTGACAAGTCTAACTTCCCAGCTGTCAAAACAAGTTTGCCCGTGTCGCGGCCACAGGCGTTGGCGAACGTAAAGCCGACAGGGAAACGGGTACCGTATGATCTGGTCATTGATGAGCAGATGGTTAATATTACGGGCAAACCCAAAAAGGCCATGACCATAAACGGTGGGATTCCCGGACCCACCATGCGGTTTACAGAAGGTGATGTAGCCGTTATTCGGGTTCATAACAAACTGAAAACAGAAACCTCGCTGCACTGGCACGGCATCCTGCTCCCCAACAAACAGGATGGTGTTTCGTATTTGAATACCCCCCCTATTCATGCGGGCGACACCTACACGTTTGAGTACCCCCTCGTTCAGTCAGGTACGTACTGGTTTCACTCCCACACGCGCTATCAGGAGCAGATTGGCGTATACGGCTCGATTGCCATTCAACCTCAGCAGCCCACTCACAAAGTAGATCATGATTTGGTGTTACTACTGTCGGATTGGACGGATGAAAATCCGGCCCATATCCTGAAAAACCTGAAACGGCGCAACGAATGGTACTCGATCAAAAAAAACAATGTCCAATCGCTCAACCGCATTATTCAGCACAAGGCCGTGGGGGCGTACCTGCGGCAGTCGATGATGAAAATGGCACCGATGGATATTTCCGACGTTTACTACGACCGGTTCCTGGTAAATGGAAAAGACACGGTTCGATACCCGGAAATCAAAGCAGGTCAAACCGTTCGGCTTCGGGTTATCAACGCCAGTGCGTCCACCTATTTTCACGTTAATTATGCCGGTGGTCCCATGAAGTTGATCGCTGCCGATGGTCTGGATGTGCAACCGGTGGACGTTGACAGGCGGCTAATTGCCATTGCTGAGACCTACGACTTTATTGTCACTGTCCCAAACGGTGGCGCTTTTGAAGTACGGGCGACGGCACAAGACGGTTCTGGTTACGCAACGGCTTTGCTGGGAAAGGGTAAGGCGAAGTACGCCCCCACTGTCCCCCGCCCCGATCTGTATAAATTAACCGCCAACATGAGTCGAATGGGGGGGATGGGCATGGGTACGATGAACATGGGCAAAACCGACACAACTGCTCAGACTAACTCCGACATGAACGGCCCCATGCTGCACGATATGGCCGGGATGAATCATGGGGCTAGCCAACAACCCGTAAATCCAGCAAAACCGGGCACCAAAGAACCAATCATGGGGAACATGGACCATAGTCAGATGCAGACGGGACAGACTAAGCCAGCACAGGCCGTACCCGGCAAACCGAAAAAGCAGGATCCGATGGCTGGGATGGACCACAGCCAGATGGATATGGGTGATAAGCCGTCTGCCAAGCAGGCGATTCCGGCAAAAAAAGCCTCAAAGCCGTCAAAAGCGGTTGGATCAATGGCTGGGATGGATCATAGTGCCATGAACATGGGTGGCATGAAAACGGCCAAAGATGGTAAGATGGACATGACGGGGATGGACCATGGACAGATGGGCCACTCCTCCATGCCCGCGTCGGTGGACCGGGGCATGGACCATAGTAACATGGCCATGAAAATGGATTCGATGCCCACTACGAAAACGGACGGCAAAAAGCCGGATGACATGGTTGGCATGGATCACAGTAAAATGAACATGGACAATAAAACTGGCGATAAGGCCGGGATGAAAGGAATGAGCAGTGGGGGCGGGGGTATGGAAGGGATGAACATGATGGACGAGCAGAATACCATCGACTACAGCATTCTCAGGTCTTCCGAACCGATTGTCTTTCCGGCGAATCGCCCTATCCGCGAAATACCGCTCACCCTGTCGGGCAATATGTTCCGCTACATCTGGGGCTTTAACGGACAGCCACTCTCGCGAGCCGACATGATTCAAATCCGTCGGGGCGAAATTGTGCGTGTCCGTATGACGAACAATACCATGATGATGCACCCGATTCACCTGCATGGTCATTACTTCCGCGTACTGAACGGGCAGGGTCAGTATTCACCCCTGAAGCATACGGTGAACGTATCGCCCATGGAAAACGTCACGATTGAGTTTATGGCTGATGACGAGAAAGACTGGTTTTTTCACTGTCATCTGCTGTATCATATGCTCAGCGGAATGGCCCGCGTGGTTAGCTATGGCGACAAACCGGACTCATCCATCGCTGCTATTCAAAAACTTCACCTGCGCGACATGCGCGACAATCAGCCGTTTGTCTGGGGCTTCCTGCAACCTGGTTATCCGATCAACTACTTTAATCTAAATGTCTCTACTAACAAAAACGCCATCGTTGCCGGGGGTGACCACGACTGGCGCACAAATCGGTTCGAGTTCGATTTGGATTATGAACGCTACCTCGGCGATTGGTTTCGGGTATTTGCTGGAATAGATGGAGGTAACGAGGAATTCCTGCGCCGGATACGGCCCGAAGAAGGACAGCCAACTGGGGATCAACGCATCATCCGGGCGGTGGCGGGTATTCGGTATATGTTGCCGTTTTTGATTCAGTCAGAGGTTAAACTCGACACACGTGGCAACGTCCGTTTTCAACTCAATGGGCAGCAGATGTTGTTTCCCCGCTTAGATTTCCAGTATCAGACTCAGTGGTTGATTGGAGGCTACCTGCGCGCGCACGTTGAGTTGCAATACACAGTCAGCAAGAACCTCTTTCTACACACCGATTATGACACACGTTACCGCACTGTTGGGGGCGGGCTGGGGTATAACTTCTGATTATAAAAAGGGTTTGCCGGTCGGCAAACCCTTTTTACTTCACTATTAACTCCCTTACTGAAATGGTTAACCTAACTCCAATCATGTTCGTAATACCATTTATTACACTGATAATCAGAATTATTATTATACATTTATTGGTAGTGGCTTAATCGCGTTGATCAACCCTTCAGACTTGCTTCAAGCCGCTTTAATTCGCCAATCTCTTTAGTCTGCACCTTGATAACGTTATTGGCCATTGCCTTCATTCTCTCCGTCTTTCCTTCCTTCAAAAATGCACGGGCCATATCAACGCCCTGCTGGTGATGCTGGGCCATCATACTGGCAAAGTCGTGGTCAATATTGCCGTTCATGGAGTGGGTGCCGCTATGCATCATTTTCATTCCTTCTTGTCCTAACTTGGACGAAGATGATTGAGGTTTGTGGCTACTCATAAACTGCGTCAATTCTCCTATCTCTTTTTGATTAGCTGCTTTAATCTGGGTAGCCATTTTTCTTACCTGAGCATTTTTACCCTGCTTAATCTCTAAATCAGCCATTTCTACGGCTGATTGATGATGCATCTTAAGCATCATGGCGAAGTCATGATCGGGATCGCCGGTCATTTTCATGCTCATCATCTGATTCATGCCCGATTGCATGGACTTCATCATGGCATTGCCAGGATTCTGAGCCAGCGTTGGTTGAGTGAGCAGGAGTGCCACACCCAGTCCCGCTGCAATGAATTTATTCGTTTTCATCCGTTTTCGTTAGTTAGAGATAAATGATACATCACAACACCTCAATAGGGCTTGTTGGTGATAAGCCAATCCTGAAACTGACTAATTTCGGCCTTTTGCTCAGCAATGATTTTCTGAGCCATCTGACGCATGCTCTCAACCGTACCGTAGTTTAATTCAGTCTGTGCCATATCGAGAGCACTCTGATGGTGATCGATCATGAGCGCAACAAAGTCTACATCGGACCGGCCCGTCAGGATACGGGTATCCTGCGCTTTCATCATTTTATCCATATCCTGCATAGCCATCATATCGAAGGACTGACCAGCCGCTGATGCCATTGGCTGGTGGCTGCTAAGAAACTGGGCAAATTGGGCTTTTTCTGCCGTCTGGGAAGTAACAATGTTTTGTGCCATCGTTTTTATAGGTTGATCAGTACCACTCTTGAGTTCCTGATTAGCCATGTCAATGGCACCCTGGTGGTGCATTTGCATCATCATCGCGAAGTCATGATCGGCATCTCCTGTCATTTTCATAGCATTCATCTGCGTCATGTTCGCATGCATGATCTGCTGATAAACATTGGCATCATGTTCCTGTGGTGTTATACCCTCACTATTTTTAGTACAGGCGGTCATAGCTCCCACTATCAGTACGAAGAAGCCGGCTAGTTTAAATACGTTACTTTTCATTGCGTTGAGATATGCGTTTGTTCCTCTACATAACTTGTGGTTATTGACCTGAGTTTTTACAAGATTACCCCTTTAGACTTATAGAATTTACGGATCCAAATAGCATATTGTCATTCGATTTAGTTGCAGTCACTTGTTTATCTGCCTTTCATCCATCAACTTAGTCACCTGACTTGTTGCTTTACCCCCTATCATGCTTGCTGACTCCTTTACCCGCCTGATTGACGACTACAGACAAAACCCGAATCTGATTTACCAAAGTTGGTTTCTGCACAATGAAGACCGCCTGAAAGCCTTTCGCTCGATTCGGCGTGGCGTCTTACAAGTCATCAGTGACATTAAAGACGGTTCGTTTCCCAACGATTTCAAAGGCAGTTCTCTTGAGTTCGTGCTTACCTGCATCACCGAGCAGAAACAGGTATTTGAAGGCGCGTCGCATCCTTTCTATTGGAAACCAAAGCTGCGTATTCCAGATATTTATGAGAATCAGGACCACAAGCGATACTTCGGCCAGTTTCTGGAATGCTGCCTGAAAGCCACCAAACCCGAAACCATCGTCAACGAAATTCACAAACTGGATGCGCACAAGATCAAAGGCCTAGGGCCGGCCGTAGCCAGTATTCTTTATTTCTTGCACCCAACCTGGGTCCCCCCTTTTAATACGGCGATCATTAATGGCTATAACCGACTCTTTAATGAGCGTCGGAAACTAGGATCGTGGTCGGAATACCTAGCCATCCGCGAAAAGATGCTGACAGTAAACAACGAGTACCGGTCTGTGCTGTCAAACGACCTGGGTGCCCTGGCGGGTTTGTTATTCGAGGTGGGAGCGGGTAACCTGCTGGTGCCGGGACTGGCCGATCAACCGGCCGTTGATCGGGAAAAGCTTCAGAAACAAATAGAAAAACGCCACAAAGGTGTGGTAGATGAACAACAGGAAGAACATACGCATAGCGAGATGCAGTATCACCTGCTAACCATTGGTCGAGCTCTGGGGTACGACGTGGCCGCTGCCCGAAATGACATGTCCCGTCACTATAACGGACATTCGTTTTCCTTCCTGAGTTTACCTGCTCTTCCTCCCCTACCTGTCTCGGCTGAAACGAGCCAGACGATCGGCCTAATTGACATTGTCTGGTTAGAAAAAGGCACCGGTCGAATTATTTGTGCCTTCGAAGTAGAGAAAAGTACCTCTATTTACTCTGGCATTTTACGATTGACGGATTTAGTCTGCTCGCTACCCGATCATGCCACTACGCTCTATTTAGTTGTCCCTGACAGCCGTCGGAAAGAAGTTGAAATTCAGTTAACCCGTCCATCAATTAAGCAAACGAATACCCCTATTCGCTACATGCTCATGTCTGAGCTTCGGACCCATTGTGATGCGCTATGCAAATTTGGTGATAGCTACCGGGTGTTGGAGAAGATTGCCCGCTCTGTGTAAATCGATAATTGAGTGATTATTTCAGCACACCTTTCTTGTGTTAAATAACATCATTTATCTTTTAGATACATGCGGCCCACCGCTGTGGTCGGAAATTTGCCGATAGTGTCTAGCCACCTCTTTGTTTGGTTATACCCAACAGTCTCACAAAAACGCTCCTGCTTGAGACGACGAAACATTCATGTATCTGCTTGTAAAAATGGGGCGTTTTGAGATTACCAAGCCCCACTTTTACAAGCATACGACGTTGGTAGTACGTTTGTAAAATTAGCTCACGATAAATTGTAGAGATGAATATCTTGTCGGAATATGCCTTTTAAAAGTTGAATGGCTGTTCGAAAACGGGTCTTTACGGTGCCTAATGGTAAATTGAAGGTGGTCGCAATTTCTTCCTTTGTATAGCCTTGATAAGTTAGTTCGAGAATTTGACTATACTTTGGCGACAAAACAGTCAAGACTGACTGATGCGGCATAGTTTCCGATGTTGAAGCCATATCGTCGGTTCTACCCTCATACATATACGTTTCAAGAGTGGCCTGTAGTTTGCGAGACCGTATGGTGTCTAAGGCAACGTTACGCGTCACAGTCAACAACCAGGTAAAAAGGCGCGCCTGCTTAGGGTCGTACCGTTGAATATTGGTCCAGATTTTAATAAACGCATCTTGAAGTAAGTCTTCAGCTTGTTGCTGATCTTTCACCATCCGTAATAAAACGCCAAATAAGGCTGGTGAATACGCATCATACAAGGTTGTGAAGGCTGAAGAATGGCCAGCTTGCAAATCACAAACTAATTGGGCTTCATTAAAGGCAATGGGTCTCATTGTAGGTAGTGAAAAAGGAAGGCCGCAAGTCCCCAGTAGCTGGCTAGTTTGGCATGAACGTATATTGATGTAATTTCCTAAAAAACCGTGCCATGTTTATTAAAATAGCTCTAAGGGTTAAACAAGGCCATTTTTCATGCAGAAGCGTTTTCAAGCACGGGGCTTTCTTTCCCCATTAGTGGGGATATTAACGAGCCAATTATTTTATCAAACTTGAATGAAAGCGGTGTTCTAAATTCTCATTATTGAATAAAAAGCCGCTTTATGAATGCTCTAATTGCGTTCTAATCAGCAATACAGTTAATTAGTTTACCTTTGAGGAAAGCTGCTGCTATGAACACATTTTCTCAAAACCATAGGTTATTGTTTCCAATCCTATTGGTAGAGGATGATCTGGCCATTATTGATGTGCTCCAACGCGCAGCCAGGATCTGTTTTCCTGAAGCCAATATAATAGCCATTACTACCTTTGAAGAAGCGATCGTTTATCTGTATAGTTTAGAGGGCAAAGGGCCCCGATTACTCTTATTGGATGTTTTCTTACCTGGCCAACGAACGGGATTAGATTTTCTGAAACTACTTAAAGCCCATCCGCTGGGTAACCGTTTACCCGCTATTGTGTTGTCCCAGAGCGAATACCCTAAGCATGTCAAAGAAGCCTATCAATTAGGGGCTGCTTCCTACTTTATCAAGCCGTTTTCGTTTCAAGACTGGAAACGCTTTATGATTAATCTTCGGTTGTTTTGGTACGAAACAGCCACGCTGCCGCAAACGTATTTTGAAAAGCAACAAGCGCTTTTGCGTGATGGAGAATGAGAATGTTACCCTGTCAACTAACTATTTTGGTGCTCTTATTACAATATAAACGGTCATCTATATTGTAACAGATCTAACCTATCTTATCTCATAAAATGCTCCTAATTGAGACGAAGAACCAGTAGTTGTAAACTGTAAATCTAGTTTGGAATCGATAATTTACGCCCCGGTGCGATAAGAATCCCGGTTAAAGTTAAGTAATAGACTAGCGCAGATTACCGCCTATCAAATTATGTTCGTTCTCTGGCTGAATTAGTCCTTTTACAATGGCTTCGCACTCAACCCGTATGCGTTCAAAATTTAAATCAGCATCGACGTCCGTATAAAAAACGGGTAGCTTACGGTTCGTCCCTTCGGCAAAGGTATAAGTAGGCAGCTTTAACCGAGTATGAAAAACGGGCTCAACCGCTTCGGCTGTAATGCCCACAAATTCGCCGGTTTCCATTCGGTTAACTTCATGAGGTTTAAACAATGCTTTGTCCTGAAGAGAAAAACTTACGCCTTGGCTGTGGGAGCCAGACTTTGAATCTATACCGTTGGGATTACTTCGGTTCTGGCTTTCATTCCGTTGAAGCATTTCCTCTTTCCCAAACAGCTTACTCACATACTCGCCCGTTTCGATATTGGGATTCTTACCAAATAACTGGGTGTTTAAGTTGGATATAATCGCATAAGCTTCTTCCTTCCCGTATGCTTTAATCATTTGACTTATATCCTGTGCCATATAAATAGTAGCTACTTTATTGCTTCTCGCCGTTGCGGGTAGATCGGATAAATTCGGTATGTAGCACTGAGGCCCCTCATCCAGCAGAACCATACTATGTAATTTATCCGGATTATTTAGCTGTTTTAGCGAAGCCGTAATGAGTAAGGAAACAACCGGTGAAAGAGCTTCAATAATATCCTGTTTGGTACCGATGCAAAGCAGCTTAGGGTATTGGGGATCATTCAAGTTGATGTCAAAATCATCGCCCGACAGTACCCAGGCTATTTCCTTGGTATTCATTCGCCCCAGCGCATTTTGTAAGGTACCATATTGACCCGCTAACTGAGGTTCTGCTTTAGTTCGAATGGCTGTACTGACGCTAGCCACAATCGTTTTGGTCTCATAGTTGGTTTCTAATAACCCGATCAACTGGTATACATCATGACCCAGGATCATATTGAGTACGTGCGGGAGTGTGCAGTAATTCGGATAATGAATCTTCATGTACCAGATGACGCCCGCAAGTATGGAAATAGCAGAAGTATCCCAAAAGTCTTTTTCTCGAATAGCTTTTCGGTTAAGTGTACAATAGAACGCAGCTGCAAATTCATAGGCGTACGCCTGAAAGTATAACAGTTCGGGTAGGAGTGGATTAATCCGGTGGCTTCTGGAAAGGTCGACAAAATTGACGATGGCTAGATCGACCTGACATTCAGAACGGCTGTAGTGATTATAGGCATACTCGGTGAGAGAGGGAAACTTAAAATCAAAAAGCACACCCGTGTAATTCTTATAGGCAGCTTGAGCGATAATCTGGTGTGCGACCGAAGCCGTTTTGCCTGAGCCATTGGAACCAATAATTCCCACGCCCCGAGCCGGATTCGGAATGTTTACCCATGTTCCATTGCCTCCCCGAAAACTGAATGAATCTGGGTTATCGATCTGCTTTTTATCCGTTGGTATTTTATACTTCGTTTGATCACCTTTTATGGAGTGAGTTAAAAATGGGGTTGAGAGAATCACCAAAAGCAGCCCCACCAATTCCGCGTAATAGCTATAGTGAAAGAGCTCAAATGTAAACAGCAGTAGACAACCTAATAAAAAACAACCTCCTAAAAGCAGTAAGACAATCCGGCCTACACTAAATAAGCTCTTTTGCTTTTTTCGATCTAGTTCGGCCTGTAAAGAGGTTTCAGGCAGTAAGAAGCAGCAGGCGTACAGGAAAATAAACCCTACACGGAGAACAAAGCCAGTTTTAAAAACCTGTTGCAATACAAAAGGGATAAATAGGAGCGGGTTATATTGAACCATCCCCTCCAGGCCAAGCAAAGCCAGTAGTAGAAGAGTTAGACTCCAGACTCCAATTTTAAGTTGATTAATATGCATAACCGGAGGGAAATGTAAACTAGTCTGTAATAAGATTACCTGAATGGCGATTTACAGGGACAGATCCTAAATGGGTCAGTTAATGTCACGTCCGTATGACAGGCCTAATTTCCACTGGCCATTCTCTTTGACGAATAGCTGATTAAATGTCTTGGAAAAGCCATCGCTATAGAATGCTCTTGCACTGACCATCGCTGAATCGACACCTTGATTGTGCTGCGATATCACCTCGACCTTTTTTAATCTTCCAATGCGCGTTTCCCTGGCAAACGTCTGTTCCATAATACCCGGCGTTTTACTGAATTCATGGATAAGCGGTTTAGAACAGTATTTAAAGACAGCCTGATTCAATACTGTTTTATCGCCAAGAAAGTATTTATTAGCCTCCTGGTAAACCGTCAGTAACACCTGCTTTGGCTCCATTGAGGTTGGGCTTAAGGTAGGCAACATGGCTTTATGTTTCTTAGCTGAAACATGTACGATGAGTTCAGCCACCATGACCGAAAACCCCAGTAATGCCAATGCAATAAACGTAATGAGGGGTAACCTGCTCTTTAGAGTGATTTTATTTTCCATGCATTTGGTGTTTGGGTTGAGTCTTTTTCTAACAAAAAAACAGAATCTAAATACGTCTCATCGGCATAGATGAGCACACCCTTAACTCGTACCCGACTCGAATCTTTTCCGTAGTCAGCCCGGTAAAAGTTGAACTTCCTGTACTGATAATTTTTGGTCAGCAGGGGTGACAGTTGCAGAAGTGAAGGCGTCGCATCGAATACATACCTGGACGCCAGCTCCCATTTTTGCGCATTAATGCAGCTCAGGTAAACTTCACAAATATGCTCAGGTGTATTCGGATTAGACGAGCACCCCATACTCATTAAACTGATGAGCAGAATAGACAGACAGGGTTTCATAACTTAATGGCTGCTAAGGCATACCGTTGGAAACTTCGTTCTCGCGCCCCATCGACATATTTTTGTTCAGCAGTCCGCTGAACCGCTTCAAACATTAATTCGTCGCCCTTCTGACGGAGCTCAGCCGCTTTTACGTAAAGATCGATGGCCCCTTTTTGATTGGCGATCCGTTCACCGGTCGTCATGCGAAGACTGGTTGCGGCCGAAGATGTACCAAAGGCCGCAGCGCCGGTCGATGGATCTTGCGAAAAAGCTCCATAATTCACGCCTGAACTTCCTTGAAAGGAAGCCATCGCCGTTTTAAGAGCATCAGCCTGCGCACGGGCAATCATATTCTGGACCTGGAGTTCCATCATTTTTTGGTCAGGTCCTTTAAACAAATCGCCAATCGCCTGTAGAAGCCCCCCCGTTCCTGTCCCTCCTGATTGAAGTTGTAGCATATTCTGCATCGCACCATCATTCCAGGTATTGTCAAATGAAAAAGGATCATTGAAGACATCGCCATTCGCTAAGGAGCCGGTGCTAAAAAGGCCTTTATTGGCGACCATCAGGGGCGTACCTTTGATGTCACCTTTTACGGCCAGATTCATAGCGAAAGCTTTTTTCTCGATCTCCTCGGCCATTTTATAATAGACGAGCGCCTGCTGGATCTTGCGTTTCTGCATAACGGTCTGTAGGCCATAGGTCCGATTCAGCGTATTACGCTTTACTTCAAAATATTCCCCCAAATCCGCGACCTCAGCCTGACTTTCGGCGGTTCTACCCGTTTGGATGTAATCGTACAATTTCATGCCATCTGTTTCCTTCAAGTCCTGATTACTTTGAACAATACTGAAAATATAGGCCTGATCCCATAAAAGCGGCTGGATGTATTCATTGTAAGGAACCTTTGAATACCCACCGAAGGTATCCAGTTTGCCAACGTCCGAAAATTTATTGAATCGGGCAGCAATGTTGAGAAACTCGTCTGCTGTCCGTAACAGGTTTTCAATTTCAATCTCTGTTTCAAGCAAGGCACTGGTATTCTGTCGGGTACCATTGTTAATGGTATTCCCTTTTTGTAATTCACCAAGTTGTTTTTTTGCCTTATCAACCAGATTCTTAAGTTCAATTAATCGTTGAATGGCTGTCACGTCGATGGCGATTTGCGCGTTGACGGATCTGGTGATCAACATGCAGAAAGAAAGTACACCTGCTAAAATGATTTTCCGTTTCATGATCTTGATTTCTATTTAGTTGATTTGAAAAAAACCTGGTAGCCATCCTGAATTTCTACCTGTTGTATTGAGCGTTGGCGGCTGCCAGATGTAACGGCGTTGGCAATTCCACGAGCTGCTGAAGACCCAAGCGAACCTACTACACCCAACGCCGAACTATAGGGTATATACGTCGAAGCGCTACTGACAGCATCGTTAACAGTTGAGCCGCCGACCTGACGCATATTGTCATTGACATAATCATAATTGTAGGTAATACCTGTCTGATAATCGGTATCAACACACATCAAATCAACGGGTAACTTCTGACCCGCTATCATACGGGCCGGTACCTGAAATTGAATTCGCCCGGAGCCTAAGTAAGCCACCGCCGTTAAAATGGTATTACGGGGTATATATACACTTTGAAAGGTTACAGCTTCCGTGGTACGAAAGCGAACTTTTCCGCCCGTTCGTATCATTTGCTTGCCGTAAACAGCCGCAGGAATATAGCGTACTCCGTCAACCTCTTTGCTGGAGCTGACCACCGATGGTGTAGCTGAAGGACGCGATTCAGAAGCAGTAACTGATTCTGCCGAGGTGACATGAACTGTATTAAACGGATCGTCATTCAGGGCAACATCCCTTGACTGTTGGCGCTTAGGATAATGTTTTCGAGCAGCTATTCTTACTTTAGAAGGAGTGGCTACTGATGAATCTTTTTTGATTGCCTGAACAGGGATGGGCAGAGTTGTCTTTAGTTGAGCTGTATCAAGGAGTTTTTTCGACGGGAGTTGACCGACCGGTTTGTAATTCCATTTACGGGCTATATAGTTTACATCAGGATTTGCTGATTGCCCATTCAGGTTGTTGTTATTGATTTCAGCCTCAACGGAACTAACCATACTCGATTTTCCTGTACTGGTTTTTACGGTTTTATACAGATTTGGGTCATCTGGAGTTACTCGCAGTCCTCTTAGCCCCAAACTGACCGTTCGTAAACCGAACAAAGCACCGGCGATTAAAACGAGTGCCAACAGGATAAGCAAGGTCATCTTGTTTTTTGCCGCTATTGCGCGGGCCTTTTGAACCCGTTGGTCCGGATAATCCCCTAACGAGCTATCTGCCGTTGGAGGATTCGGTTTCATCTCGGGTCGTTTTCGAATCCCCAGAATGCCTAATAGTTTGGCTTGGAGTGTCATATTGGAAACAGGTTGGAGTTACAACAAGGGGGCTTTCATGATTTTTTGAGCAGGTACTTCCAGAGTGACGACCCTGGCACCTACTTTTTCCCGGAAGATGATTTCCAGATAGCCATCTTCCGTGGTGGAGTAGAGCGGAAGGGAATAATAAAACGCTTCCGTCCGCCCCGCTTCAATTCGGGCGGGTTCTAGCCGATCATCCGGTTTCATTTCCTCAAATTGTGGAGCGACCTTGTTGCGCAGTCGACGGGGTAATTTTTCCTTGTAGGTGAACGAAACGATGTCCAGTACGTAGGCAACTGTGGTCGTATTGTGAAAAGCAATCTTTAAATAGGTGCGTTCGGCATCGTTAAAAAGCTGTACACATTCCAGATCAATCCCGTCCTTCTCTTCCCGAATATGGGTATTTGGCTTGATTACCTTCATCCGGGTAAGCTTCGAACTCGCCGGAGCTACCGTTGATGAAAGCTGATTAGACCTGGTATTTCCCTCATCCAATACCCGGTAATCATAAAAGCTTTTTGATGGGTTTCGCTCGTATCGAATGTAACCGGTAAACAGCTTGGACCCCGCTTGAATTAATAAGGTAGTCGGTGTCGCATTGGGCGCTAACGCTTTTAAAAAAAGCATACGTTCGTTTTCCACCTTACCCACGTAGGCTTTCGTTCCCAGGTTTACCAAGCTAATTGGCTCGTCAAAAATGACGTAGCTCGTTCCTTCGACAGAGACAGTGATCGTGTCTAAATGCTGCGCTGTGGCCGGAAGCAGGATGGACCAAAACGCCAGTGTCCATAGGATATTCATCAGGGTTCTCGTTTTGGGTTGTATTCAATGAAATTGAACTCTTTAATCTGTAATCCGAATGGATTATCCTCGGAGCGGTACGTCTGAATCAGATTGAACTTGGCTGCGATCGGGACGTATTGAACTTCGTCGGGATAAAGTACCTTCTGCTGCGTGTAGACAATACCCGTATACGGTTGGGAGGACACATTGACTGTGACGCTATCAATTTGCAGTTCCGTTCGAATCGAATAACGGTTATAATTCTCCAGGACTTTGCCTTCCCGAAACGTCTGATAAATGGCTAATCCATCCTGCCGGTTAATTAGCTTAAAGGCCAGATCGATGCGGTCTTTAAAGGTTTCCGCATCATGGCTGAACATCAGGCGCATAAAGTTTTTTATGTGATTTCGGGCTTCATACACCGAAGGAGTAGCGGTGGGCGATTCAACCGCAGCCGTCGTACCTTTATCTGAAACGACGTATACTGTTTGGCGAGCTTCCTTTAAACTAGTCGAATAGGTCCATCCCCAAAAGGCATTGGAAATAAATAAAAGTAAGACTGTAACGATTGTAATCCATTTCAGAGCCGTAAATGCCTTACTAAAATTGACGGCCACACCGAGTTTATTCGTTTCTGTTACCATGATTGCTCGTTTAGGCTGTTTGATCACTGCTTTCTAGCATTTTTTGGCGTTCACGCTGCTGCTGTTTTCGTTTGTCACGATCCTGACGATAATCATTCAGAGCTTTGTTGGCCGCTCCACCCGCCATCATGGCCGCTGAACCCGCAGCACCCTGTGCTGCACGTAGAAATGACGCTGATGCCGCACTGCCAATAAAGAAGGAGGTTAACAGGGGGACACTTAAGTACATGAGAATAACAGCTCCATTAATGACTAAGACGTCAAGGACGGCTGAGGCTTCGGAGAGCGTTGTTCCTGTTGGAATATCGAATTCCTGAATAAAACCGGCCATGATGGCATCCAGAATGGACAGGGTTAAACCCCAAAGTGATGTAGAGATAAAGATGCGCAGCCAGTGGCCAATGGTTCCACCAAAGCCTGGAATAGTGGCTATGGTAAAGGCAACCGGCCCACAGGCTAAGGTAAAGGCCAAGAGCATACTTTTTATCCGCTCAACAAACAGCCGGACTATCATCGCTAAGCCATTTTCAACGGCCAGAATCAACCAGGTAAAAAACGACGTGGCATCGTCGAAGGGCACTTTGACGTTCGGAAAGGAAAATTCAGACGTATGTTTCTTTAAATAACCCGTCTCTGAGAGTGTGTTTAAAGACTTTAAAATATCTGTACTGCTATCAATTCCTGTTAAGCTTGTGAACCACAGGGTAGCGTCATAAATGGCATAAACTAAAGGGGAGTAAGCGGCCAGGCAAATCCATATGGCTATCACTTTGATGATAGCTGATGGATCAAACCGCATATCGCCAAAATACATTTTGGCCAGCGAAATCACCACGTGTAGAAAGAGCATGAGTGGAATGAACGTAAGGCATTTCGTAGCCATCCCGTCAATAATTTTCTGAGCCGCGCGAAAGAAAATTTCGCCTATGTTGTAGGAAGCCTGAAGCAGAATTAATCCGGCCATGTTCATAGTTTTCCCGTTTTTTTAAGTTCGACAAATTGTTGGATAGCCGCGTAAATGTCCCCGTATTCAGCTGTGAGCTGTCGCAATGTTTCTCGTTCCTGGGGCTTTGAGGTGGAAACGGCCTGGACGGCAAATGGAGCTTCTAAGCGGAATACCTTACCGTATTCACCTTGCTTTAAAAAGATTTCCCGGTAGTGCTTGTCAAGTTGTAGCGAGAGCACTTTATCTTTTTCGTGCTGGGTGAAGGCCAGCTCTTTGGAAAGCACATCAATTTCTTCCGTATCGGTGTGGCGTAGAATGTATTTGGTCGATGCATTTACTTTGATGGCCTTACCGATCGGAGAGGTGATGATTTCATTAATACCCTGGGTAATAATGGTCATACTGCCGTTGTTCTTCCGAATCGTGCGGTACATCAATTCAATAAAGTCGGTCATGGTGTCCGAAAGCATTGACCAAGCTTCGTCCATATAGATCCATTTATTGATTTTGGGATAGCGTGCTAGCTGATCGGCAGCTAATTCGGTAATGAGCATGCCCACAACGGGGTAAAGAATAGGGTTCGTTTTGATTTTTTTCATGTCGAAAATAATCAGCTTCTGTTCCGCTAAATCCTCGTACTCATCCGAGTTTAAGACCTCCTTATAGTGCCCGATGGCGAAGGGTTTTAGGCACAATAAGAACTCGTCAAAATGAAAAGATCCGGCCTGCTTCTGATACTCCCGATCCGCACTGCTTGAATCCATATAGTCTATTATGTATTCATAAAAGCCTGCTAAAGAAGGTACCGTAATCGCTGAATCTGTAGCTAAGGACTGCTTGTTGTAGTGTACGTAATAGAGTAAAAGCAACTCGTTTAGGACAGACCGTTCTGACTGCCGAACGGTGCCGTTCTGCCCTTTCCAAATAACAGTTAATAAATTCGTTAGAAAATTATTTTTATCGCCATTCAGAACGAACGTTCCATCTGGATTTCGCTCCACTAAAAAGGGGTTGAATTTTAGCGGTCGCTCGGGGTCGTACTCAAAATATTTGCCGCCGAGCGCAATAGATGCACTGAGGTAGGTGCCGCCCACATCAATGATGATTTGTGGTTCGCCCCGGTCAAATCGTTGCAGGATAAACCAGGCCATCGTAAAGGATTTACCACTCCCCGTCGGCCCGATTACCAGGGCATTTTGATTCTCTAATTCGGTATTAAACAGATTGACTAAAACTGGAACCCCAAAGCGATCACACAGTAAATCACCTTTCACATCCGAAGTGTATTTGGTCAAAAAATTTAGATAGGCGGCCCCATTATCGCCCGTCATCGTCAGCCACCGGTAGTTTTGGTCGGAGTTGCCGGGTGCGTTGGCAATGAATAGATTAGCCGTATCCATGCTTTCAATAAAACAGTCCGATGAACCCATTTCCCGGAAAGCAGCCACGGTACGCTGGATATGACGTTCCAGCTCTGAGGTGTTTCCCCCATAGAGAATGACGCTAACGGAAGTCGAAACAATGTTTTTATTTTCACTACGGACTTCTTCAGTAAAGTCAAGGATTTCTTCCCGCTTGATTCGATTATCCTGCGTCATCATAAAGTCGAGGTTCTGAATGACCTTTGCCGTTGTGTCCATGTCGGATAAGATCTTTTCTTTATTCATGATCTTTATCGACACGCTTAGTACATGCGGGAAGTAGAGGTAATTGGTCAGTGGATACAACCAGGGCGACATTATGTTTCTGGCATTGCGCGCGAAGGGCTCCAGCGGACTACCCTGACCAGACATCGTGATCACATTCACCCGCTTTTCACCAATGGCCGCATGGGTTGAAGAAGGGGAGAACGTTCTTAACGCATCGGTTGGCTGATAATCCTTGTCAAACTCCAGGTTATAATATTGCAGATAGAGGTTTTGCAAACCTTCATCATCCAGGCGATTGAACGAAATACCATCAAACGAAGCCAGCGTGGTCGTAAAATCGGCCGCTACCTGCTCAATTGCAGCTTGTCGGTCCTCAATTCGGTCAAACGGATTTTTCGTTAAACTCCGACCTAGGGCAAATAAGGTGTTGGCTGCATTGCGATCCCGTTCGAGTTCGGGTCCTATGCTGATCAGCAGATAGCCATCATGGAGTAATAGTTGTCGTTCGGAAAAATGCTCGATGGTTCGGCGCTGAAAGTAGGTTTTGTCACGGGTTGAAACCTGATACTCCTTGAAATAATAGGCGTCAAGCTTTTGAACAATAGTTCCTTCTGGTAGTACTTTCAATGCGCCGAAAAGAAGGGTATTCAAATAATCGTACTGCTTAGCGGACAGCTTTTCGGCCTCAATACCATTGACTGAAAATCCAACTGCCACCCGGCCATCTTTTAAAATAAGTTGGTTCGATTCTACCGAAAAGATGGGTATAATCTCATCAACTGTTTTTGTGTTGTTGTCGACGCTGAACATGGGGTTGGTTGCGTTTATCAAGGAAACTTAACTTTTTCATCCAAATCCGTCTGGGCTGAAAGAAGTGATAGGAGAGCAAACTGACGATGTATGAAGGGTGCTTGTTTTTTAGCCCATAGCGGACAATTCCTATGTATATGCCCATAGCTACAATGCCCGCAATGTTATACCAGACCGATATGGGAATAAACATGCGGAGGATGCCAATAAAGATCATGATCCCAAAAAATAAGGCCAGTGTGACGCCTAAATCGCGGATTTCAATGCCAAGAATCAGCGTCTTTTGTTCCAGTGATTTCCGTACTTCCATCGCTAGCTTATCTAGGCTCAAAACCACCTGCTGAACTGCCCCCAACCGATGAGGTGATATCTTCTACAATGGTGTTAAAGCCGTACCAGAGAATTGCTCCTACGACAAGCATTAGTAAGTTTCGGGCCGCATTGGGGGAGTTGGAAATAAAACCCGCTACGGTTCGAATCAGGCCGACTACCATGAGTATGATAAAAAGTGCATTGGCTGCCGTTTGGATAATCTTGGCAATGTTTTTTACCGAACCCGATACTCCTGACTGTGCGTAAGCCTCGGGACCCAGGATAATCAGCCCAAAGGCAATGATAAAAAAGGCTACCGATCGCGTTACTTGCTGCGTACTTCTTTGTTCTGAGAGTAACATAACGTGTTGTGTTTCAGGTGAATTAATTGATTAAGAAATCGAATGAAATTTTTATTTGGCTGATATTCAGTGATTAATAGTAAGGATCTGCATCAATGGTTAGGGCCGAACTGGCTTTTTTGTTATCCCTAGACGAGTGATAAAAGCCCTTGAATTTTTCGATGAGATATAGCTGAGTAAGTGGCCGGAAACTGAAAGGAAAAGGGCGGTAAACAGCACTGTACATACGCTGTCGATCAAAGCATCACCCATTGATTCTAGCACATCTATATAGGTGCTTTGCCATAGGAATCGATTGAGTAGGGGGCAGCTTGTTAGCCTTTTAGCATTCAGGATAAATAAACGGAGCATCATGCGTTTAGCTATGGTTTAGAGTTAGGATTGCGTTGTCTCCTTACGCTTGGGGCCAAAGTTTTTTAGGTTGGCCCTAAGTTTTTTTGCTTTCTCTTCGTCAAACTGACTTACCCCTTTTAGGGCCGTATTGATGGTTGCCAGCGGGCCTGATTCAATGGACTTTGCGGGTTGATTGACTCCAGTATATCCAGCGTCGTGGGCGTGTGAATTGGACTGCGGTTCTTCTTTTTTTACCCCGCCGTTTTGGAACTTGCCGGTGATTGACGTGGCTACAGGTTCCTGCTTTGATAAAGCCTGGGTTTTCGCGCTTGGGTCATGTTCGTTATTTTTATCGGGTTGAAAGCGGTTAATCACTCGTTTACTGCCTTCATTGTAGGCCAGCGCGGAAACGTGCAGTAACTGCTTTTCACGCAAGCCGGTAATTTGGTATAGGCTACCACGCTGGCTGGTTGCCTGTAAATAGCTTGTCTGATTTCCTTTAAGAAGAGCCCAGGCGATGCCTGTGAACCAGAGTATAGCCCAAAAAACACCAAACCCGTCGTAAGGATCTCCAATTGAAAAACTATAAAGATTGTGGAAGAAATTTATACCAAAATAAAAATAGAAAATGACTGGTATAGTTGCGATGGCAACAGGCCAATAAACTCCTATTTTATTCTTTATAGTCATATTAAATATTATATTAATACAATTAAACTGAAATTTTTGACATATTTAGCCCATTCTTTAGCAAGTATAGCAAAAACTTCCTTAGAATTGTATGCTACTTTTTTATACCATAATAAAAATATTTTTTTACTTTAAAAATGGTAGAAAAAAGTAGCATTATTAAATGTTCCTACATTAATCCTAAGTAAGCTGTATGACGACCTTTGATGAGTATAAGAAGCGAATAGACCTGAGCGAATATGCCCAGCGTCAGGGATGGGAGATTGACCGTGATAAATCAACGAACTCGGCAACGGTCCTGGATAAAAAGGTTCTCGGCGAGACGCAGGATACGATTGTTGTGTATAAAGGAAAAGATCATGATTACTTTTATACACCCAACCACGACCGGGAGAAAGGAGACGTTATTAGCTTTGAGCGGATTAAAAATGGAACGGATTGGAAGGAAATAAATGACAAATTAGCCCGCTATGTGGGAGATGTCGATCAGCAGCGCATAGTACCTCAAGTAGTGAATACGCATTCGCATAACCAGGCTTTTCAGCATAACTTCAAGTTCCAGACGATCACGGAGACGGACTATCTGGAAAGTCGAGGGATAAGTAAAGCCACTATTTATGCTGAGGAGTTTAAGGACCGGATTTTTAACAAGGAATTTAGTTACAAAGAGTTTTTGGAGCGGGGCGTCAATCAGCTAAGTAAGTTGACACCAATACCAGAGGCTGAGAAAAAAGCCATTCAAGAAATTGGCCTGGAGAAATACTATTCAAAACCATTTTTTGACCAGCTTAAAACGATCCAGGGCCACGTAAAAGACACCGGCCAGTTGCCCGACAACTATTTAGAATCGTTGCGGAATACGTATGGTTATAAAGCACCGGAAGGTGCTACTGACCGAGTAATCGTGAATACATCGTTCCCCTTACGGAATGAAGAGCATGTTATTGCGGCCATCAATCGAAACAGTGAATATAACCGTATTGAGCAGTCGAAAGAAAACGCAGTGTGGTCATCCAGGACAGATTATGACAAAAGACCGGTTAACACAGTAGTCATTCATGAAAGCCCAATAGATTCACTGTCTTACCACCAACTAAATCCACCCGCAGCAGATGAAAAACGATTGTATATCGCTACCGCCGGTAATATTTCCAGAGAGCAACCGGTGCTCATTGAAAAGCTGGTGAAGGAAAGCCAAGCCGACAAACTGATTCTGGCGAATGATAATGATCCGGGGGGGATCAGACAGAATATAAACCTGGCCGGTCGATTGAATATGTCACCGGAAAGCGAAAGCATCCATGCTCAGCTAAATGTGCATGAACGAACAGACGGCCGATTGCTGATCACGCTTGTTCATCAGAATCAGCAGGAAGGACAGCAGCGACTCACCCAACTGGCGGAACGGTTCACAACGGCCATTAATAAAACGATTCCAGAGGGTGCTGAGAAAGAAGCCAAAGCCACAATCATTCAAAATGGTACACGTTCCTCCGAGCTGGAGATAGCTTTTACTGCCAACCGTGAAAATCTAATTCGAGTGGAAAAGGCCTTACTTCAGGAACGTGGTCTTACCAATTACATGCAAGTCCAGCGGCCTACTGAAAAGGACTATAATGAAGATTTAAAGCGGGCTACCCCATTCATTGTAGCCTACCAGGAACCTAATGGACGGGAGAATATTGCCGGGCGCTATAAGAAAGAAGTAGAAGCTTATGCCGCAGTTGCTGAAAAAGCCCAGGAAAAGCCGCAAACTCAGGTGTCAGCCTATATGGAAATCAAAACACCAGAGGGGGCCAAAAAAGTAGAATTAGCCCATTATGATCAGGAGAGTCAAAAAGTGGTTGCTACGCCGGAATTTGGCAGGCGAGTGGAAGAGCAGCAGAAACAACAAGAAATTCAAGACCGTACTCAACAAATAACCCTAGCCTCAGCAAAAGCGAATACTGGTGATATTAAAGTGGTTGATGGTGATGGCAATACAGTAGCTAGGACAGAATACACAGTTGAAGTATCGACTAATGGTCAGACAAAACTGCGAAAAGAATCACAGTATGATCAGGATGAATTAACCAGGGAGGGCACCTCAGGTAAAGAATTGCAAACGGCTATGAATAAAGAAGTCGCTAGTGCCACAGGAGCGGGTAAAGGGAATTTGGATGGAGCCGATTTAAAGGATACAAAGCAGGATATAAGCCAGGAGCAGGAAGCCAAACGCGGTCTGTCAATGTAAATCCATTCATCATAGCTCCATGAAAACCACCAATGAAACCATAGTAAATTATGTAAGGCGCAAAGGGCTAAAGCACAAAATAGTTGCTGAATCAATGGACATGAAAGCAACAACCTGGTATAAAAACCGTCAGGTCTGCTGCAAAAATGTATCCATCGAGGAAATTTCCAAATTAGCCCGTTTCTTGAAAATATCGCCTTATAAAGCCTTTGAGCTGACGTATAACCATTTTTATCAAGCCAGAAATCAGCAAGTTAAACCATAAGCTAATTGTACCAAAAAATTGTAGACCCACGGAAACGTGGGTTTTTTATTAATCAGTTAAAACAAGAAAAGAACGACGGGGAAAAAAAGGGGATTATGTTTACATATTTCATAATATGAGTTTATTTAAATTGTAAAATATGAAATAAATGAGTAAATTTACTTCATAGTCAATCAGTTAAAGGGCTAAATACTTAATCTTATGAAAACGAAATTCACCCCTAAATCGACCGTTTCAACCACTGCTAATTCGTCAGAAAGTGTAGATATCTACCAGAAAATCACCAATCTGTTTATTGAAAAAATTGAAGAAGGTGTTAATCCCTGGAACAAAACGTGGTCAACAGCGGGTCTCGCTCCACAAAACTATTTTACCAAAACTACCTATCAGGGGATTAATTTATTCTTGCTGGCATTGACCCCGTATGACGTTCCTTTTTTCTGTACGTTTAATCAGGTCAAAGCGCAGGGCGGTAAGATTCGTGCAGGGGCTAAAAGTTTGCCGGTTGTATATTGGAATGTCGTAGACAGTAAAACCGAAACCGTGACCCGCGATGGGAAGGAGGAACCAAAGAAAAACTCGTTTATTAAATACTATAACGTCTTTAATGTCCGTGATGTAGAGGGAATAGACTTTGTGATTCCTCAGCTTACAGTGGCTCAGCAGAAGAATCGGACCATTGCCGTTTGTGAAAACTTGGTCGCTTCTATGCCGAAGGCACCACTGATCCGCCATACGAATAAAAACGCTGCCTATTACGTACCTTCTGCAGATTACGTGAATATGCCAGACCTGGAGCAGTTTACTTGTTCGGCTGAATACTATAAAGTATTATTTCATGAACTGACCCATGCAACTGGTCATCAAAGCCGATTAAACCGGGAGGGAGTTACCCAGCTTTGTCGCTTTGGATCGACCAACTACAGTAAAGAGGAATTAGTGGCGGAGCTGGGCGCATCGTTTCTATCCACCTTTACCGGGATTGCATCGCCGGAGCTGTTAGATAATGCAGCGGCTTACCTAAAGGGGTGGTTACGCCCCCTGAAAGAGGATAAGAAATTTATCTTTTGGGCCGCTAAGGAAGCGCAGAAGGCCGTTCAATTCATTGCCCCAAACTTGACTGACTGGCAACCTACTGAGGAAGAATAAGCAGCATTAAACGAGCCCGCAATCATCTGAATTGCGGGCTTATCCGTAAAAACCTGTAAAATTGTCCGGCTACGCCGGATTGTTTAGAAACTCATGAAAAAGGAAGCACCTGTTTTTTATCTGGAGAAAACGACCTTTGTAATCAATGGTGTCAGTACCATCGGAGGAAACCAAAGGTTGTTTGTGGATGGCGTCGAAATTCTGCCAGAAAAAAGCCAGAAACTATATAATCACAGCCCCGATGGCTTTAGTTGGGGGTACAGCGGTTCCGGACCTGCTCAGAGCGCGCTGGCGATTTGTTTAGCGATTTTTAAGAACCAGCACGTAGCAGAAGGGCTCTACCAATCCTTTAAAGAAACGTTTGTCAGCCGCTGGCAACCCGTTGGAGCGCCTTTTCAGAAAGAAATCGATATAACGGATTTCCTCATCGATCACCGGGATCGGTTGCAAATTGCTCTAGAAAGGGAACAGAATGATCAGCAATGGTTGGAAGCAGAGATTGAGGAAATCATGTTCCCAATGGTGAAAGATTCAGTTGATGAAAAAAGGCCTGATTTGGCTTTACATCCGATTAGAGTTGAGCAAGTGCAGTCTTTACGATTTTGGCAGGTGGGTGATTTAGTAACCATCATTCACCCAAGTGAAGAAGGTATAAGAGCCTTAGTGTATGAGGTTTATGACCGGCCTGAAGATACTTACGGAATTAGTCTGCTTGCGGAAGATGGTCGTAATCTAGGGGGCTGGGAGCCTGAAACCTGGAAATTTCTGGAATTTAATCAGTCAACTGATTTAGCGTATAGTTTTGAAAATGTAGGTAAACTTAAACGTGATTTTCAAAGGGGTTTATTCACTCCTTATTTTGGTAGGATTTAACATGCGACACCCAATTGAAAAATACAATCAGCAACAAGCTGAAGCTCTAGCAAGTTTACCCGAGGACCAGCGAGACTATATGGCACGAATGTTTAGAATTGGGAATGCGTCCTATGCCTATTATAATCAAGTTAAAGAGCTCACGGTATTTGGTAAGGAGAGTGAAAGTGATCAGCCAAAGGGTGATTTATTGGATTGGTTGGAACAGCATCTCGGTGTATCTGAGGGAGACCGAGTACAGACGGAAAGTCGATCGGCCCGTGAATTGCTGAATGTCTATTTTGAAGAATACTTGGCAGGATTGCCTCACGATGGACTCCGACGAATAGAAAAGGAGGGTGGTCTTGATAAAGCGAAAAATAGCTATCCGTTCCGTCGTTACGTTCTGGAACGACACGACCTGGGTATGGACGAGTTTCTGCGGCAAAATCTGAGCGAAGAAGACTATGCGTTTCATGTAGAATGTGGTAAACCACTGTCCGATGAAACATAAATTACCTTGTCGATTGAATAATATGGCTTGGTCAGAAGCTTCGCAGGTAAACAACGAATAGCATGGAATCTAAAATAATAACTGCCTTTAATGTTTATAAAGGTGCGTTAACTGAACTAGCTAGTACTTTAAAGAGTCGCGTGAAAGCGAGTTCATCGCTGAAGGCCTTAAAAGAGGAGCTAGGCTTAACAGGTAATATGTACTACCAGCGATTGAATTACCCGCAGAATATTCCCGCCAACGAAATTGCTGCCTTCTCAAAGCTGCTTAACGACGATACCCTGATTCAACTTTATGACAAGACTCAGGCATTAGCTCAACAACTTTCCGAGGTAATTGCCGAATATATAAAAGAGGCTGATTTGACTATTACGTTCATCTGCAAAAAGTTAGACACGGATCCTTCAAGTTTTTATCGAAAGCAGAAAGACCCTCGCTTGTGGAGTAAAGAGGAGGTTGAAAAAATCACACAAATTGTAGAAACAATTAAAAACTTGTAAATCAATTTTTCAAGGGCTTTAAACAACTGCGTTAATATGGCATTCTGGCCATGCCCAAGTACGACAATTTAAAAGAAATACTTGCGTCTTGAATACGGGGGCTATCATTTTAAATGAATTAAGGCTATTAGTAATATACTTCCATGCCTGCCAATATATTCCGTTATCAGCTACCAAAAAAAGCAATCAAATCCGATTGTCCGAGTTGCGGTCCTAAACACCACAAAACGTTAAGTCGGTATATAGACACGCAAACCGGCGAACCCTTACCTGAAATGTATGGCCGGTGCGATAGGGAAAGCAATTGTGGTTATCATCTAAATCCATACCACAAAGGAGAGTCTGGAACGTCCTATTTTGAGGAGATGAAGGCCCAGACTCAGGTTGGGCCAATCCCTAAATCTTGGTTTACCTTTGCAGCTCGTCAGAAGCATGCTGGCGTATTGAAACAGGATATCATTGCTCATCTTTTGCAACTGGAAGGTGCCAGGCTCGAGCAAGCAGAAAGAGTTGCGGATTTCCTTTTTGAAAAATCTTCGACCTTTAACCGACCCATTGAACCAAAAAAATCTATCTCGACAGCTCAAGCCAGTCAGCTTTGCACTATTCCGGAGGATGTATTTAAACAGTCACTGGATCATTATGAACGCAATCAGTTTGCCCAACTATTAAGTCGTCATTTTGGAAATATAGTTGCCGATGAACTGTTAAAGCGTTTTAATATTGGCACATCTGGACGTTGGCCAGGTGCCTGTGTGTTTTGGTATATCGATGAGTGGCATCGAATACGTGGAGGGCAGATCAAACTGTTTGATGATACATTTCACACGGTCAAATACGTCATTAAAGCGGGCGAAAAACGTAGCCGAACCACCTGGGTCCATTCATCGTATGCACGTCGTTGTGATGAATTAAATAAGCCCTATCCAGCCTGGCTGACGGCTTATCTAGATGAGGAAAATGACGTGCAAAAATCCCCCTGCCTATTTGGTTTACCGCAACTTTTAAACGCCGATATAAGTCAACCAATTGCAATTGTTGAAGCACCCAAAACCGCAGTCATCTGTACTCCTTATTTCCCGGGATTTATCTGGATGGCCGTGGGAGCTTTATCGTATTTGAATACTGAACGATTGGCTCCACTGCGTGGACGGCGAATCGTTTTATACCCTGACCTGTCCAAAGATGGAAGTGCATTTGATCGCTGGAATCGGGTAGCGGGTGAACTATTGGCTCAGGGGTTTGATATCACCGTTTCGACTTATTTGGAAGATAATGCGACGGATGATGAACGAGTTGCCGGAGCGGACTTAGCTGATTTCTTACTTGAACAATGGCAAGACTACTCCTCCCAGTGGATTGAGTAAATCGGAAGTTTTTTCTGAACGGTGGTCGGGTAGGAGGGTAGAGGGGCTGGAAACGGCCCTTTGTGCGTTCAATAAATCCGTTTAATTAAATGGTTCAGTGACATGTAAAAGGATAAGGATTAATTGAAGACTGAGTTTTGAAAACAACGCAAACCTCTGTCAACTATTAAGCTTTTTTATTCATTCAAAGTTTTCAGTCAAGTATTATGTACTTGTGGCTGTAGAATGGTTAGCCAAAAGGCCACTTTTGATTAAGCGGCCTTTTGTTATATTATCTTTCGAATTCACAAATGTTCCCCACTTCTAGTTCATTAAGTATTAATTCAAAAACTTCTGTTGGCGATTTCCTAAGCAACTTGGCTATACCAATAATATCTTGAACAGTGAAGGTTTCAGGGTGCACAATCAATTTTTCTACATCTGTAACGGAGAGCATGGTTGAAATCTGATTCATGATCGTTATGGTTAGATAAAGAACTAAACCAAGATCTACATAAAACCCCAATTATGAATGGGAGGATGGCTAAACAGGTATAAACTTGTGCTATACAGGTCTAGATGCGTGATGAATCCTGTACACTCAAATAGGCTACATATAAATGATTTAATTATGAGTCGTTTTAGTTGCGGAGTGAACACTACATCCATTTCTTAGCTGGCTCTACAGTGTTTAATCTCCTTGATTACTCATAAATCAACCGGTCAGGAAGATCAGTTAAAACTCGAAATTTCAACTTATTTGATTACTCAATGTCGATTTCCAAAGAACCAGTATATGCTCCACAAGAAACGATTCTTAGCCAAATAGGATCAGTTAAGCTGGTCGTAAAATCAGAGGCTGATGCAGAGTCTATTGTCTTATTAAAAAATGCTGTTTACGGCACAAGCGGTATTCGTTATCAACAAACTGGCCAAGACCAAAAACTAAACCAACTGTCCAACCCTTTTTTCTTTCATCTATATATTTCTGACATCCTTCAAGGTTTTTATTGCCTCGATCATCGGCTTGTTACCTATCCATTTGGTAGTATGAATGCCTTTTATGGGCGCTATTTTGCCATCCATGAATCAGCCCAGGGAAAGGGATATGGTCGATTTTTAAAAACTTCGGCTGTCAATTACATTACGGAGACAATTCATGCACCTTATCTGTTGTACTCGTTCATCGAAGAGAAAAACACACGTTCCCTCTCCTTGTCAAACCAAACAAATTTTGCAAGTGTTGCACAACTTAAAACGTTTGTCTTCCGTAGCCTAAATCCAAAAGCAGATGTGCGACTGAAAAGGGCCTCATCAGCAGAACTTCCCAAAATCAAATCTTTTCTGGCGACCTATTACGCTGGTTATGGATTGGTAAACTTTGATAAAATAGGCTACCAAGGAAATTACTTTACACTGACAGTAGGGGAGCAAGTTGTAGGAGGGGTACAAGCCAATCCCGTTACTTGGAATTTTTTACAAATGCCCAACTGGACCGGCTGGTTCCTCATGAATATCCTACCAAGAATACCCTACCTAAAAAAACTATTTCAACCAGACTATTCGTTTTTAGCACTGGAAGGTATTTACCTGGCTACCGGGCAAGAGGGTTTGTTCCCAATTCTCATCGAAAGTGTACTAGCTTTTTTCAACTTAAACAGCGCTCTTTTCGAGGTTGACTGTCAGGATAAGCGATTAACAGCCATGCTCGCCCGGATGGGCTTACTCAGCGGCTATCAGGCCGATGTTACCACACATGCCATGGTTAAAGCCTGCGGCTTATCCGCTAACCAATTAGCTCAGCTACAGGTATCTCCGGTTTATTGCTCTTCTTTCGACTTTACGTAATTAGTGGAAACTTCGAACTCAACGCAGCTAACAGAATTATTGGAACAAGCAAGGCAACACTTGTCCCAACCTTTTGCGCATAAGCAACGCAAATTGCTTACCTATCTCAATATTGCTTATATCACACTGGCCATATTTTTTCTGTCCTTTGAAAAAATAGAAACTGGAAACTTTGTCCCTCATGTCGCACTGGCCTATGTTTATTTATTCGTCGGTGCTGCGAATTTCTTTTCTGCCCTTTACAACTATTGGATTTTAGCTGGAAAAACTAAAATTACCCTAGTGGGTCAACAGATTGATTTAGACCCTGAAAGTAAGTTTGATATTGCCTCCCGTTGGGTAAGTATCGTTTCCATTATGTTTCTGGCTTTCCTAAACATGATCGGATTCGAAAACCCTTCTAATGATTCAATCTTGGTCGATTTTGCCTTTGGCCATTCTTTAATTGTTCTAGCTGCTATCCTTCTTGGCCGCAAAGCTGCCTTTGTCTGGTTTTTGATTGTCCTAGGTACTCTTTTTCTAAAAGCGTATAGTATAGGCTTTACTTATCAATATAATTACTTGACTAAGGCCGAATCAACTCGTTACGAAAAAGCCCTTGAACGGAATGAAAACTGGGCTTTACAACGAAAAGCTACTTTGCAACGGGAAGGCTTAAACCCACCCAAAGTAGTCCGGTATCTGAATGAATGGATTGTCTTTATCTTGATTGCCTTCTTCACGGCTTATTTCTTTACGGGTATTTCGCTGGATATGATAAAAATCATTCCGTCCGTTACCCAACGGTTAGCAAATGCCATCGATACGGTTAAAGAGCAGGAGCTGGAACGGGAGCGGGAAAAGAATTTACAAGAAGAGCAGAAAATGCGTCTTGAACAGGAAACCCTGCATGCTGAGCTTAACTTTTTAAAATCTCAGTTGAATCCCCATTTTCTCTATAACACCTTATACTATTTGTATGTAAAGAGCCGCGAATACTCTGACGATTTAGCTGATTCACTTTTAAAGGTGTCTGACATTATGCGTTATAGTTTGCGGGAGGATTCAAAATTCGTGCTGGTTCAGGAAGAAATCACGTATTTAAAAGATTTCATCGCCTTACACCAGATGCGATATAAAAATAAGCTTCAAATAGAATTTAACGTCCAAGGCCCTACCGATCAGAAGTTCATAATTCCCTTTATATTAATCAGTTTAGTCGAAAACGCGTTTAAACATGGACGGATGACAAATATGGATTTCCCGCTTACTATTAATCTGAACTGCTATACAGACCGAATCGAGTTTTATATGCGGAATCAGAAAGGTCATAAGCCGACTGTAGATTCAACGCATGTAGGTTTAGCGAACATTCAGCGCCGACTTGATTTGACGTACCCTTCCTCCTATACCTTTAAAATCGAACAAGATGAGGATTCCTTTTCTTGTTGGTTATCGATCCTAGCGTAAGTACCTAATTTTTATTGCCATGACCTGTATCGTAATTGATGACGAGGAATTTGCTATCCAGTATCTTGAGGATTTGATCCATAAAGTGCCGTACCTTGAGTTAAAAGGCTCATTTTCTGACCCTTCCGAAGCCATTGTCTATTTGAAGGCAAATCCAGTAGATCTCATCTTCGTCGATGCCGAAATGCCAAATCATGCTATTAATGGAATTGATTTTATTAAAATCGTTGGACAATTTCAGAAATATGTCCTGACGACAGCATACCCTCAATACGCACTACAAGGCTACGATTTAGATGTCATTGATTTTCTGCACAAACCATTTGGCTTTGATCGTTTTTTAAAAGCTGTACAAAAAGCCCAAACTAGCCTAGAGCCTTCAGCGAAACCGAGTCCGGCTCTGCCTAGAGAATCTTTTATTTATGTGAAGTCAGAAGGTAACTTGATCGCCGTGTACTTTGACGAAATCTGTTGGATTGAAACAGCTCCAGAGCGCAACTACATTCATATTTTTACGCAAAATGACCGTCTAACCTCCCATTTATCACTTAGTGACATTGAGTCCCAATTACCTCATACTTTCTTTTCTAGAATTCATAAATCCTTCATTGCTGCCAGGACTAAAATACGAGTGGTTAATAAGGATAAAAACACCGTCAGTATTCTTCGACAAGGAGAATTGAAGGAATTACCTGTAGGAGAATCATACCGGAAATCCTTATATCAACTGATTGATAGAAAAGTCGTTCGAAAAGATGGTAAATGAATTGGTGTAGAGAAATTCTATTAATATTCTGCTTTATAGACTGAGTATTTCGGAGTAACCTGACCCACTTAACACGGAGCATGCCGACCCAGGCATTCCGGTGCAAACTGACCCACCTCGTTTTGAAGTAGGAATCGCGTCACTGCTGTAGTTTTCGGAGGTAATCGACCCACCCCGACTATGGCTAACCACCGAGTTCCTATGCACTTGCTGCGCCAAATCCTGCTGCTCAAACAACAGGGCAAATCCATCCGTGACATTGCCCGATCACTGGCAATCGCCCGTAATACCATTCGGGGCTATTTACGCCTTTTGCCCCAAACCGATCTAACAGGTCTATTGAGCCAGACCGATGCCCAGCTCAATCTGCTCGTTCAACCGCCAACCGTTGCCCCATCGGTTGGTAGTCGACTGGCTGAGTTACAAAAGCGGTTGCCCGTTATTGATCGACAACTAGTCTGCACCGGCGTAACTCGCTATGACCTGTGGTTAGATTACAGGGGAGAGCAACCTAAGGGCTATCAATATACCCAGTTCTGCTACCATTATCGGCAGTGGCGCCAGACGCAACAGCTCTCCATGCACTTCGAGCACAAGGCAGCAGACAAAATGTTTGTCGATTTTGCCGGTAAACGCCTGTCGCTGGTTGATGAGTTAAGTGGGGAAGTAAAGTCGGTTGAGTTTTTCGTCGCTGTGCTAGGCTGCAGTCAGTTGACCTATGCCCAGGCGGTGGCTAGTCAACGCACGGAGGACTTTATCGAGGCCTTGCAAAATGCCCTATGCTACTTTGGCGGAGTGCCAGCGGCCATTGTACCCGATAATCTCAAAGCGGCCGTTATCCGAGCCGATCGCTACGAACCTCAGATCAATGAGATGCTGAGCGATTTTGCGCTTCACTACCAGACGACGATCCTACCGGCGCGCAGCGGCAAACCCCGTGATAAAGCACTAGTGGAAGGAGCCGTCAATATCCTTTACAACCGGGTGTACGCTCCGCTTCGCAACCGCGTCTTTCACCGGTTGGATGAACTCAATGCCGCCATCCTGCAACGGGTCGATGCTCATAATCAGATGCTGTTTAGTGGCAAAGAGTACAGCCGAAGAACTCGTTTCGAAGCCTATGAGCAAGGGCATCTCAAACCACTACCCACCAGTATCTATCAGATCAAACACCATTTGGTAGCTCGTGTGCAGAAAAACTGTCACGTATTACTCTCGGAAGATAAACACTATTACAGTGTTCCCTATCGCTACGTTGGCAAGCGCGTTCGACTCATCTACACGCAAAACACCGTTGAGATCTATGCTCACTATGAACGCGTGGCTGTCCATCAACGAGACAGGAACAAGTATCACTACTCGACGACCAAAGACCATTTGCCCAGCACCCAGCAATGGGTGAGCGATTGGAATCCAGCCTCCTTTATTCGATGGGCGGGGCGTATTGGTTCTCAAACCCAACGCGCTGTAGAAGTGGTTTTATCTAGCCGGGCGCATCCCGAACAGGCCTATAAATCCTGTCAGGGCATCCTGAGTCTGGAAAAGAAAGTCGGCGTTGATCGCCGGGAGCGGGCTTGTGAGCGCGCCCTTTGCTACCAAAGTGTCAGTTACAAAGTCATCCGCTCCATTCTGGAACGAGGGCTAGATACCTTGCCCGAATCAACACCTGCCCTGATCACGACCACTCATGAGAATATACGGGGCGCGGCCGCCTACCAATGATAAAATAACAAAGGGGAAAAAGAAAAGACCATAAAACCAAACGAACTATGAATAACCAGGCGACCCTAGATCGATTACGTGAACTCAAACTGACGGGCATGTTCCAGGCCTTTGAAGCTCTGTTACAACTACCGGTTCATCAACAGCCACCGGCTGACGAGTTGTTGGCTCAACTCACCGATGCCGAGCACGAATACCGTCAGCAACGCAAGACGCAAATGGCCATCCGGGCGGCTCGCTTCCGCTATACGGCTTCCTTGGAAGAACTTCATTACGGGGAGGGGCGGAATCTGGATAAGACAGCTATCCTACGCTTAGCCGATTGTCGCTTCATTGATCGTTCGGAAAACATCTTCCTGACGGGTGCCACCGGCTGTGGGAAAAGTTATATAGCCTCGGCCTTGGGGTATCAGGCCTGTCAGTTAGGCTACCGGGTTGGCTATCACAATCTGATCAAGCTGTTGCAACGTCTACAACTGGCTAAGGCTGATGGCTCTTATCAGAAGGAGATGAATCGGCTTGAGCGCCAACACTTATTGATCCTGGATGACTGGGGTCTTCAGCCGCTGGACCAACATGCTCAACTGGCTCTGTTGCAGATCATGGAAGATCGGCATGGGAAAGCCGCCACCATAATCACCTCGCAACTGCCGGTCAGCAAATGGCACGAGTACATCGGTGACCCTACCCTGGCTGATGCCATTCTGGATCGGATCACTCATAAAGCCCATCGACTGGACTTGAAAGGAGAATCGATGCGTCGTAAACAGCGGGTTGTTGCAGATAAACAATGATCACTAACTTTGAGTGATTCCTACCCAAAAACGGGGTGGGTCAGTTTGCTCCGAAATACCTGGGTCAGCATCTCCGTAATACACAATAGACTGGTCTTCTAAATTCATTCGCCTTGGTATCCATTGATAGTTATCTGTAAATTGATACTGCGATACCGTCTCCACAAGTGCGCGCACTAGCTTCAATCACTATACCAAGACTGATGAAATAACAGTCTTTAAAGTTTTTATAGTGCCAATTGATTATATAGTCAAAATTCATCTTACAATACGTGCTTCAATCCCTAATGAGTTTTAAACTATCGATTTGGCTATATTTTTTCTAATTAGAAATTTCTAATTAGAAAAAATAGGTTAGTATAAAAAGGCTGCAAGAAATAGCAGCCCTGATATTAGTTTAATTCACATTCAACGCTTGGTGGGTTAACTCATGAAAAACCTTTTCATCCATAGCATACCGATCTGAAAGAGAAAGGCTGACGCGGCTATTCATCAGCGAGTAATTAAAAGCGTTATACAACAGCCACATCGTGGGCTCTGACTTTAATATCCGTTCTTCTACTTTCATACGTTCCTGGGCTTGCTTTACCAGTTGTACCGGGATTTTAACTTCTTTGGCTAATTTTTCGACTGTGGCTTCTTGGACAGGTTTATTATATAATCGCTGATAAACTTGGGCGGTTAGGGAGCCTTTATGTGCCATAAATTGCGTAAGAACCTTTCCTAAATAGGAGCTTAGGGAATCTATATCTAACCGAATATGATGCAGTTTTTTATGAACGACTTCATCGACTTCTTGCTTCGTGTAGGTTTTGGTTTCAATACCACTTTCCTTTATATCCAAAGCTTTTTTGTGCTTCTTGGGCTTCCCAGCTAATAGCCAGTTTAAGTAAGCATCCATTTCCAACCATTCATCTGCCCAACCCATTAAACCATTGCTACATATCTGTCGATAGTAGCTAACCCGTACGCCCGTTTCTGTCACAGTTCGTTCATTAACAATCGTTCCCTGAACCGTAAAAGGTGATTTACCCGTGTAACTATTGTTAATTATCAGATTGCGGTACAACCGTTCGTCGCCGATACTGATCTCGTTCGGTGTAATTACGTTTATAGTAAATTCTCCTCGGTCCGTATACCGTATGTTGATTTCATGCTGAGGTATGTACTTAGTCACAACTTCTCGCAAAAGGGTGTTAGGCACGATTGAATACTGC
The DNA here is from genome assembly GCF_054776815.1 of Spirosoma gilvum. NCBI lineage: Bacteria > Pseudomonadati > Bacteroidota > Cytophagia > Cytophagales > Cytophagaceae > Spirosoma > Spirosoma gilvum. Next base: position 23,847 of record NZ_BAAHBH010000017.1, on the reverse strand, counting down.
TCAGATTGAATCGCATAGACCACTGGGTTACTACCAGTTGGATAGCCAACAATCGAGTTCTGACGGTCCGATGGCACAATCTGGTAGCCTGGTAACATATCAATTAATCTTACCGATTCCACAGGGAAACAAATCTCGCTCCAACTGTCTGTTTTTAAAGGGGTTGTGCTTACGGATGCCATACAAAATAGTGTTTGCCTGTTCAATTACCTTTCGTGTACTAAAATAACTATTAATTCTCTAATTGCAAATTTCTAATTAGAAAAATGTAATTAGAAATTGATTATCTGCTTTTTTTCCCGATGTACTGTTAGAATTAGGCATTTGTATTCACTGATTATTGTTTACATAAAAGCCCTGACAAATCTGCCAGGGCATAGCTTATTCATTGATTTATTGCCTCACATTTTATAGTGGTTTCGAATCATACGTTCGTAGATACCCGTTGGTAAAATACTTTTTAACAAAACGGAAAATTTCTCCAGGGATTTACCAACCCGGTACAATCGATCAACTTGGGGCGACTGAATGATTTTTTCGACCAGTGGCCCAAACACGTCGGGTTCTATTCCCTCACTAACACTTTCGTCGATTAATGCATACGTGCGGTCAAACGTTTCTTTATAGGCACTGTTGGCAGGTAAAGATACCCGAAGCCGATTCTTGTTAATATCCGTTTTCGTACCACCTGGTTGGATATAACAAGCCTGAATTCCAAATGAGGCCAGCTCTAATCGGAGTGCTTCAGTCAGCCGGTCAACGGCGGCTTTACTAGCGCAATAACCTCCTCGAAACGGTAACCCTGCTTCTGCCGCAATGGAACTAATATTAATAATTAAACCAGACTTTTGCTGACGCATCGTAGGTAAAACGGCTTGAATCGTTCGGATCGTACCAAAGACATTTGTATCGAATACCCGCTGTACTTCGGCAAGCGGTAAAGCCTCAACCGGCCCCGCAATAGCCAACCCAGCATTGTTAATTAATACATCAATTCGGCCATGCTTCTCAATAATTCGGTTCACCCCTTTTTGAATACTTGCTTCATTACAGACATCCAAATCCATGGTCAAAAAAGGTTTTGACTTCTGCTCAATTGATCGGGATGTTCCGTATACGGTAAAGCCCTTCTGCGCCAAATAGGTGGCGATAGTTTCTCCTAAGCCCGTTGAGGCACCAGTTATTAAAATAATTTTTGACATACTACACTCTGGACAAAACGCTTATTTACTCTTCAACTAATCTTTACCCTTTAATTTTATACGGTCGTTTTTAGTTTACTGTGCTCTCAAAATCTCACTCCATCGAGTCGTATACCGTCTGCTTAAAAACTTGCTGCGCGGTTTCCAATGTACGCTGTATCCCTGACTGGCAAATCGTATTTTGTCCCGCCCATACTTCGCGTTGAGTTTATCAGCGGTTTGGCTTACCGCTCGTAGTCGAGGATCGGAAACGTCATTAAAGAGGGTTGGCTTTTGATAATCATGAGGTACAAAACCTGATAGCATCACGCCTACACGCTTAAATTTATATCCGGGCTTGTAGATCGCATTTAACACACCAATGGCATATTGAAGTAATTCAGGGGTAGCACTAGAAGGATGCGGCAGTGCTGTAGCCTGGCTATTGAAATACTGCGGCTGGTCAGCTCTAAATGGATTGGTCTGCAAATACACAGTTACTAAACAGGCAGCCGACTGTTGTCTTCTTAGTTTTTCTCCACATCGAACTACGTGCGTATTCAGTCCTTCTTGCAGTGTTTTCAGATCGTCAACAGGCGTACCAAAACAAGGTGAGGTTAAAATCGACTTTTTCGGCGCAGGATATTGCTGGACGGGTCGACGGGTATTTCCTCGCAATTCATCGACTAAACGTAAGCCTTCAATTGTCATGTGTTTCTGAATCCACACATCATGACACTGGGTTAACGCATACGCCGTTTCAATTCCGTTTTTTTTGAGGAGTTGATTGTACTGGTGACCAATATCCCACACCTCCAAACAGGGGAAATCAGCAAGTGCCTGTTGAATGCGATCCGCTTCCCGTAGCTCAAAAACTCCGTTGTAGTTGGGTTGCTTTTTAGCGTACCAGCTCGCCACTTTTGCTAAGGTTTCTTTTGGCACAATACCAATCGAAACCGGCAAACCCACCCACTGCTTAATTGTCTTTCGGATCTGATGGCCAAATGCTACTAAGTCGGTATAGATCCGCTCGTACCCAGTCACATCTAAAAATGCCTCGTCGATTGAATAAATCTCGATCTTCTCAATGAATTGGTTTAAGATTCGCATTAAGCGGCCGGAAACATCGCCGTACGGGGTAAAATTGGTGCTTATAATCTCTACTTTATGTTGCTTAACAACGCCCCCTAATTCAAACGTGGGTTGCCCCATTCTTATTTTCAGCTTCTTGGCCTCCTTAGAACGGGCAATTATATTTCCATCGTTCGCGCTAAGCACCACAACGGGTTTTCCTTCCAGATCGGGTCGAAAAATCCGTTCGGCGCTAACGTAAAAGCTATCGACATCGACCAAAATAATCATGGAATAACTGTAGTTTTTGAAAAAAGAAAGTAAACCATGCCGCTTCACTTTTTTTCCCCGCTGTCCAGTTTCCTTATAAATCTCATGTAACAAATTAACTATGCAATAAAATATATAATATACAAAGTAAATTTGTTACGTTGTTAACAATTACAAAATTTTGACAATCAATCCTTTACAGGTATATCCGTTATTTTAATATAGTAGTCCTTCTCGGTCTGTTTCTTTATATAGAATTGTGTTGTTTCAAATAATTCATGGCGCAAGTGGCGCTGCACATGAATTGGCTCAACGCCTTCTTGAATAAGAAGTTGGCCTGTTGTATGACGTAGACTGTGCGCGGATAGCCTGGGACGTTTCAAGTTCAGTTGCCGCAGATATTTATCAACCCGATACCTGATTTGATAGGTTTTTAAATCGGTCCACAAGGCCTTGCCTGCCTGTGGTGGAATTGGCCAGTACGATTTATCCTGTAAGTAGGAAATCAGAGCCTGAGCGCAGGAATCAAACAGGTGGACATCTTTTCGAGTATCTTTTCCTTTCCCTTTGACCCATAACTGTTTACGTTCAAAATCAATGTCTCCCACCCGTAACCGGGTCACTTCTACAGTCCGTAAGCCTTCAATAACCAATAAAGCGACCAATGCCCGGTCGGCAGCATCCTCAATAGAATTCAGGAGTTCATCTCGCTCGGCCCGTTCCAGACTATCTTTATAAAACTTACGTTCGGTCGTCAGGCCACGCACAGCATCGACATCCCTAAGCGAATCGACCTGATCCGCAACTAATCCAAGCTGACTGCGATTTTTAATCACCCAGGCGGCTAGTTGCTTAATGGCCGAAAGGCGAATATTGACCGTAAATGCAGATAGACCTTCTTTCTTGAGCCATTCGACGTATCGACCCACCGTTTGACCACTAAAAGAAGCCTGGTTGCCCTGGCCTTGCTCATCAGCCAAATAACGAAAGAAAGCGTTCAGCGATTTGGTATACGTATCTCTGGACTCTTCCCCTCGTAAAGTGATTGAATCATGAAGGAAGCTAAGGATTAATTCATTGGCGGCTGGAATCTTGGTAGAAGTTGGTGGAGGGTCGGCGGTCAGCTGGGGCAAGCCTTGAATCTGATAAAACAGCAGAAATTTCCGCAGAGGGGAAATACGGTTAGCAGGCAAACCAGCGGCAAATAAACTTAGACTGAATCGATCAATGGAATACTTGTTGGTTAGACAGTAAACCAAGTATGGTCGCACGATCCTTGGATAGTTACCGGGTTTGGGTAACCAGGCGGCAAAGTAGGTCAACACCTGGGTAAGTGTCAGCTTACCACTACTTGTTTGGATAGCCCCGTCTGTAGTATTAACAGTAGAAAGAGTACACGATTGCTTAGGCATGGCCAAGGGTTTAAAAGAAGCAATGTACAAGTATTTTCAACATCTTGGAAATTCGGCTTTCCGAGATTTGTTGAAAAACGACAATATTGGGACTTTCGCCGAACTTCTCTATGTTAAATCATATCGCGAGTAAAAGCCCGTCAGCAGGGGATGACTAAACGTGAATCAGCGATAATGATTTGTAAACCTAGTTACTATGCTACGTCGAGGGAAGAGGTGTGTAGGTAAATCAAGCGCACAACGTCCGTCATGGCTTTGTTACTTAGACCTTTTCATGTTCAGATTACCTGACAGGCTGGCAGTATAACAAGATTTTCACCGAATACAGGGAATGAGCTATCGACTTTAAAAAACTTTAAGTAGGGACTACTTCAAGCAAGGCAAAAATATTAGCTTGCGTGTATGAGTATAGATAAATTAACTACTGTCCCGGATGAGGATGAAGAGCTTGACGATCCGTATGTACATACCGTTTCAACGGAGGAGTTCGTCGAAACGGTAGAACGAGAAATTCGGGAGGAGAAGGAGGATGGATTAACTGCCACTGAAGGCTAACAAGTCTTCGCTAAGCGACATTCTTTAACATGTTTTATACTAGATTCGAGTAGTTCAGGTACCTTGGATTATTTGATAATATACTGTGCAAAATTGATTGTTGAAGTTAAATCCACCCATTACCAATATGCCTCCTTTTAAGTTTAATACGGTTACTAGGGCTGAAATATCCCGCTCTGTAGGTGGCGATCGTATGTTAAACGCGATAGATTACTCTGGAAACGATAATGTTTTAATTACAGGTTGTCCTGGTAGCGGAAAAACGACGGTTACACTTATGAGGGCAGAGCGTTTAGCAAACGAAGGAAAAGAAGTAGCTGTATTCTCATATCAGAACTTACTGATTGCAAGTCTGAAATACATTTCATCTGACCGAATTAGAGTGTATGGGTACTATGGTTGGTATGCCCAAAAATTTAGAAGGTGGGCGTCTGATGATAATGCGGAACAAATGATCTTAAATCTAGATAAGGTAAAAAATATTGAGGAAGTTTTAATTGATGAGGGACAAGACTTTGAGGAGAAGATCTATCGTGCTCTTAAAACAAAGTGTGACCGATTGTTCGTCGGGGCAGATACTATACAAAAGGTACATACATATGGAATGAGTTCTGATGAAATTGAGGATGAACTAAATAAAACCAAATCAGTCAGACTCTTTAGACTTGAACATAACTACCGTAACACCTTCGAAACATATAACTTCGCTCGAAACTTTGTTCCAGACGCTGAACGCGTAAATAATCCTGTTATTTTGAGCCAGATGCCAAAAGGAAATGGTCAAAAACCCATTATTTACCAAGTATTGGAAAAAGAAGAGAAGTGGAAAATCATAAAAAGGGAGTTAGATGAAGCTAGTACTAAGAATGTAGCCATACTTGTTTACAGCCAAAATGAAGTTAATTTCTATTATGATAAAGTATTAGAATTAGGATTCACCTGCTCAAAGTATCATAATAGACACCAACAAACTGTAAATATTGAGAATATTCTTATTACTACATACAAGTCAGCTAAAGGATTAGAATTTCAAACAGTTATAATGCCTGATATGGAAACGGCTCTGACTCCTAAATACAAAACCCAAGAGCATTATTATATTGGCTGCACCCGAGCAAAAGAAAACCTTATTCTTTTATTTACTGGTGCATTATTTCCTGCGTACATGGAAGGTTTCGATAAAAATTCTTACGAGTTTATTCCTTCTGAGTATACAATGAGCAAATCAGATTTACCTTTCTAACAACAATTACAATGGCGAATGATGAATATAAAAACTGGACGTTAGAGGAATTAAAAAATGCCTGTAAGGCTAATAATATAACTGTTAAAGCAGGTTCAAAAAGGGATGCTTACATTAAACGGCTTCGCGAAAAAGAGTCCAACGGAACTGGCTCATTATTTCAAACAAAAGAATCAACAGATATTTTCAGTAGTACCTCATACCAGTTCAAACAGAAAAATAATGAGTTAGAAGCGTCAGTTTACTTTTTGCAATTGCATTTAAATAATGTTGCTGATTATTTCAATGCTGGCATGATTTATCCATTAGAATTAGAAGAAAGTGAGATTTATAAAAATGTGAATCGACAATTTGATATTATTAATAAGTATCCTGATCGTATAGTGGTAAGTAAAGGTATAACAAGCAGTTTTGATGAAACACAAGTTCTTGTTGGTTTATTTATTAAAAATGAGGAATATCATCCTATAAAAGAAGCTTATGCTGGGTATGTCGAAGTACCGTTGCCTGTATCTCGAGTAAAATACTTATACTTTGCTACTCAATCAGCAAGAGATTCTTTTGTAGCTTCCGTAAAAACTTTTCCTGATTCTTATATACCAGAAAATATTTGTATAGTAATTCCTACTAACTTCAAAACTATACCAATTGATTTAACGTATAGTGAATTTCCAAAGAAAACTGAAAGTAATCCCTGGAGAGGTAAATTAAAGTTATTTGATAAACTTCTTGGCTTATTTTCATTTATGAAAAATGTAGGTATAATGTATGCTGATAAAGAAAATAATCTTCGTGAATATCCTCTTTCATATATAAGTGCTTTATGCGAACTAAATACAACATCATCATTGCCTAAACGAGAAGATCAAGTATTTAGGTCTGTTTTTTTACCTGATGAGCGTATTCACTTTAAAATTGAGAGTCAAAGGTATATATTTAAACAAACGCTCGAAGCGATTTTTAAGGATGAAGTCTTTTCAATTAACTTAGTAATATCAATAATCGAAAAAGCAGTTAAGCAGATAGTTGAAAAATCCGATGAACAGAAAGAATTAATTGATATTATAAATTACATCCGTCAATGGGAAAATCGGCGGATATCTTATCAATCACTGCTTGAGATTGAGAATATTAAAAAATACTTGCCTATCTTGATTCTGATTTTCCTCGCTAAATTTCCGAATAAAGCTCAGCATCATACGGATAAACAATCCGTTAGAATTGCTATAATGGAAAATCAAAAATTTATTTCTCGAAACTTTGCTGAATATATCTTAGCAATATTGGGGTTATACTATGGCTATAGAAATATGATTAAAAATGATACTAATTTACGAGTTAATGATGATTTTTTTTATCAAATTGCTAATTCGGTTCAAAGCATAAAATTTAAACTTGATACCTATTTCGAGAGATTTACTGTAGAAACAATTTATGATTTTGTTTGTCAAGGATTTCCCGTATTGAATGATTACCTATATATAACTGAGATGCAATTGAATCCTTTTTCTACTTCATTGAACCAACTACAGAATTCCCCTTCTGGAAATTCATATAATGAAAAGTCTTCATTTATATTAAACACAAAAATTATTAATTTTGAAAAAATTAGCCGATTGGATACAATCCTGAATGTCATTTCAGAGAAATACGCAAATGAATTAAACTCTGATTCATATTTAATTCATTTTTTCTTGAAAAATATTGGAATGGATAAGGTTAAATTAATAGAGTTAATTCGTTTAAGAGAAAAAGAATTGTCATTGGACGAACTAGAAAGTGTGATAAAACTAGACTTAAAAAAGAAAAAATAATTATTTATGCATTTTGAAACCTTAGTCATTTCTTTACAGAATAGTTCTTCTCTCGCAGATTTTGATACTTTCTTAGAGGAAAATCTTACGGATATTCGTAATCTTATTTATGCTTTTTCCGATGATGAGGTTATTGGATTGCAAATATCTCAATTCTATGATAAGGTTTTTATTACTAGTGCTCCATTTAGGGAATTTGACCAAACTAATAAACCAACTGATCTTTTTTTAAGCTTTATAATTATATTAGCAGCATTATATGAAAGACATACAAAGCTTACTGGGCTGTCTGGAAATTTAGAGAATTTACAAAGCATTTTACCTCCTACTTCATCTCTTAAATACCGTTTAAAAGCTATTAGTAAAATAAATAATATTGATAATATACGAATAGATTATATAAAACATTTCCTAACTGTACTAACATTACTCGATAAGGCTTACAGTATTGAAGATGAAGATCATCTTTCTCAAATTGCTGATGTTCTTCTATATTATTATAACAAAGGGAAAAAGAATTTATTAGATAAGAATTATATAGATGAAAATGATGCATTTAAGTCTCTATTTCTTGAACCAGAAACACAAGTAAAGTTCTCTTTTCTTACCTTCCCTGCTTTACAAAACTTAATTCAAGGTAGAACAAGTTATGAGCTGCTCGTTAAGCCAGTATCAAAGGGCGTTTTATATCCATCAGAGTTAATTTACAATTTTTTTTATCAACGTATTGTAGAGCCGGTAAAGGTCGCTTCGACGCATGGATGGCCAAACATTTTACTAGGCTTTCCTAAAAACGAAGTATTACAAGATATTCTTGAGCGAGGTCGGACAGATTTCAATGTCCCCTATAAAAATTTAAGCGTAGACGATAAAGTGTCATTATACTGTTATTTTAACATGAGAAAGCACTATTTCACTTCATACAGTGTCTTTAACAGACTTAAAGACTCCTTATTAGAAGTATTTAGTCAAGTACACATTAGGCCCATATTTATTGATTTAGGCTGTGGCCCTTTAACATCGGGACTAGCTTTAGCTGAGTTCTATCGCCAAGAAACAGGAACACTAGTGCAGATGGCATATATCGGAATAGATCGAGCAGGGTCAATGATAGATAAAGCAAAGTCACTTGTAAACAGTCAACTATTTGGACCTAATTGTTTTTTTGAATTTCATGAAAATTGGCGTATGATCCAGGATAGTACTTTGCTTGACTTAATAGGCGAGAACAATCCTATATTTGTTAATGCTTCATATTTGTTCTCAAGTATTTCATTGAATGAGAATGATTTAGCAAGCTTTGTGCGCTCTCTACTAAATATGACCCAAAACGTTTTTTTTATATATCAGAATCCAAATCGGGATGATCGTAACATTAAATATTGCAACTTTAAAGAACAATTAGCGTTTGAAGTTATAGATAATCATACTGAGAAAGTATTGTATAAAACCGATCCTTACAATGCTTTCGAACCTGCCTATGAAGAGGTATTTCTCGAAGTTTTGAAATTGAAATAATTTGATAATGAGCCAATTAAGTCTTTTTGATACGAATATTGTACCGTTAACCTCATTTTATCAAAAAGGTGGTCAAAATGACTATGAAGAATTGAATAAAGTTGATGGGCTCATATACATTCCAAATTTTATCACATTAGCTGAGAGCAGTTCTATCTGGCAGTTTATCAATGAGGAGATATGGTTAGATGATCTTAAAAGACGTGTTCAGCATTACGGTTATAAGTATGATTATAAGTCAAGATTTATTGACTACAGTATGAAACTTGGTTGTTTACCCCAATGGTCTTTAACAGTTGCACAACGATTACATAGATCGGGTTTTATGGTTGAAGAACCAGATCAGCTGATTGTAAATGAATATAAACCCGGACAAGGTATTGCAAATCATGTGGATTGTGAACCATGTTTTGGAAACACAATTGCTTCGTTGAGTTTAGGATCCGCTTGTGTAATGGATCTTATCAACAAGGAGAGTAAAGTAAAAGTGTCTATTTTATTAGAGCCTTGCAGTCTTGTTATATTAAGTGGAGCAGCTCGCTATCAATGGACACATGGTATTCAGGGGCGCAAAACCGATACATTTAAAAACCTCAAATTTGACAGAAGTGACCGTATCTCTCTGACTTTCAGAAAAGTAAAGTTCTGATTCTGTTAAAGATAATTAGAATATTCTTATCTACTTAAACCTCACAAATAGCATTAGTATACATTATCAGACAAACACGTACTAGTGACATTTATTTAAGCAATTTTATTGTTGTTTGTTTCCACAACAGTTTGATGCTTTAGAATATAATTTCCCTAAGAACTACTACAAGGACTACTGTCAAGGAAAAATTTTTCTCATTTTGCTTGACAAACTTAGCAACGCCAGATATATTTGCTTAATATTTTTAGCAACGCTATAGTTTTATGGAAAATTACGGAGAGTATTTTAAAGCGTTACGAGAAGCCAAAGGGCTCACTTTGAGGGGTGTAGAAAAGGAAACAGATGTATCTAACGCATACCTGAGTCAGTTAGAGTCCGGTAAGATTAAGCAACCATCTCCCATTAATTTGCACAAACTAGCGCAATTCTATGGGGTAAGGTATGAGCTGCTTATGGAGAAAGTAGGGTATCCTGTCCCAACAGCAGCTGATCCTTCGGCAACACAGGCTCTTCCTGCATTTGCATCCAAATTCGGACGTATTTCCCCAGCTGAAGAGGTCGAATTGTTAGAGTATTTAAAATTTATGCGCAATCGAAAAAAATGATCTGGTCCTTATCCGCTCATAAGCAATTTAAACGCTGTCGGAGACAGTGGTTCTACAAAAATGTGATGGCCGATGGGCGGGTAAAGAAAGATCCAGTCCGAATTGAGGCTACTCGGTTATCCAAACTGGTAACAGTGGCAGCTTGGCGAGGTTTAGTTGTTGACCAGGTTATTACGGTTTACATCATTCCTCAACTGCGGATGAAGCAGATACCTGTGCTTAGTAAGGTCCTAACAGTTGCCCGATCTATTTTTGATAAGCAATTACAATTGGCCTCTTTACCTCTCTACTCCGGCCAAAAGTTAGAAATTGGCCTTTTAGATATAGAAGCAAAAGGCTTCGTTGATTCAGACGATCTAGAACAGGCTTGGCATGAAATTGAAACTGCTCTGACTAATTTTCTGCAAGATCAAGATTTATTGTTTGAGCTTATGTCGGCAGATTATTTAGTCGAACAACGAGCGATGTGGTTCAAGGTAGGTAACTTTTCGGGCCAAGGATTCCCTGATTTAATAGCGTTTTGGCGTAATAAGCCACCAATTATATATGATTGGAAGGTACATTTTTATGGTACACTCACTTACGAACAACAACTCTTAGTCTATGCACTGGCACTCGCTAAAGGTAGTCCACAGTCTGACTTTAGCGACTATCTAGTAGGTCACCTACCTGAATCGACACGTCTAACGGAAGTACAGCTGATTACTCACACAACTGGTCATAAACGCCAGTATACGGTTACCACTTCTAAGTTAGAAGGAACGGAATCATTTATTGCTGATAGCCTGCTATCCATGTATTTAGCTGGTGCCCACCGGCCTTATGCGCAAAGCTGTGTAGACGATTACGCTACGACCGATAACCCAGAGATTTGCACAACCTGTTCATTCAATAAACTTTGTAAACAACACTGAATTATGAGCTTCTACGACACCAACATCTTCAAAATTGAAAATCTTGATAAGCTAAAAGCCCAATACCGATTATATGAAATAATTGGTTTGAGTGAAACGAGCGAAGAATATGATAGCAATATTCAGTATATCATTAAAACATTGAGCTATCAGTTAGGGCAGCCTATTACCGTTATCTCAAAAACTCAGCCAGTAGGCCAGAAATTATTTTTGGTCGTCAAGAATGACTCCGCGGTGTTAGACAAAATTCCAGAAGAGTTTATGGTAAAAAAGCGGGATTCGATATTCTTCCGTTCAACGGACCAAGTTTTTGAATTAGATTTTTTAAATTATGATGAATCCACGAAGGAAATATGCCGCCGATTCCTACAATTTGATCTTAATAGTGAGATTCAGAGGCATAAAGATCTCTGGCAACCTCGAGCAGGACAACCGTTTTTTAGTAGAAAAGCTATCGATGGGAATCATCAAGTGACCGTTTATAATGGGTTTCTTCCTCGTGTCGTCGAATTGCCTGGTGGAGGCTGGGGAATTTCAATTGAGCTTACTAATAAATACGTTGAAACCACACCCTTACCTAATTATATAACACGCGATGAGTTTAATCAACTCAAGGATAGCCATTTCATTTACCATTATGGCCGCCAATGGTACGAAGTGCATCCACAAGAGTGGAGCGATTTAAATGCTGCAAACTATAAGTTTCGGCGTGAAACAGGGGGTGAATTGATGACAGTTATTGGTGATTTACATCGACAATCAGGTAATAGTATGCCTCCAGAAGTGGCACGTCTACCAGATGATGTGGCTTTGTTAATGTATAGCAACAACCGAAATGAGGAACGTAGGATTCCAGCCGGCCTATGCTATCGCGTTTTGGACACTGATGACCCATTAGTCGGTAAGTTGCACGAACTATCGATAATCCCTCCTTTTTTGCGAAGACGTAAGGCTTTTGTTGTTCGTCGAAATTACTTAAATCGACTACGCAATGGTGGGGTTGAGTTAGAGATAGCACAAACGCCAATCCGTGTCAAAAAAGATGTTTTTGATTTCCCTGATCAGGAATTTGGCAATGGGTCTATTCTATCAGTGACAGGTAAATCGGGTATTATACCTGTCGCCATGACAGAGGTTGGGCGGACTCGCAAACAACTTCTTCGTAGTCCAGAGGGAGGGTGCTTTGTCAACCGTCCGTTTGAAAGACAGTATTTCGTACTTCCTGAAAGTATCGCCAACTCTTTTGGCCGAACGCAACTCTTGAAACATCTTCAGCAAGAGGTCGACCGGATGCACCCAACGAGAAGTGGCTGGAAGCCAGAGATCATTACCTATAATGATCGCAACAACAAAAATAGTTTGCAGTTAGGTTTTGAAATTATAGAACAACTGCAAAAGTCAATAAACCAAAGGACTGGAGGTTATGCTCTCATTATGATTCCGACAGTAGGCCGAAAAAAACGTGTACAGGATGATTTAGCGACGCTCTGCATAGTAGAAGGCCAGAAGATGTTCAACTTAGAAGTATCTATTATGCATACAGACATATTGTCTGAGTGCTATGATTATAAACCACAAAGTGGCTACTTCATTCGACAAGATAAGAAAGGGCTTTACTTCGGCTATATTCAAGGTGTAGCCTTAAATAAGGTCATTCTCAATAACGAACGGTGGCCATTCATTTTGAAAACACTGTTGAGTGCGGACTTGTACATCGGTATAGACGTAAAACATTCACTGGCGGGTTTTACCTTCATAACCCAGTTTGCTAAAACTATTAAACCAGTTCGTGAGGAGACCAAGCGAAAAGAGCAACTTTCCACTCTGCAAATTAAAACCGTACTGATTAAGCAAATTCGGAAACTAGCGGAGTATCAGGACTTCCATTCTATCGTAATCCATCGAGATGGCCGGTTATTTCGTCCAGAACTGGATGGGATCAAGCAGGCTATTGAGGATCTAAAAAGTACAGGGCATTTGCCTTCAGACGTAACATTCACAGTGGTTGAATTACCCAAACAGTCAACGACTACCTTTCGAATATTTGAGGAATTGTCTCCTTACGACGTGCTGAAAACGGAAACGGAAAATCGTTTATTACTGAATCCACAAGTTGGCTCTTGGGTACCATTTAATGAGCGAGAAGGATTTGTCTGCACAACAGGACGAGAGTTTAAACATAAGGGAACGAGTCTGCCGCTTTACGTGAAAGTAGCTCATGGCAATATGCCATTACAAGTCGTTTTGCAGGACATCTACTACCTATCAACGCTCGCTTATGCTAAACCTGATGACTGTTCGCGTGACCCGCTAACAATCAAAATGACCGACCGCCGGATTAATGAATTCGGTGGGAAGTATGATAACGAAAATTTCAATTTACTAAAAGAGCTAAACCTAGATGAAGCATGAGCAAAATCGGCGTAAATACCAATATATTTCAGGTGACGGGGAAATACATGAATCTTATCAATGAGTACATCGTCAGCCGCCGGAGTCAGGTTGCACCCATCGACACCCGGAAACAGGACGAGGTTGTTTCTCTCTTCAGTCGAATTGCCGACGACCAGAATATGGAGCCACCTATTCAATTGTTATCTGTTATTATCGAACGTGATCTAAGGCAACAGCGTAAGCAACCCAGGCAATTCTTTCGTAAGCTAATAGATGACTTAGCGAAAGGAGACAACTCGGAAGAAACACTTCACGAGTTAGAAGTAGTTGTTAGCGCTTTAGATACTAAACACACCGAAGCCCTAGCTAAAATTAAAGGAGAGTAATAATGCTGGAATACCTAGATGGTGCCATTGCTGAAGCATTGATTAAAGCCCGTACACTAAAAGCGAAAATCCCTGGGTCAACGCTGTTAATTGACTTTGAAGCCCTGGCAACACGGGCCAATAGCGAAATAGATGCGGCCATAAGTCAATTAATGACTTTAGATCAAGATCCGGTTTATCGTATTCCCGCCAACCTGAAACAAAAGATTTTATTGTATCGGCAAATAGTTGGCTCACTGTCAATTTTGGAAAATGTAGTCGTAGCGGCTATTGCCAGAAGCCATTCGGATGACGCTTACGTGAATCGGTTAGTGCGGGGTATCTGCCGAGAAATCGACTATCCAATACAGAAACCAGTCGCGTCGTGTCTATCGCAAAGTTACTACCACATCTATTCGGGGTATGGGCTACTATGTATGCCCTTATTAGAGTCTGATTTTTTGTTACATATCGCTGACATTTATCATGAGCTATGTCATCCATTGATTCAGTTAGACAATCCAAAACTGGAACTGTTTCAATTAGAATTGGGCAAATTCAATGTGTTTGTAAAACGACATTATAGAGATGAGATAGCCCACTTTACACAGAACACGAGCCGAAAAGACATGATCGAAATGCTTTATCTGTGGCGGGACTGTTGGATTGAAAAGTGGTCAGTTGAGTTTTTTTGCGATCTATTTGGGGTTTATACTCTGGGACCTGCTTACGCCTGGTCTAATTTACACTTATGCCTGAAGACATCTACCGATGTGTATGACGTACCTCAGTATGTGGTTACTTCACATCCGCCGGACGAAGCTAGAATGCAGGTTTTGTTTCATGCGTTGCAATTGCTAGGTTATCCAGAAGATAATGCACAGATACAAGAGAAGTGGACCGAATTTAAAACAACGATGCAGTTCACTAAGCAAGCGGAATATGATTATGCAGTTCCAGATCTACTGTTGGAACAAATAGCTGTATCAGCTTACAATGCGGTCAATCTCCTTCCCTGTCGCTTAGCCGAACCAGGCAAACAAGGATCAATTGCGGTTATGTTAAATCAAGCTTGGTCGATTTTCTGGCAGGATCCAGCTGCCTTTACTACCTGGGAACAAGTCACGGTTAATTCGTTTAAGGCCAGTCTTTTATCTGGGTCTTCATAATAAGTTAAAATAAAATATGCGCAAATCCTTGTATACAAAATGTAAATTGTTAATTTTGTATACATCAAAAGAGGAGGTAGCAGATGACAACCACAATTGCCACCAATATCACTCGGGCTCGGCAGCTTCGGGGATTAACAATGGAAGAATTGGCAGGTGCGATTAGCTGTTCGAAACAGGCAATTAGTCACTATGAAAATGGAATCAGGCATCCCGACAGTAAAACCCTTTTAGCCATTGCTGAGGCAGTAGGCCAAGATTTGGATTACTTCTACACGGATTGTAACGTAGCATTTAGTATGCACAATGTAAACTATCGTGAAGGTCTGCTTCTAAATTCAAAACAACGAAGTGATGTGGAAGAACTGACAAGCTTAAGGCTCAGTGAATATTTGGAACTGGAAACGATTGCAAAAGAGTACATCGAGTTTATCAATCCAATTGAAGATGTCCCAATCGCAAACACTTCAGATGCTGAAAAAGCGGCTAAGCAACTTCGTAAGAAGTGGAAATTGGGAGACGGAGCAATTCATAACATTTCCGATTTATTGGAAAAGAAGGGTATTCGAATCATAAAGATCGACTTCGGATTCAATTACACCCATGAAGGGCTTTCGGGCTGGGCTGAAAATAGGAAAATACCGGTGATTGTTCTCCATGCCAGACAGCATGATGTCTCTCGTATACGATTTACGCTGCTGCACGAACTGGGGCACCTGCTGTTAGTGATGCCAGATGATCTCGATATGGATTTGATTGAACGATTGTGTGATGCCTTTGCGGGTGCCGTTTTGTTGCCAGCGGAAATTTTAATGCAGGAATTTGGTAGAAATCGAACGATGATATCGATGCCTGAGCTAAGACGAATCAAAGAACTGTATGGCATTTCGATTGCGGCTATTATGGTTCGAGCTAGAATGACCAATTTAATCTCGTTTGATGCTTTTCAAAACTGGAAAACGGGGGATCTGTCCGATCGAGATTTTGGTCAGTATGCGGGTGCTGAAGAGCCACAAAAGTTTTTGCAGATGCTCTATCGCTGCTTGAGTGAGAAGAAAATAGGGTTTGAAAAGGCAGCTCAACTCGCAGATATAGACGAGACCGAGTTAAGACAGGTTTATTACCAGCAGTTGTAGTTGACCATGAAAAATATAATTGTAACTGAGATCAGCCTACCGACTAAGCTACTTCGTAGTGGTTTGTTGAGGTACTTTGATCGGACCGAACTTCAATTCCACATACCTGATTTCTGTTACTATTATAAGTATAAACTAAATGATCGAAATATCCATGATCGGGGATTTGCTAAACGTATGAACGAGCAGGGCATGCTGATAATAGCAGAACTGAACGAAGCTCAAATGATTCGTCATCAAGAGCTTCTAGTAAAGTACAAGCCCAAATTCCTAGCGAAATCAGTATCGGCACTGGTTTTGGCAGAAAAAACAGGATTTAGACTAATTAGTGAGGATGGCTTATTAAGAGAAGTGGCTTCACAGGATTTTCAAATCCGAGCGCATAACAAAGAATGGTTATTAACGGATCTCGTACACGAAATTGGTGTACGGGGTGTACAACTTGATTTGGAACTCGTAAAAGAGTTGCTATAAAAAAACCAGGCAGAAACTACCTGGCTTAGAGAATTATAAAAGAGACCAAAAGCGTAGCAAGCTCCTGGGTAACATTGACTTCGCACTTCAAAGTTACATCCTCCTTTTATATTCTCCAAGTCTTCCCGTGGTTTCAAACTGAGTATGATAGTCCTATCATGCCTGGGCCTGCATTGTTCACTAAATTTTCGAAACACTGCTAAAAGGAATTTTCAGTAACGTGGCTACGTGCCATAACGGCTTCAGTGACAGACTGTATGCCCAAGGAATTCTATTAGTCAAATTTAAAATTTAACACAATGTTATCAAATCACAATGTTGCTGCCTCAGCGGGCCAAAAACCTCCATTTTTAGAATTTGTTATCGAAGGCCAGACGCTTCAGAGCTTTCAGCAGTATATCACAGGTCAAGAGCTTAAGCAAAAGGCAGGCATTCCGTTGGATACAGATCTGTATCTCTCAATTGTTCAGCCCTGGACGGATGAACTAATTGAAAATCATACAAAAGTTGATCTAGCCCGTCCTGGTCTTGAATATTTCTATGTCAAGAAAAAGCTGCCCTTTACGATTAATGGTGCGCCTTTCATCTGGTATAAACAATATATCACTGAGCCAGAAATTAAGGCGTTGGGTAAAATCAATGAGGACGATGAGGTTTACTTGAAAATCAAACCGCCTTTTGAAGACGAGTTAATCGCCAAAGGAGCGACCGTTGATTTAGCCAGACCTGGGAAAGAGGCCTTCATTTCGAAGCCACCGTCGGCTTATAACTTGATCATCAATGCGCAGTTGAAATCGTGGAAACAGTCGACTATTTCGTTTGAGCAGGTCATTATTCTGGCCTTTGGCAGCTACTCCGATGATGTGAATAGAGCCTATACGGTTACGTTCACAAATGGACCAAAGCAGAAGCCAAAGGGTGTTATGGTAAAGGGAGATAGTGTTCACGTAAAAAACGAGATGAAATTCGATGCTACACCAACTGATAAATCATAGCTCCGATCTAAAACGCCTTGCCGACGAAGGCTACGCATTAGAGATTAAAGGTGGATATTTACTTATCCACCAAATCCCCTACTTGAATGCGAAAGGGGAACTCCTATTCGGTACATTAATTACCGATCTCACCCTGAGCGGAGATAGAACCGCTAAACCAAGCTATCATGTGATTCATTTCATGGGTGAATATCCATGTACCAAGGAAGGCCAACTGATTACGTCTATTCAACATGCTACTTTAAACCAGGCGTTATTTCCTGATGTCACGTTGAATTATTCGTTCTCGAACAAGCCCCCTAATGGTTACACAGATTATTATCATAAGATTTCCAGGTATGCCGACATTATATCGGCACCTGCGAAATCACGCTATGACAATGTAACCGAGAAGACCTTCAAGGTTATTGCAACTGAAGCTGACGAATCAACCTTTCAGTATGTCGATACGAACACGAGTCGGGCGAATATTTATCCGATCAATGCAAAACTGGCCGGGCAAAAGATCGCTATAATTGGCTTAGGGGGCACGGGGGCTTATATTCTCGACGCTTTGGCGAAGACTCCTGTTCAGGAGATCCACCTATTTGATGGTGATGTATTACAAACACATAACGCCTTTCGATCTCCAGGAGCGGCTTCGATTAACCAACTGAATCAGCAGCCGATGAAAGTTGACTATTATACGGCCATTTATTCGAACATGCATAAGCGAATCATACCTCATCCGTATTACATAACTGATGAAAATGTCCATGAATTGGGCGAGATGGGTTTCGCTTTTGTTTCTGTCGATAATAATAACGCTCGAATCAGTATTGCGGATTACCTGCGCAAAGAGCAACGTTCATTTATTGATGTTGGCTTAGGGGTAAATATATCAGGCGATGGTTTAGTTGGCCAGATTCGAGTAACCTCTTCGACAAAGGCCAAATATGATCACTTGCAACTTAGGCTACCAGCTGGAGAGCAGGGCGACAATGAGTATGCTTCGAATATTCAGATTGCTGAATTGAACATGCTCAATGCCGTACTGGCGGTGATTAAATGGAAGAAGCTATGTGGTTTCTATCAGGATTCTGAAAGAGAGTACCACAGTGTGTATTCGGTCAATTTAGCTGAGCTGTTCAATGAAGACCAGGATCTTGCAGCCTAGTTTTGTCAAGTTCATACCCGAATCGTTGGAGGACGGCATTATTTACATCTCCATCGATTATTGCACAGCCATACACAATTGCGTGTGTGGCTGTGGCAATAAAGTGGTTACGCCCTTCACGCCTACGGATTGGGAACTTTCATTTAATGGGGAGACAATCTCGCTAAGTCCATCGATTGGTAACTGGAGCTTCGACTGCCGATCGCATTACTGGATAAAGCGTAGTAAAATACAATGGGCTGGACAGTGGTCTCAAGAAGAAATTGAGGCAGGAAGGCGAAAAGACCAAATTACAAAACAACTCCATTTAAGGGATGAAGATGAGTTTTCAGAGGTTTCTGTAAAAAGTGAGGTTTCACATGTTGAACAAAAACCTGTTTTAAACTTTTGGCAAAAGCTCTTTCAAAAACTAAGATTGTAGTTGAGTAAATGGATAGTAAGGTCATTTTATGCGATTGACCTTCAATATATTTTTCGCAGTCCTTTTTTACACACCATCATTCACAGGTTAGTGAATGATGGTGTGTTTTGATCAAAAACCGTTCAGAAAAACCTCAATCCTATTCGAAACGCTGGACTATTAAACTGAACGGATTTATTGAACGCAAAAAGGGCCATTTCCAGCCCTTCCCCCCTACCCGACTACCGTTCAGAAAAACGTCGGTTTATTTCTAGGACAAGACAATCAATTGCTTACCCCGGAAGCGGGCCCACGTAGCTGTGCGATACAGGCACCGGTCCGCGCAAGTCGTGCTGCGCGAACGCCAGCTGCAGCGCCTCGGTGAGGCGATCCTGCGCCGGCACGCTGCGCCCGGCAATGGTATAGGCCCGGAACGACACCGCTAGGCTGCCCGGCCGCAGCGCCGTAACTACCACCTGCGGGGCTGGCACGGGCAGCACATCGGCATCGGCGGCCAGAAGCGGCCCGGCCCAGGCGCGCAGGGCAGCCAGGTCGGTGGGACTTTCGAGCTCGGTGGCGATGTCGACCAACGAGCGGTTTTGGACCGTTTTATTTACGATGACGTTGTTCGATGTGGCCCCATTGGGCAGAATCACGGCGTCGCCCTGCGGGGTAACGAGGATGGTGTTGAAAATCAGAATTTCGACCACTTCCCCGCTTTTGCCCTGGGCCTCAATGGTGTCGCCCACCACGTAAGGCTTGAGCATCAGAATAAGTACCCCGCCAGCGAAATTGGCCAGCGTGCCCTGCAAAGCCAGACCCACTGCCAGCCCCGCCGCCCCCAGCACGGCCACGAACGAAGTAGTTTCAAACCCCACTATGCCGGCTACCGAAACCAGCAGCAATACCTTGAGCACGATGTTGACCAGACTGCGCAGAAACGAGCTCAGCGAAACATCGAGGTGGGCCGTGGTCCAGCCCAGCAGTTGGCTGGCGCGGCCAATCAGCCACCAGCCAATTAGCAGGGCCGGGACCGCAATCAGCACGCGTGGCAGGTAAAGCACAGCTAGAGTCTGCAGCTGCTGGGCAAAGGTGGTTAGCTGGTTCATCGGGGAATAGAAAAAGGGGTCGTAAAATAGTAGGAACGGA
Organism: Spirosoma gilvum; assembly: GCF_054776815.1. Lineage (NCBI taxonomy): Bacteria > Pseudomonadati > Bacteroidota > Cytophagia > Cytophagales > Cytophagaceae > Spirosoma > Spirosoma gilvum. The sequence continues at coordinate 3,374 of NZ_BAAHBH010000017.1, read as the reverse complement.
AAACAACGGTAGGGCGAGTTGGTCGACCAGGTTTAGGTTCACCTGAATTCCTGGTGGGCGGGGCATCTCGGAAAACGACCGTTTCTACGTAACCCCAACTTTCGGTGCGAAGACTTAATAAGTTGCTAGGAAAATGTTTTATTCGTTGGTCTCACAAAACTACGATCGCGTATCTTCGCCGCCTCGACTTTATAAGACAAAAGCCCTTGAAGGTCGGTTACGCCCACATTATGCCAAACACTTGTCAGCTACTGCCCTTTTTTATTTTCTGTGCAGTGTCTCTTTTACGAATTAGAAACTTCCACATATTTTTGGAATTCGTCAAAACTTTCGGGTAATCTTTTCTTGAAGTTATTTACAATCACACTTTTCAAAATTAACCCCAAACTTTTAGGTTCAAAAGAAACGGTTTGCGTAATCTCTGTCTGTCCACTTTTGTCTTCTACCTTGTAAGTATGATGAAACTCACCAATATTAAAGAAGTTAAACATTTTTATTTTTGAAAAATGCGTAAACTCCTTAGTTGGTTGCACATTTTGAAAAGTAACACTTGCTTTTCCCGAACCTTTAAAATTTCCTGGCATCACGGAGCCATCCTTTATTTCGCCTTTGGGCTCAATTGTTGCCTCTAAATAAAGTGTGTTCCATTTTACTTGCTTAGCTGGGTCTATCAGGCTTTGATAGGCATTTTCAATAGTAGTTTTTACGACTCTGTTACCTGAAATAATTATTGCTTTGCTCATTTTTTATATAAATTTTTTTGAGCGGAGGGGATGAGAGAATAAGGCGCTTAGAGCCTATAGCCTATCCGAATAGGCAAAATATAAGAATTTCCTGCTGAACACAGTGAAGCATCACTACCGCTTCACTAGGGCCACAACATGCGGGGTAGACATGCTTCGACAAGCGCAACATGACCGCTTATTTGGATAGCATCTTACCCAAATTTGACGGATGTCATGGTCAGCGAGCCGGCCACGACTTTGTCGTTGAACATCAGGGGCGCTTCGTTTTTCTCTTGCAGCGCTAGGGCGTAGAGCAGCGGGAAGTAATGGTCTATCGACGGCACAGCGAGCGTGGCGGCTGGCCCCAGGCTTTTGTACTGAATTAGCGCCTGGTGGTCGCCGACCAGGATGTTGCGCTTGAAAATGTCGTTCATCTCCAGGGCCCAGTCGTGACCGTAGGCACCGTTGGCGTGGCCGTCCGGGGGCAGGACCAACAGGCGCAGGTTGTGCACCATGTTGCCCGAGCCGATGACGAGCACGCCTTTTTTGCGCAGCCCGGCCAGCTGCTTGCCCAGGTCGTAGTGCCACGCGGCGGGCCGGGTATAGTCTAGGCTCAGCTGCAGCACGGGGATGGTGGCCTGCGGGTACATCTGCCGGACGACGCTCCAGGTGCCGTGGTCGAGGCCCCAGTCGTGGTCGAGGCCCACGGGCGCGGGGGCCAGGGCGGCCTGAAGCTCGTGGGCCAGCTCGGGCGCTCCGGGGGCCGGGTACTCCACGTCGAACAACGCTCGTGGAAAGCCCCCGAAGTCGTGGATGGTGCGGGGGCGGTTCATGGCCGTGACGAAGGTACCGCGCGTGAGCCAGTGCGCCGAGACGCACAGCACGGCTTTCGGGGCCGGAATCTCTTGGCCCAGGCGGCGCCAGCGCTCGGAGAACTCGTTGTCCTCGATGGCATTCATCGGCGAGCCGTGCCCGATGAAGAGGACGGGCATCTGTATGTCCTGCTCGGGCAGGCTATCGGCTAGGGTTTTTAGAGCAGGAAGGGTCAGCATGGCAGCGGTAAGGGATGGTTTTTGTAGAAAATTCGGCGAGCGCAGTCCAGTCGACAGAGTCGGCTTTCGGGCTTGATTCAGGCCAGGCAGGAGGGGCTTACCGCTTGGAAGCCCGTTGCCGTCGGCAACGGGCTTCCAAGCGGCTCACAGGCCCGGCAGGCTATGCTATCGGGAACATAGCCGTTTTGGCGGCCGTCTGCTCAAGGGGCACTTCTTCCTGCATCACGTCCCAGTGTTCCACCAGCTTGCCGTCTTTCACCTTAAAATAATCGGCGGCCAGCATGGGCTTAGCGGCCCAACCGGTGTAACGGCCGTGAATGACCACAAAGTCACCGTCTTCCAGCACCAGGCCCGGCTCATACTTGAAGTCGGACCCTAAGCCGGCGATGATGCTTCTTATCGCTTCGTGCCCGCTGGCAATGTGGGGATTGTGCTGGATGTACTCAGTGCCCCAGTACTTCTCGATGGCCGATAGGTCGCGGTTGGCGAACAGGGCCGTCATGGCGGTTTTTACTAGTTCTTTGTTGCTCATGGCGCTTGGGTTATAGTGGTCGTGAGGTGAATGACCGTGCAAAGGTCAGTGCTTCGTTACCCTCAACTGATTCGCCTATGCTAAGAAATCTCGTTCGCCTATGCAAACAAATAAACCCAAGCTATTTTTTAGTCCTGATTCTACTGAGGGAAGAAGGTAAAACACCCAAATAAGAAGCGATCAAATACTGAGGAACGCGTTGTAGCAAGTCCGCACTTTCATCGCTGATTCTACTATACTTGGTTTCAGTATCCTGTGAATAAGCATCAGACAGACGAATCAAGGTAGTAATGTAGGCCGACTGAAAACTTAAGCGAAAAAAGGTTTCCATGCCTGGAAAGTCCAGGCATATCGCATCAAAATCGTTTTTACTTAAGCTGTAAAGCGTGGAATCTTCTAATGCCTGGACGGAAAATAAGGTCCTCGAACCCGAAAAGAAGCTGCATAAATCCGAAACCCAGTAATCTTCTTTAGCAAATTGAATTACCTGAATGTCGCCATCTTGCAGTACTTTGTACAAATACAGCAATCCCTTTTCAACAAAAAACAATCGATCATTATACTCGCCTTCCTGAATAAGGGTGCTCTTTTTTTTTACGGTTAATGGCTTGAAATAAGTTGCTAGGTCTTGAAAGTCTTCTAGACTGATAGGGACTTTGGAATTTATATTGCTATATAGTTTGTCGAGCTCTCCCATCATGAAAGAAATAGCCGTTTAAGTAGACAACAAAGTTAACTGTGAATTTCGTAAACTTCGTTGTAAGTCTGTAAGGCAATACGGGACCACCCTGCGATTCTCCCGGTCTGCCAGCGCGGCCGGGACGCGGTCAAAATGAAAACAGCGTATTTAACAGGCACTTTTAGACTAATGGCCTCCAGGTTGAAGCGGGATAATTTATTTCCTGAGTAGTTTATTGAAACTATATTTTCCTTGCCTATCGATGGGTTGCCAGACCAAGGCCGTGCCTTGCCGGATGGCATCAACCAGGGCTTCGATTTCACTTTGCTTAGTAAACAAGCTCACCGAATAGCAGTTTTTGAATGCTGTTGCGTTGATTATTCCTG
>NZ_BAAHBH010000016.1:0-154942 GCF_054776815.1 Spirosoma gilvum | reverse complement strand
TTGAAACCACTACCGTCCTGAAAGATGCCGCTTCGGCTTCGATCTATGGAGCACGGGCCGCTTCGGGTGTGATTGTCATCACCACCAAGAAAGGTCAACGTCGGGCTCAGAAGCTGAGCGTGAGCTACGATGGTCTGTATGGCGCTACCGATCCCGGCAAGAGCTTACCGATCCTAAACCCACAGGAGCAGGCCGACTGGACCTGGCAGGCCCGTAAGAATGACATCTACCAGGGCACCTACCCCACCAACGATTTCAAAGGCTTAGCCGGTGGTCAGTATGGCGAAGGGGCTACACCCGTATTACCTGATTACCTGCTGGTGGGTAGCCGTTCGGGTTTGTCGGCTTCGCAGGTGGATTTGACCGCGGAAGCCGCCAAGTACAACGTCAACTCGGCTAACGGCGCTATTTATAACGTCATTCCGTCGAACAAGGCAGGCACCAACTGGTACAAAGAGATCACCCGGGTTGCTCCCCTGATGCGCCACAACCTTGGTTTCTCGGGTGGTACCGAATCGAGTCGGTACTACATAGCATTGGGTATGCAGCAGCAGGCCGGTATCGTTATTTTTAATGACTACTCCCGTTATACCCTGCGGGCCAATACCGAGTTTGACGTTACCAAGAAGCTCCGCTTTGGCGAAAACTTCCAATTGGCGTATATCCGTACTAAAGGTACGCTGGGGGGTGTTGGTAGCATTCTGGGTAACTCGACCAACAACAACTCGTCGTCGTCGTCGGACGAAAATGAAGTATTGACCGCATTCCGTACCCCACCGATTATTCCGGTGTATAACTCGTTTGGTGGCTATGCGGGTACGGCCGCTCCGGGCTTCAACAACCCTCACAATGCCGTAGCTGACCGCCAACAACGGGCTAATGACAGCAATTTCAACATTTTCGGGTTCGGTAATGCCTACCTGGAGTATGATGTGATTCCATCGCTGACCCTGCGCAGCAGCCTTGGTGGAGCCTATTACACCAGCTACGCAAATAGCTACGGTCGGGTGCAGTACGAAAACTCGGAAAACAACACGACTTACACCTATAGCGAAGGTGCTGGCTACGGACTCACTTGGACCTTTACCAACACGGCCCACTTCAAGCAGAAGTTTGGCATTCATGACATCGACGCTTTGGCTGGTATCGAAGCCTTGAATACGGGCGCCGGACGGAATATCAACGGCTCGGGTCAGAATCCCTTCTCGACCGATCCCAACTACGTAACCATCAGCACCACCACGCCGGGTGCCACTCGCCAGGTGGGCAGTGGCTATGGGCTGGGTAATAAGTTCTACTCGCTGTTCGGTCAGGTGCGCTATACCTATAATGATAAGTACATCATCACGGGCGTCGTGCGTCGGGATGGTTCCTCGCAGTTTGCCGCTTCGAACCGCTACGGGGTATTCCCGGCCGTGTCGGCCGCCTGGCGTCTGTCCTCGGAAGAGTTCATGAAGAACCTGCCCTGGGTATCGGATCTGAAAATTCGGGGGGGGTATGGTACCATGGGTAACTCCAACTTCCTGAGTGCCACTAACCAATACAATTTATATGGGGGCGATGCCAGCCAGGGATACGATATCAATGGAACCAACAACTCGATTGCATCTGGTTTCTATCGTACTCAGATTGGAAATGCTACGGCCAAATGGGAAACCAACGTGACCAGCAACATCGGTATCGACGGAGCCTTCTTCAACAACAAACTCGAAGTGGTGCTTGATTTCTGGCGCCGGGATACCAAGGACCTGCTCTATCAACTGGCCCTACCCGGCGTAGTCGGTGTGCGGTCGGGGGCTCCCTTTAAGAACCTGGCCAGCATGCGTAACGAAGGGATCGACATCCTGGTCACCAACCGGGGTAACATCAGCAATGGCCTTTCGTATGAAGTAACAGCCATTGCCGGTTTGCTCAACAACAAGATCATATCAATCGACCCGCTGGTGCCTTACTTCTACGGTGGGGGTACCCGTCTGAGCGGTAACGTGGTTCGTAACGAGCCCGGTCATGACCTGTCCTCGTTCTACGGCTACAAAGTGATTGGTCTGTTCAACAGCAAGGAAGAAGTAGCCGCTGCCCCAACGCAGGAAGGCGCGGGTCCTGGCCGTTTCCGCTATGCTGATACGGATGGCAACGGTAAAATCGATGCCAACGACCGGCAGTACCTGGGTAGCCCCATTCCGAAGATGACGGGTAGTATCACCCTGACCTTGAAGTACAAAGGCTTCGATCTGAACACCAACCTGTACACTTCCCTGGGCAACAGCATCTTCAACAACCAGCGCTGGTTTACCGACTTCTATCCTTCGTTTACGGGGGCCGCTGTTAGTGCTCGGGTAAAAGATTCATGGCTGCCAGACCATACCAACACGACGGTGCCCATTTTCGAGAGTGCGTCCAACTTCAGCACCAACACCCAGCCTAACTCCTACTACGTCGAGAACGGCTCGTATGCGCGGATGCAGTACCTGACCCTGGGGTATACACTCCCATCGACGATCCTCAGCAAGGCAAATCTGAACCGGCTGCGTATATCGTTGTCCGCTACGAACCTGTTCACCATCACCAAGTACAGCGGTCTTGACCCAGGTGTAGGTGGCTCGGCTGATACCAACTTTGGCATCGACATCGGAAACTATCCGGTACAACGTGGCTATAACGTAGGCCTAAGCTTCGGTTTCTAAGCTTAGCAAGATACAACCCAGTGACTCCTGTTCGTTTATAGATTAACTTAAGTACAAACAAAAAAGAGTCACTGGGTTATTGAAAAGACTCTTATTCCTTATCATTTCTAAGGCATATACGCACAATGAAAACACTGATTACCAAAGGCACGCTGACCGCCATCATGCTGACGGCCGTCTCCTTTGCCTGTTCTGACAAATTCCTGGAAGTGCCCGCCACCGGACAGCTTTCCAGCGCCCAGCTGACCACCAAAGCGGGTCTGGATGGACTGCTGATGGGCGCCTACGCCCAGCTCAACGCCCGGGGCTTCTCCCAGTCGGCCTCTTCCTTCAACTGGGTACGGGGTAGCGTATCGGGGGGCGAAGCCAACAAAGGCTCCAACTCGGGCGACTTTAACGCCCTGACTCCCTACGAGACTTACCAGCTGCTGCCCTCCAGTGGCGAGGTCAACGCCAAGTGGAATGCCATGTACGAAGGCGTGGCCCGCTGCAACTCCGTGCTCCGCTCGCTGGGCACAGCCGGTTCCGATGTCACAGCGGCTGACAAAACTGAGTTACAAGCCGAAGCTCGCTTCCTTCGTGGTCACTATTACTTCGAGCTCAAACGCAACTTCAACATGGTGCCCTTCATCGATGAGACCGTCGACTATGGCACCGGCATCGAGAAAGTAGCTAACAACGCAGACATCTGGCCTAAGATCGAAGCCGATTTCAAGTTCGCTCAGGACAACCTGCCTGCTACGCAGTCGTCGGTGGGCCGGGCCAACAAGTGGGCGGCTATGTCGTATTTGGCCAAGACGTACCTCTACGAGAAGAAGTATGCCGAAGCTAAGGCCCTGTTTGATCAGGTCATCGCCAGTGGGGTCACCAGCAATGGCTTGAAATACAAATTGCTGGACAGCTATTCGGACAACTTCAATGCGGCTAAAGACAACGGTTCGGAGTCGGTATTCGCCATCCAGGCGGCTGCCAACACGGGTAACTCCGACAATGCTAACCCCGATCTGGTCCTGAACTTCCCTTACAACACAGGTTCCAACGGTCCGGCCGGTTGCTGCGGTTTCTTTGCGCCTAGCTTCGATCTGGCTAACTCTTTCCGGGTGGACGCCAAAGGCCTGCCCCTGCTGGATGGTTCGTATAACACGGGTGCTAACCAGCTCAAAACCGATCAGGGTATTGCCTCGAGTGCCGCCTTCACCCCCGATGCAGGTCCGGTGGATCCTCGTCTGGATTGGTCAGTTGGCCGTCGGGGTATCCAGTACCTGGACTGGCAGCCTCACCCCGGTCTGGACTGGATTCGTGACCAGAGCTTTGCGGGTCCTTACTCCCCCAAGAAGTTCGTTTTCTACAAGTCGCAGGATAAAGTGCTGACCGATGGTAGCTCGTGGACGGATGGTTACTCAGCCATCAACTACAACATCATCCGTTTTGCTGATGTGCTGCTGATGGCAGCTGAGTGTGAGGTCGAAGTAGGTAGTTTAGCGACCGCTACCAACTATGTCAACCTGGTTCGCACGCGGGCGGCCAACCCAGCGGGTTTTGTTACCCAGGGTGGCAAACCAGCGGCCAACTACGTGATCAGCAACTACACCTCGTTTGCCGACAAGGCGACGGCTCGGGCAGCGGTCCAGTTCGAGCGGAAGCTGGAGCTATCGGGCGAAGGCCACCGGTTCTATGATCTGGTTCGTTGGGGTACAGCGGCTACGGTGCTGAATTCGTTCCTGGCTTACGAAGGCAAGCTGTTGCCAACGGCTTACTCGGGGGCTAAGTTCACGGCGGGCAGAGATGAGTATCAGCCTATTCCACAGACCCAGATCGACTATCAGGGTAAGGATGTACTGGTACAAAATCCTGGCTACTAAGTCTTTTTATCCGTATTCATTCAAAAGCCCGGTCTACCTTGTAGACTGGGCTTTTTTATTTTCTACTAATTCGCGATGCATTCCTGTATTCACCCATACTAAACATATGATTAGGATAATTCCGGGTTATTCGCTTTACGGAATCTCCTTAAACTGAGTTGATCATTAGATAGAAAAGCATTTGGTAACGCATAAACTATTGTACTTATCTCATAATTTTAAAAATTATTTAGGGATTTCAGTCGCTTAATTGACTATACATAAACAGAGACACTCAACTCAATGAATTCACGGCTAACCGATGTTGAATTGACTTATTTTCTCAAAGAGGGCGACAAAAAAGCCTTTGAGGAAATATACAATCGCTATTGGTATAAGCTATTTTGTGTAGCCTATCACGAAACAGGCAACCGGGAAGATGCTGAAGAATTGGTACACGACTTATTTGAATCACTCTGGAACAAACGGCAGCAAGCGACTATTCAGCACCTGAGCTCCTATCTGGTTGTATCGATCAAACACCTTTCGACCAATTACATCAAGTCGAAAATCACGCAACGGCGGTATCAGGAATACCTTATTCTCCACGAATTGCATCAGGCTGAGCTGACTGACGAAACGGTCCAATTTTCCGATCTGTCGAAAGCCGTGGAGGAGGTCATGAAAAAATTACCGGAAAAGACCTGCGAGGTGTTTAAGCTAAGCCGCTTCGAAAATCAGCCCGTAAAAAGCATTGCCCGGCAACTTAACCTATCCGAAAAGGCTGTTGAGTACCACATTACTAAGTCGCTCAAAGTACTTCAGGAGCAACTCCGGATTTATCAGAACTGATCCGCGCAAACACACCATCGCATGAACCAGTACGATTTCGATAAACTGATCGAGAAATACCTCGCCGGAGAAACCAGCCCCGACGAAGAAACGCTGATGCGCGAGTGGTCGGATCGAATGATTGAGCAAAGTCAGCTTACACTAAGCCCTACCGAAAAGCAGGCGCTTCAAACCCGCGTCTGGAAACGCATCTATAGCAATACATTAGGTCAACAACCTTTTCTGGTTCGATATGGTTGGTTTCGAATCAGCGCGGTTGCCGCTTCTATCCTACTTTTTATCCTCGCAGGTTTCTTCATTAATCAACAAGTAAATACGCATCAACTAACCAGCGCAAAAGCGGAAAAAGGGGCTGAGCCGAAGGGGAACATAACCATAAAAAATACCTCGAATAAAGCGGAGAAAATCAGTCTGAAAGATGGCAGTTATGCCCTGCTCAGCCCTCGTAGTACACTAAGTTACCCTGAACAGTTCGGCAATAAAACGCGGGAAATTTATCTCCAGGGCGAAGCTACCTTCGAGGTTACTCACGACACCTCCCGTCCGTTCATCGTTCATACCGGCAATCTGGTTACGCAGGTACTCGGAACGCGTTTTACCGTGAAGTCCTACGAAGAGGATAAGTCGATTGAAGTGCGGGTAAGCCGAGGAAAAGTATCGGTGTACGAGGCTACTGAGAAATCCGACGGCAATCGTGATGGCGTCATTCTGATTCCCAATCAGAAAATAACGTTCGACAAAGTCTCGCAGAAACTGACACCTGGGCTAATCGAAACACCCCAAATGGTAGTACCGCCCGAAAGCAAAACCCGTTTTGTGTTCGACCGGGTTCCGCTGGCACAGGTACTGACTACACTCAGCAAGGCCTATAGTATTGAATTTATCGTTGAAAACCAGGCCTTAAACAAATGTGCTTTCAACGGCGACCTCAACGATTTGCCACTCTATCTGCAGCTCGATCTGGTTTGCAAATCGCTAAATGCCACTCACGAGCGTCGGGGTACTACGATCTTTATTAATGGTGAGGGTTGCCCGAATTAGAAAAATAAACTTAACAAATCAACCTATAGAGTTAATATACTGGTAATATCCGTGACCCTACTTTTGCGGGATGAAACAACCTATCGCGCTTTAAGATTGCCCTCTGACGCTCAATTTGCCCAATTACTCATCACTTTTTTTCATGAACATCGTATTATTATGACGAGACAAATCTACCTAAAACAGGTTTTGTGGAACGCCATGAAGACAACGCTTGTCCAGTTGCTCCTCTTCGTTTTCTTCTATGGCCTGTCGTTCGCCCGCGACACGCAGGCTCAGGAAATTCTGAACAAGGAAGTCACCCTGAAAATGGAATCGGTCGAGATCTGGAAGATCCTGAACCGGCTCGAAAAACAGACCGATGTTAAGTTTGTCTACAGCACCAACAGCATCCGGGCCGACCAGAAACTATCGGTCAATGTATCGAACGGAAAACTTTCCAAAGTGCTGGATGAACTGCTGAGTCCGCTGCGTATTTCGTATGAAGTGGTCGGCACACGGATTCTGCTGCGTAAAAAAACGATTGAAAACACCTCATTTTCCCTGCCTTCCATCAACACACTTACCATTCCTACCGACGCCAGTGCCGACCTGACCATCACGGGAACCGTCAGCGACGATAAAGGCGAAGTCCTGCCGGGGGTTAGTGTAGTGGTCAAAGGAACGCAACGTGGCACGACGACCGATGCCAAAGGGCAATACCGAATTTCGGTGCCCGATGGTAAAGCAACCCTTATCTACTCGTTTGTAGGCTATTTGTCGCAGGAAGTGCTGGTAGGGAATCAAAGCACGATCAGCCTGACACTCAAGGCCGATTCCAAATCGCTGGAAGAAGTGGTGGTAGTCGGTTATGGTACGCAAAAGAAAGTGAACCTCACCGGTGCTGTCGATCAGGTGACCAGCGAAGTACTGGAAAACCGGTCACTACCCAACTTATCGCAGGGGCTTCAGGGCACGATTCCGAACCTCAACCTGACGATGGGTGACGGGAAACCCATTCAGTCGCCGACTTTCAACATTCGGGGTACGACCTCCATTGGACAGGGAGGGAGCGCACTGGTGCTGATCGACGGTGTTGAAGGTGATCCCAGCCGCTTAAATCCCAATGACGTAGCCAGTGTGTCAGTTCTGAAAGATGCCGCTTCGGCCGCTATTTACGGAGCACGGGGCGCGTTCGGCGTGGTGCTGATCACGACCAAAAGCCCAACCAAAGACCGGACCAGCGTAACGTATTCGGTTAACCGCTCGATCAAAAGCCCAACCTCGGTTCCCAACTTTGTCACGAACGGCTACACATTCGCCAAGATGTTTAATGAAGGCTGGTCGGCCTGGAACGACTATGCACAGACTCCTCAGAACATCAACAAGACGGTCAAATTCTCGGCTGCTTACCTGGCCGAGCTCGAACGCCGGAACAACGACCCCAGTCTGGCGAAGACCATTGTCGATCCTACAACGGGTGAATATGTGTACTACGAAAACACCGACTGGTATGGCGAACTCTACAAGAAAAGCCTGAGTGCCACCGAACATAACCTGTCGTTTTCGGGGAGCAGTGGCAAGGCTGATTTTTACGTAACGGGTCGCTATTATACGCAGGATGGCCTGTTTAAGTACAATTCGGACGACTATAGGATCATGAGCTTACGGGCCAAGGGCTCTATCCAGCTCTACCCCTGGTTGAAAATCACGAACAATGCCGATTTCTCGTCGATGAAGTACCATAATCCATTGAACGTGGGCGAAGGCGGTGGTATCTGGCGGAACATTTCGGATGAGGGCCACAACAATGCGCCGATGTTTAACCCGGATGGAACGCTCACCTACTCGGCAGCTTATACGGTTGGTGATTTCTGGTACGGTAAAAACGGCATCAACATGGACCGTCGTGTATTTCGCAACACGGCTGATTTCGCGACAAATTTCTTCGATGACAAATTCCGTGTCAAAGGCAATTTCACGTTCCAGACCACCGACAACGACGAGTTTCGGACACGGGTGCCCGTGCCTTACAGTCGCAAACCGGGCGTAATCGAGTATGTTGGTACTAACTACAACGATCTGCAAAATCTGTATCGGCAGACCATCTATACGGCCACGAACCTATACGCTGAATATGAACCTCGCTTTAGTCCCAATCATTACCTGAAAGTGCTGGCGGGTTATAACTACGAACACTCGAATTTCCGCCGGCTGGAAGTTGTTCGCAATGGACTAATCTATTCCGATGCGCAGGACATTAGCCTGGCACTGGGGCAATCCATTTCGACTAGTGGCGGTATGGAAACCTGGGCTATTCTGGGTGGCTTTTATCGGTTGAATTATGCATTTAAAGATCGGTATCTGCTCGAACTGAACGGTCGGTACGATGGCTCGTCGAAGTTTCCGTCCGATCAGCGTTACGCCTTCTTCCCATCCGTATCGGCCGGTTGGCGGGTATCGAATGAATCGTTCTGGAAAGTATCACCGAAAGCCATTACTGACCTGAAAATCAGAGCATCGTATGGCTCGTTGGGCAACGGCAGCATTGCATCCTATGCATTCCAGGAACAGTTTAGCATTTCGCAGTCGAGCCGTATTCTGAACGGTGTAAAACCCCAGAAAACCGGCCAGCCAACCGTTCTTCCCGACGGTCTGACCTGGGAAACCTCGACTACCTCTGACCTCGGTATCGATCTGGCCATGCTCAACAATCGACTGACGTTTACCGGCGATGCCTACATCCGCAAAACAACGGGTATGTTTACCGTAGGCATGACCCTGCCCGCCGTATTTGGCACCGACGTTCCAAAAGGGAACTATGCCGACCTGACCACCAAAGGTTGGGAGGCTGTGCTGACCTGGCGGGATAAATTCTCGGTAGCCAGTAAGCCATTCAACTACGAAGTACGGCTGACCATGGCCGACTACTCGGCAACTATCGATAAGTTCAACAACCCGAACCGACGGCTCAGCGATTATTATGTAGGCCAGCGAGTGGGCGAAATCTGGGGTTACGAAACGGCCGGTTTCTTTACCTCGACCGATGATGTGGCGCAATCACCGAAGCAAAATCTGTACAAAGCATCCAACACCGGCCAATGGCTTCCGGGCGACATCAAGTTCCGCGACCTGAATGGTGATGGCGTAATCAGCTACGGCGACAATACCGTTGACAATCCCGGCGACCGACGCATTATTGGCAACTCCACTCCCCGCTACACCTATGGTATTATGTTGGGCGCCGACTGGAATAACTTCTTCTTCTCGTCGTTCCTGCAGGGCGTTGGACATCAGGACTGGTGGCCAGGTGCCGAAGCCAGCATTTTCTGGGGTCAGTACAACCGTCCGTATAACAAACTGCCGGAGTGGCAATTAGGCAAAATCTGGTCGCCCGAAAATCCAGATACCTATTTGCCCCGCTACCGTGGGTATGTATCGCAGAACAGCGCGGGCGAACTATATCAGGCCCAGACCAAATATTTACAGCGAGTGGCTTATCTGCGCATGAAAAACATCCAGATCGGCTATAATCTTCCTCGCAACCTGATTCGGAAAATCGGTATGAACAGTGGACGCGTGTTCTTGTCGGGCGAAAACCTGCTGACCTGGTCGCCTTTGTACAAGCTCACCCGTGACATCGACATTGAAAATATTGGCGGATCGGACCGGGTTCTCACGGATGGTACGAACGGAAACGGTAACAACTACCCGATTCTGAAAAGTTACACCCTGGGTATATCGGCCACTTTCTAACCTACAAAACGACATAAATTATGATTACTCGATATAGCTGGCTTTTTCTGATAGCCCTTTTTCTGATCGGCTGCAACGAGTTGGAGCAGGTACCCCAATCAACGGCCTCTAAAGGAGCTGTTTTCAGCAGCACCAGCGGTCTGGATTTATACGTAAACTCCTTTTACGATGGATCAGCGACGGCTGTCTTTCCGGGAGCCAGCGACATTCACGAAGGCGATCAGATGGCCGATTATGCCGTTCGGACCCAGGTGCCTGACTTTTTGCGGGCGGGTGCTTATGGCCCACAACAAAGTACCGGCTGGGACTGGCGTCAGTTGCGCAACATCAATTATTTCATTGCCAACCTGAATAGCCCGTCCATTTCAGCGACCGACCAGCGGCATTATCTGGGTCTGGCCCGTTTCTTCAGAGCCTGGTTCTATTTCGAGAAGGTGAAGCGGTTCGGCGATGTGCCCTGGATCAACAAGGCGATGGGCGTTTCGGACCCGGATCTATACGATTCCCGCGACCCTCGTGCCATGGTGATGGATTCGGTACTGGCCGATATTAACTATGCCTGTGAGAACATCAAAACGACCAATGACAATACCCGTAGTCTGGTTACAAAATATGTGGCTTATGGCTTCAAATCGCGCATTTGCCTGTTCGAAGGCACCTTCCGAAAATACCGGACCAGCTACAATCTGGGCAGCACAGCCGATAAGTGGCTGAATGAGTCCGTCAGTGCAGCCGAAAAAGTGATGAAGGAAGGCGGTTTCAGCATCAATGAAACGGGTGGCACCGATAAGTCGTACCGGCAGTTGTTTACCAGCACCACACCCGTTACCAACGAGATCATGCTGGCTTACATCTGCGACGCAACCCTGAGTGTGTATAACGATGCCAACTGGTGGTGGACAAGTGCTACCTACGGAGCCCGGGTCAGCTTAAACCGTACGTTCGTCAACACCTATCTGAACATCGATGGTACGCCGTTTACGTCGAAACCCGGTTATGAGACGATGACATTTATGCAGGAAACCAAAAACCGGGATAAGCGCCTGCAACAGACCATTCGGACGCCCGGATACACCCGTACCAACGGGGGCGCAGTGGAAGCAGGACCGCCGGTTTTCTCCTACACCTATACGGGCTACATGCCGATCAAATGGTCGCTGGACGATGTGTATTATGATGGCGGTTCGCGGAATATCAACTCCATCAGCATGATGCGTTACGCCGAAATCCTGCTCAACTATGCCGAAGCCAAAACCGAACTGGGAACAATCACCAACGAGGATTGGGCCAAAACGGTAGGGGCGTTGCGGAAGCGGGCTGGCATTACGTCGGGTTTAACCACATTGCCAACCACAGTTGATCCCTATCTACAGGCCAATTACTTCCCCGGCATTTCGAATCCAGTCCTGCTCGAAGTTCGTCGTGAACGGGGTATTGAGCTGGCGCTGGAAGGATTCCGCTTCGCCGATATTATCCGCTGGAACCGTGGTCAGTTGATGGAGCAACAGTGGAATGGATTCTACGTACCGGCACTGGACACACCGATGGACCTCAACGAAGACGGCAAACCTGATGTGGTGTTCTACAAAGTGAAGCCAGCCACGACCATCGCAGGCGTTACGTACGTCAACGTAGCCGAAACGGTGAACGGTGTTGCCAATCCACAGCGACTGAAAAATGATACTTATGGCGAACTGACCTGGCTTACAAACATCTCCCGCAAATGGGACGACAAGTTTTATCTTTACCCCATTCCGTCGAACGACCTGTTGATTAACCCTAAATTAGGGCAAAATCCAGGTTGGTAGGGTAGTCACCTCACCCCCTGCCCCCTCTCCTACAACAGGAGAGGGGAACTCAAAGCCCACGTTTCTCCCCTCTCCTGTTGTAGGAGAGGGGGCAGGGGGTGAGGTTAAGTGCGGTATTTTTACAGTACATTTACCATCAAATAATTCGTTTTCATGCGCTTAACCCTTCTTTTTCTACTGGGTACTTTCCTGATGGCTCAGCCTACACTTGCCCAAAAATCGGAACCGATTACGGTGGCTACGTACAACCTTCGCTACAACAATAAAAACGATGGGATCAATGCCTGGCCCAATCGAAAGGAAAATGTAAAGGCGCTCATTCGTTTCCACGAGTTCGAACTTTTCGGGACCCAGGAAGGGCTTCGGGATCAGTTAAACGATCTGGCCGAAATGTCCGAATTTGCTTTTATTGGGGCGGGTCGTGACGATGGAAAAGAAGCGGGCGAACATTCGGCCATTTTCTACAAAAAAGACCGCTTTAAAGTCCTTCAGTCGGGTAATTTCTGGCTGAGCGAAACCCCCGATAAACCCGGTAAAGGCTGGGATGCGACCTGCTGCAACCGCATCAGTTCCTGGGCGAAGTTCACCGACCTGAAAACAAAAAAAGCCTTCTACTTTTTCAATGTCCACTTCGATCATCAGGGTGTGGAAGCTCGTCGGCAATCGGGCAAGCTGATGGTCGCCAAGATCAAGGAAATCGCCAAGTCGGAACCGGTTATCCTCACCGGCGACTTCAATTCGACGCCCGAAACGGAGCAGATTCAAACCATCAAGACGCTGCTGAGCGACGCTCACGACGTGACGACTACACCCGCTTATGGTCCCGAAGGAACGTTCAATAGCTTCAAATTTGATGCACCGATGAACAATCGCATCGACTATATCTTTGTCAGCAAGCCATTTAGTGTACTCAAATACGGGGTACTGACCGACGCCAAAGAGCAACGGTATCCGTCGGATCACCAGCCCGTGATGGTAAAAGTTGTTATGAACTAATCGACAGCTATAGGTTGGAAAACAGAAAAGCGGTGGACATGTGTTCACCGCTTTTTCTGTAAATAAGCCACTTTACGCTTAAAAGATGCTCACATTATACGCCAGTGCATATCTGGTCAAGTAGGTTTTACCGTTAGAATTCTTGGTTGCTTCAATTTTGGTCACCATACCATCACTATTCAATTCATACGCATAGTCGTAATCCTCGAGAATGGTTAAGTGAGCTTGATCATAATAATGAAACGAGGTCATCAACTTGCTGGAGAACTTGCCAAAAATGGGCAGGAACGGGTCAATCTGATTGTACATAGTCGACCAGCTTGGATTTAACTGGTTCTTATCGGTTGCCCCAAGGAACTCATACGTCATTATCTCCTTCTTCCCATTTGTCAAAATATCGATCTGCTTTAGATTGCTGCTGGCGTCATACGCAAACGCATAGACCTGATTGTCCGGTCCATTGATGGTCTTCAACTGTCCTGCCGCAGTGTACAGATAATTGTACTCAAATTGATGGACATGATTCCCTTTGTTGTCGTATGTATTCACCAATGACTTCTTCGCGCGGCCATTTGCATCTAACAGAATCAGCGTTTTCTGCCATAGATAAGCACCAAAATGAAACTGAGCAGTCAGGCCCGAGCCGTTCGAAGCCCAGTTATAATCCCAGTAATAATCAGGGTTAAAAATCGACTGACGTTTGATAAGATGCCCGTCGGCATCATACGAAAGCTGCCAGTCGCCATGCTTTACCAGCGTGTACTTTTTGAAGGCAGCGATACCGTTGCTACCGGCTGTAGTGGGGGTTGAATTGTCGGGACGAGTCTGTGCAGAACCATTTCCGGGCTGAACTGAATCGAATAGGCTGTCTTTGTTACAAGACACTAAGCTCATTGACAGAGCGATACCCAATAGGGCGATTTTACTTTTTACGAATGTGTTCATTATTGTTGTTAGTAGTTGTTATTTGAATCGTCAGAGCGATTGAACAGCACAAAATTATTGGGGCACGCAGGAACAGAGCCAGCGCCAATGAATACTGAGTAGCTTTCGGCAAATAACTGTCGGGATAAACTGACTGGCAGGTAGTTGGACGAATTGCGGGGTTATAAAACAGAATGCGGTGCCGAGATCGCTCAGCACCGCATTCAATATGGTCAACTTTCTGTGCCCAGAGTTGTGCCACGGTTACTAACTATGGCACGGCTCTTAGTAAAATTCCTACGCTTATTTCTTCCCGAAATCTTTCAGATTCGTCAGGGCAATCACATTAATGATTTTCCAGTTTCCATTCATTTTTTCCAGTACACGCGTCTCTTTTGACGTCGTTTTCCCGTGACTGTCCAGCAGGGTCTGATCGTAGGTAACCAATGCCATATTCCCGTTCTGATGGATCGTATAATTGGCATTTTGTACCGTCACTTTGTCGGTAAGTTTAGAGCTTTTAAACTGACTGGCAAACTGTTTTTCCAGATTTGCCCAGCCTTTTACCAGCAGAAAATCGCCACCGTACAGATTCGCAGCAAAATTTACATAAGGCGTATGTGCCCAGGCACCTGCCCACTCCGCTTTGTTTCGTTTGAAAAATCCTTCCGTTTCGGAACGTAACACACGCTTAATCGCTTCGTCGTCGGCCTGGGCCAACCCACGAACAACGGTACTCAATAATAGAGTGGCTACTAAAATTGACGTTTTCATGACCGTAAGAGTGTTGATTTGCCGGTCAATGTAGCCAAGTAAATAAAAACAATCAAGTATTTTTTTGGACTATTTTACCATAAATAAATATAATTCAACACAGAGGCACAGAGTACACAGAGATACTGCTCGCCGAACGGTGGCATGGCTGATTCCATAGTTGATACCCAGACGCTTGTATCAGCCGTGCCACAGTTTAACATGCACTCTTTATTCAGAGATTAAAAACTACAGCTCTGTGTTCTCTGTGCCTTTGTGTTGAATCAAATCCAGTCGCCGGATGGATTGAACAACCGCGCGAACTGTATGGTAGTTGATCTTCCAGGAATGACTCATATGCGTCCAGATTGGAGTGCCCTGCCGGGTCATCAGGGGCCACCACTCCCCTACCGGACGATTTATCATCTTATCCAGCACAAATCGGTGGACGTTTTCATAGGCGTTCCAGTATTTCTCGTCGCCGAAAATTCGATAGGCATCCAGAAATCCGATCAACACTTCGGCCTGCTGCCAGAACTCCTTTTCCCGATCATACACCTGCCCACTGTGCGAGCCTTCCACAAAAACGCCCCCAAGTTCCCAGTCGACACCGTTATCAACCGCGTGCGAAAACGATTTCAGCAGTTGATCCTGATAGGTTTCATACGGGATTTCCAGTATATCCAGGGCATGAATCAGCAGCCAGGCGAACTCGGCGTTATGCCCATAGCTGGTATTATCTTCGGCCTCCCGCTTGATGCCATCTTCCGTAAACCGATCCCAACCCCAGATCACATCAAACTTGATTTGAGGAGCTACCCGCCAGTCGGCCCAGAATTGTGGAATACCGGTTCCATAAACCGGGTGCATGATCTTACTAACCAATAAGGTAATGACTTCCAGCAACTTCCGTCGATGAAGCGGCTGGCGAGTGCATTCATATAGTGTTGTAAAGGCCTCCATCAGGTGCATATGCGCATCGAGCGTTTTACGATCGCCACCAGCCGCACCCGGCCCTTTCAGTGTCCAGTCGCGTTCAAACATTTCGAAGTAGCCGCCATAGCAGGTATCGGCCGCGTATTTTTGCAGCAGATCGAACACCTTCTGGGCGTACTCGACACCACGAGGATCGCCCGTAGCCAGCGTGTATTCACTCAGGCAATAGATGGCGAAGCTCTGCCCATAAACAATCTTCTGATCGTTCAGGACCTCGCCCCGACGATTAGTCATCCAGTAAAACCCGCCATGCTCTTCATCCCACATCCGGCTTAACAGATAATCGACGCCGTGTCGAGCCATATCGGCCAGTTTGCCTTCACCATAGCCCGCCCGATGTGCCGATGCGTAGGTGTAAATAGAGCGAGTCTGGGCAATGAGTGATTTTTCGTCTTCGCCCGAGTCATTTCCGTTTTTATCAAACTGGGTGATAAATCCACCGTTCTCATTGTCGACGGTTCGGTTGATCCAGAAAGGCAATAACTCATTGGTCAGGTGATTGTGCATTTCCTGACGGCATTGCTGCACGACTTCGTTAGTCATTGGAATGGTATGTATGATACAAATCAAGAATTTCACGGAGGCTGGCGGTACCGGTCTGGCCTAGTTTCTGCACCGTAACAGCCGCTGCCAGATTGGCTAGATGGAGCGCCTGTATGGGCGTCGCTCCGGCCCCTATACACGCGGCCCAGGTAGCCACGACAGTGTCACCTGCCCCTACCGTATCGAGTTCGCCCTGCAAGGGTAAGCCTTCAACCGACTGCGCTCCTGAATCATCCAGATATAGAATACCTGCCTGCCCACGCGTGATCAGCAAGGCTCCGCTAATCTGTTCCCGCAAGCGTGTACCCTGCTCGATGCACCAGTGAATATCAGCCTGATCGGGCAGATCGACACCCAGAAAATAAGCCAGTTCGGCCGTATTTACTTTCAGCGTAGCGCCCCGCACCTGTTTCCCTACCGTACGCATATCGGCCACAAACCGAACCGTGGGGAAGCGCTCGATCAGGTCATTAAGTTGAGCTAGTCGCTGTTCAGTCAGCAGGGGTTTGGCAAATTGCTGATTGATAATCAGGACATCCAGATTGGGCAGAATACGTTCCAAACCTGCTATCACCTGATCGAACAAGCGTTCTTCCAGTTCATTGGCTGTACCAAAATCGATCCGATTGGCTTCCTGACCTTCCTGCATGGGCTTGGTATACAGACAGGTGTCCCAACCCTTCGAAACGACATGCAGTTGCTGCGTATCGACGCCCAGTCGGTGAAACAGATTCTGCATTTCGCGGCCATACAGATCATCGCCCACACAACCGATCGCATACCCCTGCGATATACCAAGGGCCGCCAGATTTTGTACCACATTGCCAGCGGCTCCCAGCGAGGCTCTGGGTTGACTGCCCCAGAATACATCCAGGCCTGTCTCGATCGACCGCTCTCCGGTTTGAGTTTGAAGGTTGAAATACAAATCGATGGCAAAGTCGCCGATAACGCCCACTTTTAGCGTGGAAAGCTGTTCAAAAATTGTCTGGATGTCGGTAGCGGTCATTCTGACTGGGAAGCATTCTGATTGAACACTAAACCCATAATAGTACGACGACTACTCACTTTGGGCTATTTAACCAGGAAGATTACTAGTAAAAATCAAGAAGAACCCGCTTCCTGAAACAGTAGGCTTTAGCCATTATTTTAGATTTGCAACCTGATCGTTCGTCAAAAAACTTTTCTCATGCCGGATTCTTCTCCACTCGATTTAGCCCCAATTACCCGTCATTTACGAGCGATGTTTGGCTCGCGATTATTGATTGCCGCCGTTCATCATCTACCTGTTTTTGAAGCGTTAGGGACCGGATCGCTGCCAATAGCTCAACTCAGTAGTCGACTCAATCTGGCCGAACGACCAGCCATGGTTCTGTTTCCGGCTCTTTGCGCGATGGATTTACTAGCCTTTGATCAGGCGGGGCAACTTTACGTAACCGAGTTAGGAAAGTATATCACTCAGGCAAACACACCTAATCTAACCGGCTATTTAGGTCTGGAAAAAGAGGATGCGGGTGTTGTAGAAATGGCCGCCCGACTTCGGAATGATGGACCGCTTGAGGCAACGGAAGGCATTTCATTTGTCAAAGACGATGACAGTCCATCGCCAATGGATGACCCCGAACTGGCTCGTTTTCTGACCCTTGGCCTGGCTGGTCGCGCCCGTCATCTGTCGCCCATTGTTGCCGCCAACCTAACCAAACGCGAAGGGCATCTGCTCGATGTTGCGGGTGGTACGGGCTTTTATACCTACGAGTGGTTATTGGCAAACCCAACCTCTACTGCGACCATACTAGACCGCCCGGCTGTGCTGGCGGTTGCGGCCGAACTGCTGGAAGAATTTACCCAGAGCGGTCGGCCCGGAGCGGCACAGGTCAACGAGCGAGTGACCTTTCTGCCGGGCGATATGCTGACCGATGCATTGCCGCAAACGGATATTCTGCTGGCGGCCAGCCTCTTCCACGACTGGCCCACACCGACCTGTCAGCTACTGGCCCAACGCTTTGCCGACGCACTTCGACCGGGTGGCGAGCTGTGGGTCCATGATGCCTTTCTGAACGATGCGCTGGACGGCCCGCTGGCCGTTACCGATTACTCTGCTCAATTATTCTGGAACACCAAAGGCCGCTGCTACAGCCGGGCCGAATACCGGAGCTGGTTTACACAAGCAGGTTTACATCCAACCCCTGACAACCTTCCTACGCAGATGGATTATGGACTGATCTGGGCGAAGAAATAAACGGTCATTGGTTGTTATGTATGGGCATTCGTAGTCATTTGTCGGCCATCCCCGTGTCTGAGAAGAAACAGACACCTTTGCGTCAGCAACAGCTCCATCCGGGAAGGTGTCTGTGAGGACACAGACACGGGAGCCAGAAGCCGGGCGTAGTAATGCATCCTTCTATGTCCAAGCTATTTTTGCCCAATAGGCAGTAAAGTTTCTGTCGCTTTCAGCTTTTCCACTCAACGAATTATTGATCCTTCTGATTAACTGATGAATCAGCCCCTTGCTAAATCCCGTTGGTACCGACTGTTGCCCATCGCTTTCATTACCTATAGCCTGGCTTATCTGGACCGAGCCAATTTCGGATTTGGGGCCGCGAGTGGTATGGCTACCGATCTGCACATTACCCCGGCCATGTCATCGTTGCTAGGGTCATTGTTTTTTCTGGGGTACTTTTTCTTTCAGGTGCCTGGAGCGGTTTATGCCGAAAAGAAAAGTGCGAAAAAGCTAATCTTCTGGTCGTTAATCCTTTGGGGTGGCCTTGCTGTAGCGACGGGTATTGTGAGCAATGTGAATCTGCTGATCGTTATTCGGTTTATGCTGGGCGTGGTCGAAAGTGCGGTGATGCCCTCCATGCTGCTTTTCCTGAGTCGATGGTTCACCAAGGCGGAGCGCTCGCAGGCTAATACGTTTTTAATTCTGGGCAATCCGGCCACCATTCTCTGGATGTCGATTCTGTCGGGCTATCTGATCAAATCCGTTGGCTGGCGCTGGATGTTCATTTTGGAAGGACTTCCGGCTGTTGTCTGGGCCTTTTTCTGGTGGAGATTAGTTGATGACAACCCTAAAGATGCCAACTGGCTCACCGAGGCCGAAAAAGAAGTCGTTGCTGAGCAACTCCGGCTAGAACAACAAGGAATAAAGCCGGTTAAAAATTACGGCGAAGCGTTTAAGTCCCGAATTGTCATTTTGCTGAGTCTTCAGTATGCCTTGTGGAGCATTGGGGTGTATGGCTTCGTGATGTGGTTACCCTCCATCATAAAGGCTGCCCCCAACATGAGCATTGTCGAAACGGGGTGGTTATCGTCGGTGCCGTATGTGCTGGCCATTATCGGCATGCTGAGTGCCTCCTATTATTCTGACAAGACCCTGAATCGAAAAGCGTTTGTCTGGCCGTTCCTCTTGCTGGGAGCCGTTGCCTTCTACGCATCATACCTGATTGGCGCCGATCAATTCTGGATCTCCTTTGTCCTGCTGATTATTGCGGGTGGGGCTATGTACGCTCCTTACGGGCCTTTCTTTGCCATTATCCCTGACCTGTTGCCCAAAAACGTAGCTGGCGGAGCGATGGCGCTGATCAATAGTTTTGGGGCATTAGGTTCATTTATTGGCGCTTATGTAGTAGGTTATCTCAATGGTGAAACGGGTGGTTTTGGCGCATCCTACATTTTCATGGCAGGTTCACTTTTTCTCTCCGCTATTATTACACTGGTAGCTGTTGACGCTCGTACGAAACAACGTAAACTCATACCCGAAAACATTAAAATTTCTTAAGCGCCCACGAATGTATTCAACTCCCGAACATACTCGTACCAACTTAAGACGTCATCTATACAGGAATTAGGCTGATTTTCATACGTATCCGTACACGTACGCTTATAACATGAAACATGATTCATAATCAATAAAATAAGCAGACTTTTACAACAGCCGCACCTTATACTGACATTCGGGACTATTTTTTTAGTCTATAACAAACAGTAGGTTTCCTATTTATTGACTTACTTTGAATAAAAAATTCACTAAACTTCTCTTTGTTGACCAAATTATGAAAAAGCTTTTTGCTCTATTTTTTCTAAGTGTAACGCTCCTTTGGGGATGTAAAAAAGATGATACGCCTGCCGCAAAAACGAAATCGGATCTGATCGCACGCAACTGGCAGTTTCAGACAGCAACGGTTACACTCGGTGCCATACCTGTAACGGCCTACACAAAAGGGGGCGGTGCGGGCAATCTGGTTGATTTTTCGACGTCGTATATGAATTTCAAATCCGATGGCTCGTTTTCGCAGGTGATCCTGCCTGGCACGACAACAACGGGTACCTGGAAATTTAATACGGGCGAAACAGCCTTTATTATTAACAGCTCTGGTGGGGCGGTCGATACCTGGACCATCGATAACCTGACCGAAACGAACCTAAACTTCAGCCGTCAGATTGCTGGTAACTCGACCGATCCAAGCGATCAGACCTGGCTGGCCCTGATCAAATCATACGGTTTTTCGACGGCTGGTGGTGCTAAAATTGAAGTAAAAGCGATTCCAAATCCTTAAATTAGAGATTTGCCGGAATAGAAAAGGGGTTGAGAACTGTTCTCAACCCTTTTTCTATTCCGGTTATTTTAGGCAATCAGGCTTTTATTTCGATCAACGCACCCGCTTTAATCTCCTCAACTACTGTTGGATCAAGTAAGGTAGACGTATCGCCCAGGTTCGAAACATCGCCTTCGGCAATCTTTCGTAGAATCCGACGCATGATTTTACCAGAACGAGTTTTCGGTAATCCACTGACAAACTGAATCTTATCGGGTTTGGCAATTGGGCCAATAATCCGGCTAACCGTCGCCAGAATATCCCGACGGATCAGATCGGCGCTATGATCGGGGTCGCTTTCAGCAATGACGTAGGCGTAGATACCCTGTCCTTTGATATCGTGCGGATAACCCACTACAGCACTCTCGACCACACCCGTGTGCATATTGATGGCATTTTCGACCTCAGCCGTACCAATCCGGTGGCCAGACACGTTTAGCACGTCATCGACCCGACCCGTGATGCGGTAATACCCATCTTCATCGCGGAGACAGCCGTCGCCGGTAAAGTATAAGCCCGGATACGTAGCAAAATAATTAGTGCGGCACCGCTCATGGTCGCCCCAGGTCGTTCGTAAAATACCCGGCCATGGGAATTTCATGCACAGGTTGCCGCTCACGCCATTGCCTTCGATTTCCTTGCCATTTTCGTCTACCAATATCGGTTGCACACCCGGCAACGGTAGCGTGGCATAGGTTGGTTTTGTTTTGGTAATACCCGCCAGTGGAGAGATCAGAATCCCGCCCGTTTCGGTCTGCCACCAGGTATCCACAATGGGGCATTTGCCTTTGCCAATGTGCTCATCGTACCAGTGCCAGGCTTCTTCGTTGATCGGCTCACCAACCGAGCCTAAAACCCGTAGTGAACTCAAGTCTTTACCTTCCAGTGGTTCCAATCCAAAACCCATCAGCGACCGAATGGCCGTTGGGGCAGTGTACAGGATATTAACGCGATGACGGTCGACAATATCCCAGAACCGTCCGGCATTGGGCCAGGTCGGTACGCCTTCGAACAGGAGCGACGTAGCCCCATTCAGCAGTGGCCCATAGACGATATAACTATGTCCGGTGATCCAGCCAATATCGGCGGTGCAGAAATGAATATCGCCGGGTTCATACTGAAACACATTCTGGAACGTATAGGCCGCAAAGACCATATAGCCCCCGCAGGTATGAACCACCCCTTTGGGCTTACCGGTTGAACCCGACGTGTACAGAATAAACAACGGGTCTTCAGCATCCATAACTTCAGCAGGGCAGTCGGAGGTAACCTGCTTCATTTCCTGCTCCCACCATACATCGCGGCCTTTCAGCATCGAAACGGCGGTGCGGGTGTGGGTCAAGACAATGACTCGTTTCACCGAAGGGCAACCAATAAGCGCATCATCGACTGTATCTTTCATCGGGATGGCTTTATTGCCCCGTAACGCACCATCCGAAGTGATCACCACCGAACACTGCGCATCGTTGATCCGGTCGGCAATGGACTGAGCTGAAAAACCGCCAAATACCACCGAATGAATGGCTCCGATGCGGGCACAGGCCAATACAGCAACGGCCAGTTCCGGCACCATCGGCATGTAGATACAAACCCGAT
Source organism: Spirosoma gilvum (assembly GCF_054776815.1). Lineage (NCBI taxonomy): Bacteria > Pseudomonadati > Bacteroidota > Cytophagia > Cytophagales > Cytophagaceae > Spirosoma > Spirosoma gilvum. The sequence goes on along the minus strand of NZ_BAAHBH010000016.1, from coordinate 132,581 downwards.
CGCCTTTTTGTACACCGTTGCGTTTCAGTACGTTGGCAAAACGACAAACGTACTCGTGCAGCATTTTGTAGGTAAACGTAACGCTTGGCTCAGCGGGGTCGTTCGGTTCCCAGATGATGGCCGGATAGTTCGGTTTTTCGTGCACATGTCGGTCCAGGCAGTTCTCGGTGATGTTGAGTTTACCACCTAAAAACCATTTTATGTCGGGCTGCTGGAAATTCCATTGCAGTACTTTTTTCCAGGGCTTGCGCCATTGAAATTCCTGGGCAATTTCGGCCCAAAAGCTTTCCGGGTCTTCAACACTGTGTTGGTAAGCCGATTGATATTCGTCAAAGGTTCTGATACGCATGGGTACAAAAGGGTTTCTGATGGCTGGTCAATCAACGCTACGGATACCGTCCAGCCGAACTAAGTAAGGACAGGTAAAAGTAGGAAGATACAGCCAAAGGGTTGGAGTATTAAAAGTCAAAAATTGCTAAATTGCTATAGATTTGAGGGCTTTGATAGGATACGTCATAAACTTGATAGAATGCTTTGGAATCGGTCGCCATTACAAACCAGCAAATGCAAACGCATTGCCAATTCCACGCTCCGATAAACGATTCCTAATTTCATCCAGAATAGCCGGGTCATCAATCGTAGAAGGCATTGTGAACGGTTCGCCATCGGCAATCTGACGGATGGTTTTGCGTAGGATTTTGCCGGATCGGGTTTTGGGTAACCGCTTCACGACGGTAGCCTGACGGAAATAGGCAACGGCTCCGATCCTATCGCGAATCATGGCCACCAGTTCGGTCTCCAATGTACCTTCTTCGGTCGAAACCCCATCTTTCAGCACAACCAGGCCAATGGGTCGCTGCCCTCGTAGTTCATCGGCAATACCGACCACCGCACATTCGGCAACGGCAGGATGGCCACCCACAATCTCTTCCATTTCGCCGGTCGATAGCCGATGCCCAGCCACGTTGATCACATCATCCACACGGCCCATGATAAACACATACCCATCAGCATCGACATACCCACCATCACCCGTGAGGTAATAGCCCGGAAAACGGCTCATATACGACTGTCGGAAACGGGGTGTATCGTTCCAGAGCGTCGGCAGGCAACCGGGCGGCAGCGGCAGTTTCAGGCAAACGTATCCTTCTTCGTTGGGGCCAAGCTGCTGACCGTTTTCATCCAGAATCTGCAAATCGAAACCCGCTACCGGACGGGTCGATGATCCGGCCTTGACAGGAACCGGCTCAACTCCCATCTGATTAGCAACCATCGGCCATCCCGATTCGGTTTGCCACCAATGGTCGATGACCGGAACGCCTACCGTTTGCTCCAGCCAGTGCAGCGTGGGTGGGTCGCAGCGTTCACCCGCCACAAACAGGTATTTCAGGGATGATAAATCGTATTGCTGGCGGAGTAATCCTTCCGGGTCCTCTTTTTTGATGGCCCGAAACGCCGTTGGAGCCGTAAAAAAAGCCTTGACCCCATGTTGCTGAATAACCCGCCAGAACGTACCCGCGTCGGGTGTTCGAACGGGCTTGCCTTCGAACAGAATAGTGGTACAACCGTGCAGCAAAGGCCCGTAGACGATATAACTATGCCCTACAGCCCAGCCCAGGTCCGAAGCGGCCCAGAACGTATCGCCGGGTTGAACATCGTAAACGGCTCGCATGCTGTATTTGAGGGCCACCGCATGGCCACCATTATCCCGGATAATTCCTTTCGGCTTACCAGTCGTGCCGGACGTATAAAGAATATACAACGGGTCGGTTGCATTAACCGGAACAATACTGGCCTTGAGCGATTGTCGAACGGCAGTAATCCAGTCCAGATCGCGGCTGGGCGTTAATTCCGCTTCGAGCATTGGGCGTTGTAAAATCAGGCAATGGGTAGGCGCAAAAGAGGCCAGGCGCAGTGCTTCGTCCAGCAGAGGTTTGTAAGGAATAACTCGGTCGAACTCGATACCGCAGGAGGCCGACAAAACAACTTTCGGATGAGCATCATCGATACGTAACGCCAGTTCATGCGGGGCAAACCCACCAAATACAACCGAATGAATGGCACCTATGCGGGCGCAGGCCAGCATGGCAAACACCGCTTCGGGTACCATCGGCATATAAATGACCACAGTATCCCCTCGTTGCACCCCCAGCCGCTTCAGCGTACCGGCGAGTTGCGCAACTTCGTCACGGAGTTCGGTGTAGGTAAATTGGCGGATGGTACCCGTAACGGGCGAGTCATAAATTAGCGCGGTTTGATCGGCCCGACCGTTTTCGACATGGTAATCGACGGCGGCATAACAGGTGTTGAGTTTACCCCCGGCAAACCAGCGGGTCAGACCAGCCGAGTCGGTCGACAAAATGCGGCCCGGCTTGCGAAACCAGGGAATTTCACCGGCTTGCTCGGCCCAAAAGGCGGCTGGCTCATCCAGACTTCGCCGATATTCATCAGTATAGGAAAGCATCCGCGTTTCCATGGTCATTGGGGTTTAGTTTCTGACAGCTTCCCCATGTAACGCCATAACAAACAGACGTAGTTGGCCAGGGGTCAGGCTGACAGGAGTTGATTTACTTTGGCAACCAGGTCGCGGGTCGAAAAGGGTTTGGGAACATAGAGATCGGCTCCCGATTCGTATCCGCGTTGTATATCTGCTTCTTTTCCTTTGGCACTCAGAATAATGATTTTACTATGCTGAAACCCATCTGTGCTTTTTACGTACCGGCAAAGTTCGAGTCCGTCCATGTGTGGCATCATGATATCCAGCATCAGCAGATCGGGTTTGTGGTGTTGCAGTAACTCATACGCTTCGCCACCATCGCGGGCAATGAAAACCTTGTGCCCTTCTTTTTTCATCAAAAACTCCAGCGACAGCAGAATATTCGGCTCATCGTCGGCGATCAGTACATTAGCCATAACGCTCTATTTACGGTTCCCATCAGTAGTCAGGAACAGGGCGTTACTACGCTGACTGATACCGAAAACCGGAAGGGCTACCCTGTGGATAACGGCAATTGAAAGGTAAACACCGAACCGTGTCCGGGCTGGCTGTCTACATCGATACTACCGTTATGCAATTCTATGATTTTTTTCGTGATCGCCAATCCCAGTCCACTGCCTTTCGGTTTTCGGTGATCGCCCTGCACCTGGTAAAACTTCTCGAAAATGAGCGAATGAAGCGCCGGATCGATGCCCGCACCATTGTCGCAAACACTCACTTTACAAGTATCGCCTTCCACTACCAACCGAACAATAATCCGACCTTTTTCGGCTTCACAGAATTTGATGGCATTCGATAACAGGTTGATCAACACCTGCATGAGCCGGTCACGGTCGGCCACGACGGGCGTGGGCGGGCAATCGGCCAGAAACTGAACAGCCACGTATTTCTCCGAAGCCAGTTGGGCGGTGGCTTCAACGGCGTCTTTGATGACTTCGCGCAGGAGAAGGGGCTCCAGATGAAGCCGCATCCGGCCCGACTCGAACCGTTCCAGATCCAGTACCTGATTGATGAGCCGGGTAAGCCGTTCCGATTCTTTAATGACGGTTCCGAGAAATTGCTGCCGGGTGGCCGTATCTACATCGTCGTTGTCGTGCAGAATTTCGGTCAGGGCCCGGATGGAGGTAATCGGTGTACGAATCTCATGGGTGATGGTCGACAGAAACTCGTCTTTCTGCTGGTCCATCTGTTTCAGTCGCTCGTTGGTTTCGCTAAGCTGCTGGGTCAGTTGCTGCAGCTCGTTCGACTTCCGCTCCAGTTCCTTGTTGACGGTCATCAGTTCCTGCGAAGTTTTCAGGATTCGGATAATCTCATCAACCGTAATCGGGTCTTCTTTGGCAATAGACGACACCAGAATGCGGGCCGAAGCGGTACCAATGGCCCCGGCCAGCATTTTTTCGGTGAACGTTACCAGCCCCGGATCGGCATACGACTGACGATCAATCAGACGGTTGCGCCGGGCGAATCGTTCAAGGGTTTTCTGGCTTTGCTCGGGACCGAAAAACGTGATCAGCAGCTTGCGTAACGCATCGACGGAGACTTTCCCTTTCCAGATGGCGGTGTTTTCGGACGGGCGGTTGAACTGAAACACATCGACAAACAGAATGGCCTGATTGTGATCGAGTGCCGTTTGAGGTCGGTTGATGGAACCCCAGACATAACAGCCCACATTGAAAAACAGCGACCAGAATACCGAGTGGGCAATGGGTGTCAGGCTGTTCAGGCCAAACAGGGCTTGTGGCTTCAGAAAACTCAGTCCGAACGGGCCATCGGTCAGCAACGATTCGGGTAATAAAACCGGCACCAGCGTGGGAACAATCAGGGTGTAGAACCAGATAGTCGTACCGACAATAAGCCCCAGTCGTGCCCCGGCCTGAGCACCATTTTTCCAGCAGATGCCACCAATAATAGCCGGGCTAAACTGAGCTACTGCCGCGAAGGAAATCATACCCACCGAAACCAGCGAAAACCGGTCCGATACATCGCGGTAATACCCGTATGATATCAGCAGTAGAGTTAGGATGGCCAGCCGCCGGGTGTACATCACAAATCGACTCGATTGATTGCCCAGTTTCAGTTGCCAGGCCGGACGACTAACCAGCCAGGGCATCACCACGTTGTTGCTGATCATCACACTCAGGGCCGTCGTTTCCACAATAATCATGCTCGTAGCAGCCGACAACCCACCGATGTAAGCGAGCAGCGCCAGCCCTTTCTGACCTGTCATCAGGGGGAGCAAAAGAACGTAGCCATCCGCATCGAGACCCGTATTGCCAAACCACAATTTACCGCCAAACGCTACGGGCAATACAAACAGCGTAATCAAGAACAGGTAAAGCGGAAACAACCACATGGCTTTATTGAGGTGGCGCTCGTCCACATTTTCGACCACGGCTACCTGAAATTGACGGGGCAGAAACAAAATCGCCGGTATGGATAGCAGCGTGTACCAGAACCAGTCGGCCGACGAATGCCCCGGACCAAAGGTAAGGCTGGCCTGTAAGGCAGGTTGTTGACTGGCGCGTCCGAAAATATCGCCAGGCCCATCGAACAGCCCAAACGTAACGTATAACCCTACGGCCAGGAAGGCAATTAGCTTGACCAGCGACTCGAAGGCAATGGCCGTTACCAACCCTTCATGCCGTTCGGTGGCTTCCAGTTTGCGCGTACCAAACAAAATGGTGAATGCGCCCAGTAACAGCGTCATATAAAACGCCTGATCAGCGAGGAAGGACGGCTTGTGCGCTCCCAATGCCTGGCCCGACAGGAGGGCGAAACTAACGGCCGTGGCTTTTAACTGAATGGAGATGTAGGGGATGATTCCGACTACACAAATGATCGTCACCAAAATACCCAGCCCCCGGTTTTTCCCGTAGCGAGCCGAAATAAAGTCGGCAATACTGGTAATACGATGTACTTTACAGATACGAATGATCTTCCGAAGAACGATCCACCACAGTGGAGCCGCCAGCGTTGGTCCAATATAGACCGACAGAAAGTTGATGCCCTGCGTGGCCGCCTGCCCCACACTTCCGTAGAACGTCCAGGCTGTACAATATACCGCCAGCGAGAGCGCGTAAATGTAGGGATTGTTGAGCAGGCTCTGTTTCTGCCGGGCTACCAGTGTCCGTTCCCGACGTTCGGCCCAGAAAGCAATGCCGAACAGCAAGCCTAGATACAGCAGCGAGCAGACGACAATCGTAAGGCTATTCATCGGAATTGGACGAGTTGTCGGCCGAGCGTGAACGGTGTAATACCCAGGCAATCAGGGCAATCATACACGCCCAAACGCCCAGTACATACGCATACAGCATGGGTAATCCTGCTACCAGAACGGGCCGGTTGACAATGGAAATCACCGGCTCGTTGAACAGCAGCACAAACAGTAGGCTCAGAAAAAGAAGGCGGGCGCGTTTCACGGTGGGTAGGCAGGAAAGACTGATTCTGTAATTACTGGTATTCTTCCAATGTAACGAATGGTTGGCCGAATCCCCGTATCTGTGTCCTCACAGATACCCAGCCGGATGGTACCGTTGCTGACGCATAGGTGTCTGTGAGGACACAGACACAGGGATTTGACACAGACACGAAAATTTGGCTGATTTTCGGATTGGTAGCGTCGGGTAAATAGTTCGTCTCTAACCCCCCTCTCCTGTTTTAGGAGAGGGGCGGGGGTGAGGTTACGCTTCGTCGGCGTACTCGTTCTGGAGTGCGTAAACGCCGAAAACAGCCAGTCCGCCGACAATGATCGGCATCAGGACAAACAGGATAATGATACCGAAGACAAGGTCTTCCTGCTTGCCGGTAGCCAGCTTGGGCAGCCCAAACTGGAAAATGCCAAAATAACCGGCCAGCGCAGCTATCGCCAGCCATACAATACCCAGAATTCGTTTTATCGCGTTCATGATGATTATCGGTACGAGGATTTTGTAAATGATTTTATGTAATGTTGACAATATCGGAAAGTCGCCCTCCCCTGCTTTCAGGGGAGGGTTGGGGAGGGGTAAATCTTAATCCGTTACTCGCTTGTCTTTGATATAGAATACACCAATAACCAGGCAAACGGCCGTTACGATGATCGGATACCACAGTCCTTCCAGATACGGAGCGGCATTGGGAATGAGTTCACCGGCTTTTTCGGCAGCCGTATTGGCATCCTTGGCTTTGGTGGCCAGATAGGTAGCCACAGCCGGCAGCAATCCTCCAAATACCCCATTCCCGATATGATACGGAAGCGACATAGACGTGTACCGGATTTTGGTCGGGAACATCTCAACCAGGAAAGCCGCAATGGGGCCGTACACCATCGTTACAAAAATGACCTGAACAAATACCAGCCAGATCAGCGTCCAGCGGTCGCTGTCATTGATCGTAATGGTTTTCTTGATCTCCGGTTTAGCTGGTTCGGCAGATGGGTCGCTAAGAATTTTGGTTTTGGTCACCTCGGTCAATTTTGTGCCATCGGTGTATTCTTTTTTGACGGTCAGGGTATTGATCGATACACCAGCGGCTTTCGGATCGGCAGCAACCGTCGTTTCAGAGGTCGTTTTTTCCGTGATCTCCTGCTTGTTTTTCAGATTGGTAGTCTGGTAGATGTTTTCGTATAACGTCCGGTACGAAAGAATGGCAATCAGCATCCCCGCTAGCATAATCGGCTTGCGACCGATCCGGTCCGACAACCAGCCGAAGACCACGAAGAAGGGCGTGCCCATCAGTAGCGCGATCGACATCAGCCCATCCGACTGCATGGCATCGACGCTACAAACCGTCTTGATAAAGCTCATGGCATAGAACTGACCCGTATACCAAACTACGCCCTGCCCCATCGTTGCACCGAAAAGTGCTAGCAACACAAATTTGAAGTTGTATTTATTGCCAAAGCTCTCTTTCAGAGGATTGGCCGATGTTTTGCCCTCTGCTTTTGCTTTAGCGAACAGGGGCGATTCATGCATGTTCTGGCGGATGATGTACGAAACGGCTACCATAATAATCGACACCCAGAACGGTACGCGCCAGCCCCAGTCATCGAACGCTTCTTTCGACAGCGAAACACGGGTGGCCATAATGACCAGCAACGAAATAAACAAACCCGCCGTGGCCGTTGTCTGAATCCAGGAAGTCCAGTAACCCCGTTTTTCAACGGGCGAGTGTTCGGCGACGTACGTAGCAGCACCACCGTATTCACCACCCAGGGCCAGCCCCTGCAACAGACGAAGAATCAGGACCAAAGCGGGAGCCAGAAAACCGATGGTCTCATAGCTCGGTATCAGACCAATAGCAAACGTGGCACCACCCATCAACAGGAGCGTAACCATGAAGGTGTACTTACGGCCAATCAGATCGCCCAGACGACCGAAAAATAGTGCCCCAAAAGGACGTACCACGAACCCGGCAGCGAACGTAGCGAGTGTCGACAGGAAAGCGGCTGTTGGGTTACCTTCGGGAAAGAACTTGGTAGCCAGTACAGTAGCCAGCGAACCGAAGATGTAGAAGTCGTACCACTCGATGAGGGTACCAACTGACGACGCACCAATAATGCTAACTAACGAGCGGGTATTGGTCGTTGATTTTTTGGCAGGTGCAGGAGATGCAACCATATGCGATTAGTGTATTTAAGGGGTTAAGGAACGATTCGAAAATGAGCTTAAAACAAGGCTGGCTATTGATAAAGCAGTTTCTGTATGCGAACTAGTCAAAGCCCTTGAAAAGAGTCAATAATTACCTAAAAATAGTCTATTTTCCTATAGAATGGTCAGAAAGCAAACGTGGTGGTCAGCAGCAGACGCGAGTTTGAAATAGCCTCGACACTGGTCACGCGGGCATCGGAGTTGGAGGTGCCATAACCGGCGGTCGTGTATTCGTACTCAGTGCCTATTTTGAACTTGCCTGCAATGAACTCGACACGGGGAGCAATCCGCATCAGGTTGTCGATACCACCACGACCCGTTATGCCGATTCCCCGGCCATAAGCAGCAATCGCGTTCGGATCGTTACCGGCATTTTTGCAGTACCCCACAAACAGTCCCGGTACTACTCGTTTGCCATTTCCGTGAATTTCTGCCCACATCGACGTGATTTTGACGGGCTTGTACGACGATTCGATACCATTGGTGCCGTAGGCCAGGAATCCACCCAGCATCACATGATCGGTCAGGTTTGAGCCCGATACAATTTCGGCTTTAAACGTGGCCCGGCTGCTCACCACTTTCAGATAGCCCATTATGGCTGTACTCCCCACAGTAGCATTCAATTCCTGAAGCGTGGTGCCGCTGCCTACCGATAGTCGAGGCCGAATCACCTTATAATCGAAGGCAATCCCAGCCAGTACTTTTTCGCGTTTCAACTGAAGCTGGGCGTGCAGATTCGGTACAGAAGTGTTGCGGAGGTATTCGGACGAACTACCATTGATGCCTAAGTTGGTAAAATCGCGCTGGGCAATAGCCGCTACGATCAGGTGCCAGTCGGCATTCAGATGTTTGGTCAGGCGAATCTGCGGACTGCGGTTGAACGGCTGAAATGGAATACCGGTGTTGAAATTGATAACGCCGGGAAAACAGTCTGTCACAAACAGCGGATGCCAGAACTGGCCAAACGCCAGTTGCGTTTTGGCCCAGTCCAGCTTTGCCCAGGCGTGGCGCAGCCGTACTCCCCCAACGGCTGCGTCCGACGGCCCGAACCATTCCATTTCCAGTAAACCGGATGTTTTAGCGCCCCAGGCATCGGGTCCGTTGAACGTAACACCCAACCGGCTGTTGATGCCCAGCATATTTAAATTCGGTACGGCATTGATGTCGTTGCCGTTGATGTCAAGTTGTTTGTCTTTCGCATACAGGTCAACCGAAGCTTCGCGCAGGCTCACCGTCTGGCGCGAGTCCCAGGAAACATCGTTGCGCACAAAGCCGGTAAACTTGACCGTAAAAGTTGATGTCTCGGCGGGTTTGGCTGTTGCGGGGGAATTAGCCGGCGAGGTGGTTGCCGATGCATTGATTGGCACATTAGCCGCCGACGAAGCCATTGGTATCATCGTCGTATTTCCCGTTGCCTGTGGCCCCGTATTGGTCTGTGCCTGAGCTGACTGTGACAGGCTGGCGCTAACTAGTAGCGAAGCGCCAGCCCACAGCAGAAGGTTCGAAAATGCATTCATTGGTCAGGAAGAAGTTTAGGTTAAGCGATTCAAAACTGCTTCTCTTTTCCCAATGCGTGCAACTCGATGATGATGATATGCTAATTTTCTATAGAAAGGCTTATGGGCTCAAATTTTGGCCAATTCTGCTAGATATAGGATGGCATTCGGTGCTTAATCCCGGAAGCGCTCCCATTTGATGAGCATGAACTTATCGCCCAATTCGGTAATGATCATCCCGGCCCCTTCCACATTGTCCTTGTTCGTAATGAACTCGGCTAGTTCTTTATGATTGAGGATTTTATAGGTAGGATGATACGTGTTTTTCTCCGGCACTTTGATCTGGTATTTCTTGACCCAGTTCATCACCGAAACGTGGCTGATGCCCAATAACCGCTCAATTTCGCGGAAACTAACCCCTTCGATGTACAACTGAAGGGCTTTAATAACGTAGTAGGTGCTGATCCCTTTGCCGACTTTATCGACCGTAAAATTGTAATTGCACTGTCGGCAGCGGAAGCGTTGCCGCTGATTGATAATACCGTTGCGAACAGCATCGGTCGAGTTGCATTTTGGGCATTTTGGAGCGGCCATACAAGTTATCTATGTCAATTTAGCAAATATATAGCAACTTAGCAGAATAGGATAAGTTTTTCAGTAAATAGTTATAGTCAATCCAATTCTAAGCCGTTGTACCTTTGCAGTATGGCGTTTATTCAAACCGATACCTTCACCCTGCGTGGGTATGAGTGCGATGCCTTTGGGCGTATGAGCCTCACAGCGTTGATGAACCAGATGCAGGAATCGGCCAACCGAAATGCGCTGGATTATGGCATTGGTATTGCTGATCTGGCTGGTCGGGGATTTGGCTGGATGCTGATGCGGTTTCGGCTGCGAATTCACCAGTATCCACTGTATGGGCAGACCATTCGGCTGACAACCTATCCGACAGCCGTGGAGAAATACTTTATCTACCGTGATTTTCAGGTTCGGGCCGAGGATGATACGTTATTGGCCGATGCCACTAGTACCTGGCTTGTATTTAGTACCGAAAAACGGACGATGGTGCCTATGCCTGATTTTATCCGTAGCCTGACACCACCTTCCGGGCCAGAGCCGCTACCCCGGCTTTCCTCAAAGCCCGATTTTCAGACTATCCCCTTCGTGTCTGATCTTGACAAGACGGTTGAAGTCGGCTGGCTAAGTATCGACCAGAACCATCATGTCAATAATGTAGCTTATGTAGGCTGGTTGCTCGAATCCGTTACAGATTCCTGGCTGGAGACGCGGGAATTAGCCGAAATTGATTTAGTTTACCGAACCGAAAGTCACTGGCGCGACCAACTTCGGATTGAGCTGGCAACGGAAACCTCCGATACGCTGTTACATCGGATAAGCCAGGGCGAATCGGGCAAAGAAGTGCTGTTGGCACGAAGCCATTGGCGGGATAATGGTTTTGTCATCCCGACCGGTCCGCCGGTGCGGAAGGAGGGATCTTCGGGTGAGCCCATTGAATAATTAGTTTCCAAAGATCCCTCCTTCAACTACACGTCCCGGACGGGATGACAAAAAAGTAGATTCAACATTATACCATAACCTTAGCAACAGAAAACGTTGGTACTGCTGCACCGAATGGAAAAGAAACGAACAGTTGATGAACCCGAAACGCATAAGGCGAAATTCATTGCCCTTAGCGAAAGCATCATTGACCAGATTAAACGGGGTGAGTTGCAGCCGGGCGACCAGATTCCATCGGAAAACGAACTGATTAAAACCTTCCATATCAGCAATACAACGGCCCGAAAAACCCTGCTCGAAATTGAATCGAAAGGCTGGGCCCGACGCATTAAGGGCAAAGGGACCTATGTCCTCAATCGCACCGAAGACCATCACCTGTTACGGACCCTGGGGTCTATCTACGCGACCCGGCGCGGGTTTCACGACAGCCTGATAGCCGAAGGATTTACACCCAAGAATATTGTGCTGGAAAAGACGATTCTACAGGATGGTATTTCATCGGAGATTAACGGGCGGCATTTTATTATCGATGGGCCGGTTATGAAACTACACCAACTGCGCTATGCCGACGATTTGCTGATCAAAGATGAGGTAAAATACATTTCGTTGACGCTTTGTCCCAAGATCAATCGACTGCCTACGGAGATTTCGTACTTCAAAGTCTACGAAGACAATTACCACCTGAAAATCGCGGAGGTGCAGCAAACGCTGGGCGTAAAAATCCTGGAGCCAAACACCACCAATTTTGACCTGAGTAAGCCGACACCCGTTTTTGTGCTGGATAGTGCGGTGGTCTGCACCGGCGATAAAATCGTTGAGATCGAGCAGTCGTATTACCACGGCGATAAATATAAATTTGCCGTTATAGCCAATCCCGAGCAGCTTCAGCGCCCTTCCAATTCGATTACTTCCTGAACCATTTCAGTATCTCGTCCACAATAACCTCATGCCCGGCTTTGTTTGGGTGGTTCACGTGCGACATGTAGTTTGTTAACTCGCCCCGTTTGGCAATCAGTTTAAACGGCGTGTATGGATCGGCCAGACCGCTATGGTATTGACTAGACAGTTGCCTGATGAGCTGCGCATAAGGTTCTAGTGGATTTTTGTCATCGAGTATGTTCAAACGTTGGTCGGGGGTAGGCGTCAGCAGAATAATGGGTATCCTTTGTGCCAGAGCTGATTGGATCATTTTTTCCCAGGCTTCCCGAACTTTACCAATATCGGAAAAGCGGTCGTTGAGTGCGTAGTCGATGAACAGTACATCGGGTTTATGAACGAGTACATCTGATTCGAACCGCGACTGTCCTTTAATCGAATTTTCGCCCCCAATGGCCGTGACAATCACATTGATGACGGCATACGGATACTGGTCTTTCAATTTAGCCAGCAGGAGGTTCGGGTACGATTCCAGTGTATGTACTTCGTGGTCGTGCCAGTAACCGGCTGGTACCGAATGCCCGTGAAAGACCAGGTTAATGGTTCGGTTTTTCGGCCAGACGGCATTTAATTCGTTTTTGACAGTAGCTAAATACTGCGTTGAATCGGCTTGCTGGGCTAAGCCAACAATGGAGAGATTTAGTAAGCTTACGATTAGAAGCAGTGTTTTTATCATCTACTTTCTATTTTGTATATTTTTCAAACCAATTGGCTAGCACGGTCAAATTAGACTCCCAGGTTTCGTCCCAGCCGTGCGCTCCACCCTGATGAATAATCAATTGAGCGGGTACGCCAGCCGCTTTCAATTTGGTGATAAATCGCTCAGATTGTTCAAGAGGGACCAGAGGATCTACCGTACCATGCAAAATTAGCGTTGGGGCATCATCACGGCTAATGGCATTGTAGGGAGATAAGTCTTCCATGACTTTCAACTTCTCCTCTCTGGTTTTACCTTCCACACCAAATTGTGGCCAGAAACGACGGACGGTATCGCATTCGACAAATAACCGTCCGGTATTTCCATAATTGACCAGATCGGCGGGAGGAAAGAAACAGGCCACTGCCTGTACACGACTGGATATTCGATCAACAGGGTCGGTTGTTTTGACTGTATCCGCTAACTCCTTGCGGGCAACGCCCGTGCCAATTGAGACAGATAAGTGTCCACCCGAACTCATCCCTGATATACCCAAACGATTCGGATTGACACCATATTCTGCCGCATGATAGCGGATGAAGCGTACAGCCCGATGAATATCCTGCACGGCTTCGGCAACCTGATAGCGTGGAGCAGAGCCATGTAGAATGAGAAAAACGGTTTGTCCCCGATCTGTGAAGTAGTGGAAGTGCTTTAGCCGCTTCTCAATCATGCTGTAGTCAGAATGCCACCCTCCACTCATCAAAAACACGACACCGATACCATTGGGTTTTGCGGGCTTCAGCACATCCATTGTCAATGCCGTACCAAATTTCCGCCCGTATACCACATCCTGAATACGGGTAGGTGGATCGAAAGTTGTTGCCTGTCCTACTGAAACTATGACTAAGGCTATTCCTAACAATACAATACACTTAGGTAGCATAGAAAAGAGATTTCAAGGTGGACACTTACTTTTCATGTTGGTTATTAGTAACTGACATTGCTGAATCATAGTACCATTCAATCACTACCTAATAATCTTCACCGGTCCTAATAATCCCGACTCAATGAGTGGCAGTTCACCCCAGGACACCAGGTTTTTATTGGCTTTGGTGATGTTAGTTTTAGTAAACGTTTCACCCGTCAGGGCATCGCCCGATAGGCGGTTCGACCAGGTATTGGCTACCTCTACTTTCAGCACGTTCGAACCGGGTTTGATCGCATCCGTAATATCGACGCGGTAAGGGGGCGTCCAGACAATGCCCAGCGGTTTATTGTTCAGCCACACCTCACCAAGTTTCGAAACCCGGCCCAGGTCCAGATAAAGCCGCTGGTTTTTACTAGACACGGGCTTATACTGAAAGGTTTGCTGATACGTCGCAATACCCGAAAAGTAGCGAATGCCTTTCTGCTCCGATTCAGTCCAGGAAATCAGTTTCGGAAAGGTGGCCGATGCCGGAGCGCCCCAGCCTTTGGGAAAGCTAAGCTGCCAGGGACCATCCAATGCCATGATGAGAGTCGCGGAGGTCGTATTTTGCAGCCCTGTAGCCACGGTTTTGGTATCCGTGGGAGTAAGACTAAAGACTACAAAATAGGCCCCGTAAGGTGGTAACGAAACCGGAATTTTGATGCGATTCGTCTCTCGTTGATACGAAGCAATGACGCTGATCTCACCCGATATAGGATTCCAGAGTTCGGGCGTTTTGGCCAATTGGCGGAAGTAACAGTCTTTCGAAACCCAGCTATTGGTCGTATTTCGGATTAGGTAAAAGTCCAGGCCGTTGTGTTGATAATGAATGTAATCGATGGGTGCATGACGTTGATCGACCTTCTGACCATCGTAGCTGAAGTCGGGGCCAATAGCCATAGATTGTAACGCTTCGAGCGGGGAGCCGGTTGCTTCCACCAGTTTGGCCCCCTTGGCCGCCAGCTGCTTGAGCTTGGCCCGTACGGCTGGTGGTATTTTCCCCTCGTTACCTATATGCAGAACACTATATTGGCCAACACCTGGCAGCACCCATTTCCCGTTTTCGACTGTCAAGTCGCGTAACAAGACTTCGGTATTGACTACCTCATAATCATAACCCGGCCCGACGGCGAAGCGGGTGTTTTTTGGGGGTATCAGATTGGGGATATTGTCGCCATAATAATGGAGCACATCAGCCACAAAATTTGTCTTTTGCAGGATGTACGACATGCGGGCCAGGTAATCGTTGAACGGTTTGACTTTGGGCCACCAGCCATTGCGGTCGTTGTAATGCGTACCGGCAAAATACGCAATGCCCGGATAACCCATGCCCGTTGGATTATGTGTAAACCCATGAATAACCAGTCGATTCATACCTTCACAGAAAGCGCGGTCGGCCAGGGCTTTGAGGTCGGAAGGGCCTTCCTGCCAGTCCCAATAACTGGTAAACGACTCTTCTTCTACGATGCCGCGTTTGTAAATGTGGGACGCGGCTGCAATCTCCTTTACCAGATAAATCATATCGACCAGGCTATCTTTATCGGCTTCCATGAAGAACTCCCGGTTGTACCAGTATTCTCCGCGAGGAACGTCCAGTGCGCCCAGTGCTTTCAGCGTTTCGACCGGAATGTGATGCAAGTGACCCGGCCCGCCCGATTCCGAAATGATCTGTAAGCCATAGCTGTTGCAAATCTCTTTCGACTTTCGGTAATGGTTGTTGATCATCAGTTCCGACAGCGTTTTGTCGAAGTCGAACTGAAACGATTTCGCCAGTTCGGGTCGGTACCCGTCTTTGTTGAAAATGGCGGGCAGAAACTTGTACAAGTCGTAACCATGTAGTTTTCGGAAAGCGGCTGGCAAGGTAGGCGTCCAGGTAAATTCCTTGGCTTCGTAGCTGGCCAGGTACAGGTTTTTGAGCGGACTTTTGCTGAAGTCCCCGAGCAAGGGTTTCAGGCGGTCAATGAAGTACATCACATGCATCCGGGTTGCCGTCGAATCAAAATGGTCGATGATTGGGCCAACCGAATGGGGTGTGGGACGGATCAACTGTTCGCCCGAATTGGAGCAGATGTACCGATAGATGTCCCAGTTTCCAGCGGGTGCTTTCCAGGTTAGCTGTTCGGTTTTAGGATCAAAAAAGGCTGATACATTGATGATATTTGTCGTATCTAATGGGGCAGTCTGACCAGCAGGCAGCGCGATTACGGCAATTTCTTCATAATAGGCAGGTTTGCCATCGGGCCGATACGCAATGGGTCGCTTATTGCCTAGCCGGTCGGGAGTAATGGTCGGGAAAGGCAGCTTAACGGACTGTTGGGTAGCGCCATTCAGGGCCATTTTTGAAAAATAAACGGTTTTGGCTGCGTGTCGGGGTTGTACCCAACTGCCACCCGCGTTCCAGCTACTGGCCAGATTCAAGCCTACCTCCAGTCCCAGCTTGCCCGCTTCACGGATGGCCATGGCAATGGTTTTTACCGAGGCATCGCCCATAAAAGCAGGCCCCGCCGGAATCACCTGGTTGGCGTCGCTGGCAGGAGGAAGCCCGATCTCAAAAATATCGACACCGCCAAGTCCAGCCTTTTTAATGGCTTGTAGCTCTTCTTTTAACCGAAGGCTATCGACATAGCCGTTGAGCCACCACCAGTACACTTTGGGCCGGGCATGGATGGGTGGATTTTTGAACCCTTCTTTCAGTGACGCGTAATTGATTGTATCGGCTTGCGGGACAGGCGTATGAAATAAACCCATAGCCGCGAGTAGCCCAATGACCGGGAGTGTAAAAATGAATTTCATGAAAGTATGAGGGTATAGGATAGAACCGCACGGGCGGTTCTATTATCACCAGAATACCACTAAATCGCCGGTTGCATGTTCAACGACATAGTGGTTGCCGTACTTTTTATCGCCGGGTTTGAAGGCTGCCTGTGGCTTTTTACCCCAGGGATAGCCCGTATTCGCATACACATGAAGCCCCTGTTCCGTAACGCCTTCGTCGGGATAAATGCGTACTGTAGCGTTTTGGAGGCCCGACAGTCGTACGCAGCGTTTCATGTGCTGGACCCCGGAGGTCATTTCCTGACAGGAGACGATGCCATCCGACTGTTCCACAAAAAAGCGACTTTCCTTATGCCAGGCTTTCGGCAGGTTGTAGACTGCGTATCCGTTTGTCAGCTCGGTTTCGTAGCCTGTCAGCAGTGGAGCGCCCTGCGGCATTTTGAATCGGTGCGTAACGGTCGTATTCGGACAATAACCGGAGAAGAAAAAGCCATTGCTGCTCCGGGAAATGGCCAGAACCGGACTTTTGACGGATGGGTTTTTCTTGTCGACGCGGTAGTCCAGCCCGAACTCATTCAGGACGTAGCGCATCAGCAACGGGCCGGTAAATACTTGTTCAGGATCATCGGGGGTGAGGAGTTTGCCACCGGTAAACTTGCTGGAATTGGTACCCCGTACATAGGCCACTTTACCGCCTTTCCAATCTGGTTTTTCACGCACCCAAACCGCATCACGGCTATTGCTGTCCTGCGTCATTTTCGCCAATACCTTCGTGCCAGCGTCGGCTTTGTTCTTCACCTGCGTAGATACACCACCGCCCGAAAACAAAGCCCGGTGGGTGATCTTGTCGGGATAGGGCTTGTCCAGTTTGTCGAAATTGATGGTTGAGCTCACTTGAAAATCGCCCTCCAGCGCCGACGTATTTTGTAGATTCAGTAGATTCATAAACGCGGGGCCAGCATAATCGGCGGGACCATATACCAGCAGTTTACCACCATTCTGCACAAAATCAATCAGCGATTTTTCGAGCGACGAATTAGCCTCAGGCACAATCGACACCAACACCGATTCATTGAAATACGCTGGTTTAGCAGCCACTACGTTCTGAAAGGAGTTGGTCGACAGGATGGTGTTGAGCGGAAAGCCGTTGTTGATGGCCTGTCGAATGAGCCAGTCGCCATAATAAATTTCGGGTAGGCGTTTCCCATCCTTATAAGCCCAGGTATGGTATTCCTCGAACGGATACACCCAAACCAGTGGCCCCGGTGCCGTTGGCGAATCATAACGGGCTTTCAGAATATGCGGGGTTACCTCGTCGGGCACCTGAGCTGGCATTTCACCGTACGTATTATCGGCCGTCAGAAAATTCAGGTGTGTGGGCAATTTAATCTCTCCTTTGGCATTGATCCGGGCAACGGCCATTGGCAAGTAAATGTCGTGCGGTTCCTGTCCGTAGCGGTCAAGCCAGGGGCTGTTCACCCACCAGGGATCGTGTGTGTAGTAGCGAAACAAATACCGTTCGTCGGGCAGCTCGGCCATCCTTGACATGTACCCCACCATTTCGAGTCCAAAGTCACTGTCCAGTGCCGCCCAGGGTGAATTGGGGGGAGGCAGCATATTGTAGTGTCCACTGTAAATCTGCTTGAGGTCAACCCCATCACGGGCCAGATCAGCTCCTGTAGAGAGGTTAGTGCCCCGCGTCTGAATCTGAAAACCAGGGCATTCTTTCCGAAACAGGTTCCAGAATCCCGCAATCAACTCACGAGTATTCGCTAGCTTTTCGGCAGCAAACGCTTTCCCGTCGAAAATAGCGCCCGTCGATGACCAGCCTTCTACCCCGAACCCAAATCCGTTGCTGAGCCAGATATAATCGTAACCCAGATCGGTCAGGAAGTGCTGGCTCTGGCGACCCAGAAAGGTCCCGAAAGGCGTATTGGCTGGAATGCCTTTCGGAAAGCCCGCATACGCCTGATTGTCGGCGTTCAGGGTCGAGTAGCAACTGACCATCGTTTTATGGCCCATCGCATTGCCACCCAGGATTTCGGGGTGCTTTTTGTACTTGAAGTCCGAGTGAGCAAACTCCGGTCCCGGATCGAAGGTAGCGCCGATACGAATGGGTTTTCCCGTGATGCGTTGGCCCGCGTCTTTCAGCGACTGGATGATGTATTTGAGATCGCCGTAGGTAAAGGCGGGCGGGTTGTCCATGTACAGGAGCGCACGCTGGTGAAGCGACAGGTCGGCCGGGCCTGAACCTACTTCGTGTTCGGTATTCGGATTGCCCATATATTTTGCCCATTCCAGCGGCTGATTCAGCTTCCCCGTATAATCCAGGATTTCGGACCCATCGGATGTCCAGAGCATCACCGATACCGTATCCGTATGCCGCAGCAGCGACGACCACTGCGTAAACAGTTCTGTCGCCACCTGTCCGATATAGGCTTTGTCGTTCTTCTTGAACGGCTTTAGCGACAGCTCCAGCGTGATGTTGTTGAACGGCTTACCCCGTAGTGTCGAATTATCCAGATTAGGCGTATCGTAGGTAAAGCCCAACAGGACAAGGCTAAGTATGATAACTAGTTGAGTACGCATGGATTGAAAAGGCTGATTTAAGCCGTGTTTACCTCACCCCCTGCCCCTCTCCGTTTTAGGAGAGGGGAGAAAACGTGGGGCTTAACCTCCCCTCTCCTGTTTTAGGAGAGGGGGCAGGGGGTGAGGTGAATCATCAATACCCCGGGTTCTGCTTCAAAGCCGGATTGAGGTCAATTTCGGCTTGCGGGATTGGGAACAGCAACTCGTAATCCTGCACCGAAAAGTTCAGCTTCTGACTGGCATAATGGGCGTTCAGAACAGTTTGGGCGCGTCCGGTACGAACCAGATCGAACCAGCGATGGCCTTCAAACAGGAATTCAGTGCGTCGTTCACGTTCCAGCGCCAGCCGGGTATCGGCTTGTGATAGTCCAGATAACGTCGGTAACTTAGCCCGTTGACGTACCTGATTCAGATAAGGCAGGGCATCGGCTGGTTTACCTTGCTCATTGAGCACTTCGGCATACATCAGCAACACATCGGCATAGCGGAGGATGGTAAATGAAACCGTTCCATCTGATAGATCAACGGCTTTGAAATCAACGAACTTAAGGCCATACCGACTGTACGATTTCTTGCCGCCAATCAGGGTGACCGAGTCATTGACCGAAATGGCCTTACGCACATCGCCCGTTTCATAGGCTTTAATGACATCCAGCGTCGGCACGATACGACCTGATCCCTGCAAATTGTTGGGAAAGATGGCCATACTCGTGATGGCGGGTGTGAACAACGCCGAATAATTGTTGCCCAGCGACTGTCCCGACAGATAATCCACTTCCAGAATCGTTTCGGCCAGATTGGTATTGCCATTGGTCGACAGGGTTTTATAATCGGCTACTAACGAATATTGCTTCGAGTCGATCACTTCCTTCAACTTCGTACCGGCCAGATCGTAATTCTGTTGGGTCAGGTACACCTTGCCGAGTAAGGCTTTCACCGTCATCTGCGAAGCGCGGGTCTTGTCGGCGTTCAGGGTGGCGGGCAGCAGACTTTCGGCACTGGTCAGGTCGGCCAGAATCTGTTTGTAAACCTCTTCTTTAGGCTTCAGCGTCAGATCGGCCGAGGCTACCTGCGCCGGACTGGTAAAGGTCGTGTTCGTAATGGGTACATTGCCGAATAGCCGAACCATGTAGAAGTAGCTGAACGCCCGCAGAAACTGTGCTTCGCCTTTGATCCGGTTCTTGGCTGTCTGGTCAAAATTTACAGCATCGATCCGATTCAGGATGTTTGAACTCTGTGAGATGGTATACAGGCACATATTCCAGACTCCCCGAACAAAAGCGTTGGTCGGCGTAACCGCATTCTGATCCATCTGCATCTCATCAGCCGAGGGCGACGACCACTGAATTTCGGCGTTGTCGGTCGATAGCTCGGTCAGGTACAAGATGTTGCTGCTGCTGTATAGCCCCCGGAAAGTACTGTATACACCGACCAGTGCCGTTTCGAAGTCGTTCTGATTCTGGTAAAAGTTCTGATCGCTGATCTGATAGGCTGGTTTCAGATTCAGAAAATCATGGCAGGAAGTTAAAGTGGCCGTCAGAAAGAGTATGGCCAGTAATTTCGTTTTCATGAGATGTAAAGAGTGAAAGTGCGAAAGAGTGAAAGAGTGATTAACTGTTTTGTGGAAAGGTTGAATAACGACTAGCGCTCTTTCACTCTTTCACTCTTTCGCTCATTTAAAAGGTCACACGCAGGCCAATTGTATACGTCCGTGGGTTTGGATACGAGAAAAAGTCGACACCACTTTTCGCCAGATTATCGCCACCTGTGCTGCCTTCGGGGTCGTAGCCCGGATACTTGGTGAAGGTGTACAGATTCGTTACGTCGGCATAGACCGAAAGGGCCTGAAGTTTCAACTTACCAACCACCGTTGTCGGGAAGGTGTAGGACAGATTCACATCCCGGATGCGCGTGTAGGAGCCGTCGAACAGGTATTTGGTCGTTCCCGCGCTGAAACCGAAGGCATAGTCATTGCGAATCGCCCGTGTATAAAGACCATCCCCCGGATTTTCCGGCGAACGCCAGCGGTTGGCAACAACGGCTAACTGATTCTGCACTCCCGCGTCATTGAGCGAGACTTCACCCCCCTGAAAATAAATCTGGTTGCCGTACGAGCCATTCAGGCTGACACTCAGGTTGAAGTTCTTAAAGCTGAACCGGTTGCCGAAACCCCAGGTAAACTTAGGCCAGGGTGTTCCGACGATGGTTTTGTCCGAGGTGTTGATGGTTCCGTTGCCATCCACATCCTGATATTTGTAGTCGCCGGGCTGAACGCGTGGATTTTGGATCGGGCTTTTGCTGATTTCTTCCTGCGTCTGGAAAATACCCAGAATATTCAGGAGCCGGAAGCTGGAGATAGCATAGCCGACCTGCGCTACCTGATAGTCGGATGTGACAATTCGGGCGGCATCGGAATTAAGGGCCGTAACTTTATTGCGGTTCCAGCTAATGTTGAAATCGGTGTTCCACTGGAACGGCCCTTTCACAATATTCTGCGAGTTGACCGTCAACTCAAGCCCTTTGTTTTCAACCTCGCCAATATTCTGCACCGAACTGCCGAAACCCGATGCCGCTGGTAAGGTAACGTTTAGGAGCAGGTTCTTTTTATAGGCCCGGTAGGCGTCAATGGTGAACGACAGACGGTTCTGGAACAGCGACAGATCCATGCCGAGGTTAGTTTGTACGGATTGTTCCCAGGTCAGTTGGTCGTTGGCCAAGCTCGTCGGGACAATGCCGGAGACAATCTGTCCGTTCGATACCGTCCGCGATACCCCCAGTAATCCCTGCGTAGCGTAGTTGGGAATCAGGTTGTTTCCTGCAATACCGTAGCTCGCCCGGAGTTTTAGATCGCTGATGACCGAAATGGGTTTCATAAAAGCTTCGTCCGACAGCCGATACGCCAGCGAGAGCGAAGGGAATGTTCCCCACCGATTTTTGGAACCGAATCGAGAACTACCGTCGGTTCGAATGGTCGCCGTGAGCAAGTATTTGTTGGCGAAGCCGTAGTTTACCCGTGCCAGCCAAGACATAATGGCCCATTCGCTTACGTAGTTGGTGCCGTTGGATACCGTTCCGGCTGACAGGAACGGAACATAGTCGGTCGAAAAGCCGGTAGCGCCTGCCTGTAAAATCTCGTCGGAGCTTTTCTGAATCGTATACCCTGCCAGTGCGTCAATATCGTGCTGACCGAACTTATGGCGGTAGTTGATCGTGTTTTCGTTCAGCCAGTTTAAGCTCTTGATTTCAGTTGCTCCGGCGGTTGCCGCCCCTGTTCGGCTCGTCGCTAATCCTACCTTGGATGATTTCCACAAACGGGTAACGTTGTTGGAATAATTGACTCCAACGGAGGTTTTCAGCACCAGGCCGGGCATCAGTTCGTATTGCAGGTAGTTGTTTGTGAATACGTTGGAGTTGTTGCGTTTGTCCGAGAATTCGGCTGCAATCACCACTGGGTTCTCGACCGGAATACCCGTCGGGCTGGAGAATTCAGAATAAGGCGTACCATCGGGATTATACACCGGAATGGTTGGGTCGCTGGCGAGGGCTGCCGAAATCAGGCCCCGGTATTGCAGGTGTCCTTCGGCCCTTGCGAAGTTGCCGTAGGAATGAGCACCCGAAAACGAAGCGCCGATTTTAAGCTTCTCGGTCAGGTGGGCGTCGATGTTTGTGCGCAGGGTAAACTTGTTGAAATCGGAGCCGATAATGATGCCTTTGTTCGTAAAATAACCACCCGATACGTAATAGCTCACATCCTTGCCTGTGCCGCTAGCCGATAGCTGGTAGTTCTGGACCATGCCCTTCTGAAAAATAACGTCCTGCCAGTCGGTGCCGTAGCCCTGATCGGCAAATTGGCCAGGGTTACGAAATTCGGGTTTTACCTGCGTGGCCGTACTCCGAACGCTGTTGGGGTCCGACGCTTTTCCACCAGCAAATACCCAGGCATTGTCGCGCCCTTCGGCTACGTATTCCGCGTATTGGCGAGGGGTGAGTAGCTTCAGTTTCTTCGCCAGTTCCTGCATCCCTGTCGATTGTTCGAAGCTGATGGTTGGCTTGCCGAGTTTGCCTCGTTTGGTGGTAATGATGATGACCCCATTGGAGCCGCGCGAGCCGTAAATAGCTGTTGCCGATGCATCTTTCAACACCTGAATCGACTCAATATCAGCCGGATTGATAATACTCAACGGATTGATCCGATTGACTGAACTGCTGTTGGCAATCCCGCTGGCCGAATAGGAGTTGGACGCATAGTTGCTCAAATCCGACCCGCCACCACCCGTACCAATGGCATACCCATCCACAACGTACAAGGGGGAGTTGCCACCCGTAATGGAGCTAATTCCCCGGACAATGACGTTGACATTACCGCCCGGTGCGCCCGACGTTTGGGTAATCTGCACACCCGCTACTTTCCCCTGCATCATCTGATCGACGCTGGTGGCCGAAGGAACAGGTACCAGATCTTTGCTGGTCAGATTGACAATAGAGCCCGTCAAATCCTTTTTTCGCTGGGTACCATAGCCCACCACCACTACATCCTGCAGTTGCTGTTGGTCGGTTTTTAGAGCGATATTGAATTGAGAGCGATTACCTACGGGAAATTCCTGAGGAGCATATCCAATGAAACTCACAACCAGCGTGGCATTGGGCGCAACGTTGAGCCGGAAGTTGCCACTAGCATCAGACGTAGTGCCGTTGGTGGTACCTTTCTCGGTTACGGTAGCTCCAACCAAAACGTCGCCGTCTTCCGACGCGGTAATTTTACCACTGATCGTCACTTTGGGCGATTGGGCAAACCCAACCGTAACAGCCAATAGGCTCAGCATACTGCCAATCACTAAGAGTCGCAGTCGATGGAATAAAAAGTGGTCCATGTGTTAAAAATTGAGGTTTAAGAAGTTTTATAATTGATAATGATCCTGAGGTAAGTGTCTGATATTTCAACAGATAGCTATGTTTCATCCATTATACATTATACATTCTTCATTATTCATTAGAAATAATGACTGACTCGACTTTGAGGTAGTCGGCGATTTTCTGGATGGTTTTGGCATGATGGCCGACACCCAGCGCGAAGTGGTGCGTTGGCCCTTCGTTAATCCATCGTTTCAGGAAGGTGCGAACGTCGGGTTTGAAGAAGCCGCGTGTATTGGTATTGCCCGTTGGCGGAATAGGCCCTGCTATCGACTCGCCTTCGGCAATTACGAACTTCATTTTGCCCTCGTAGGTCGAACTGATGCTGAGCATAGTAATCGGCCCTTCCTTGATCTTGAATTCTACACCCGCACCAAAGCCAGGTTTGCCATGGTATTTTTTCAGGCTGCGCAATACCGGCTGACCTTCGGCAATGGCGATGTTATGCGGCCCGTCGTGTCCGACGAGAACGAAGCCTTCCTTGAAATCGACCGGGTGGAACTCCGCGAAGCTGCCGCCAATGCCCAGTCGTTCCATAATGAGCATCGCAATGCAGGTTTTCAGATCCGATTCGCCACACATCGGAAAGCCTGCGCCTTGCAGGAGGGAATTACCGACAATCAGATTCGACATCACCACCCGCGTATCGCTGCCTTCCGGACCATCGTAGTAATAGGCCAGACCGTCGAGTTTTTTGGCTTTGATAAATTTTTCCAGCGCCACGGCAGCCTGAGCCGCAATGTGCAGATCGGAATCGCGGAGTTTTTCAGAAATGGGGTCCGAGACGGGGTCGGGTGTGTCGAAGAAAGCCAGAATGCGCTCTTTGACCGCGTCAATTTCAGAGTCTGAAGCCTTCTGGTATTGCGAAACGATCTCATGCGCTTCGCACTGTACAATGTGTGCCCCAAAATGAGCCGTGAGCATGGTCGAGTCGGAGTGCATGTCGAGCATAGCCTCAATCGGGTGACCGATATGCCCGATTCGGGCCGTTTTCAGATCGTGCAATACCGTCGCAATCCGGCAATATTCTTCAATGTCAGCATCGGCAGCCGGGTCGTCGTGCAGAGTTCCGATAATCATTTCGGGCACTTTCTTTCCCATCCGAACGGCTACGCCCGCAAACTCCGGCAGTGAACAGATATCGTCGTTGTACAACTGCATGTATGTGGATGCGCGGCTGTAATCCATCGCTTTGTCGGGCTGGAGGGCGACCAGAACTATTGGAACGTCGATGCTTTTGATAATGATGCCAAACGTACTGGACGTGGCGTAGGTGAGCATGTCGCAGAAGATAAGATCGAGGTTAGCCGCGTGGAGTTTTGGAACGATCTCGTAGGCTTTCGATACGTCGTCAACCAGACCAAAATCAATGATCTCAGCCGTATCGAGGGACTCAATTTTGCTGATGAAAACAGCCTGTTTCTGCATCATGTCGTCCAGTAAGCCGTCGAATTGCCCCCAGTATTTGAAATAGCCTACACCAAAAACGCCAATGCGTGGGCGCGTCTTTTTGCGTTTTACCCATTCGACTTGTTGTACAGCCAGACCATTTGGAGATGGATTTTCCATAATATTCAGTTTATGCCTTTATAGATTTAACTTAGTGCACTAAGTTGATTTTGCGTGTAATGATCCTAAGTCGTGACTTATGTACTCACTTTAAACTAGTGGCTTTTCTGTCATCCCGACGAAGGAGGGATCTCAAGCGTCAGGAAATTCGAGATCCCTCCTTCGTCGGGATGACAGAAAAGTCTAACAAATACTGACTGCTCAGCGTGGTACCTGGACAAATCACCAACCATCCTTGCCCAGGTTTACACACGCCGAACTACTGAAGGAAAAGAATTCTATAACGTTTGTAATCAGTATTTTACCTTTCGATTTCGCTTACACGCTGGTTGTGAGCAACTCGCTTGGTTCCGAGCGAAAGAGCTTCGATTCGGGGAATCAGTACGAGTAGCAGCACAAACGCAAATGGATATAACAAGCCTGAAGCAATCCATAACGGTCGATATGAATACTGCTGGATAACCACACCCATCAGCGGATTAAGCAATAATCCAGACAC
Source organism: Spirosoma gilvum (assembly GCF_054776815.1). Taxonomy (NCBI): domain Bacteria; kingdom Pseudomonadati; phylum Bacteroidota; class Cytophagia; order Cytophagales; family Cytophagaceae; genus Spirosoma; species Spirosoma gilvum. The sequence goes on along the minus strand of NZ_BAAHBH010000016.1, from coordinate 106,557 downwards.
GGCCCCGGCTGTTCCCGACAAACCAACAACCGTAGAAGTCGCCTTCTGACCGAACATATCGGAAATAGCCGTTATGTAATTGGTAATCCAGAATCCATGCGCAAACATGAACACAGCCATGAGAGCAACCGCTACATTGACCGATGAAACCCACTCGATAGCCGGTGCAGCCAGCGTCAGAATTGCCGCTATGCCCATGACCGTTTTGCGAGCTTTATTGACTGAAAAGTTAAAGGCAATCAGTTGTCCTGAAAACCAGCCACCAAGTATGTTGGCAATGCCCAGCGCCAGAAACGGTATCCAGAAAAGTGCGCCTATTTGTTCAAAAGGCACATTTCGCACCGAACTCAGGTACTTCGGAATCCAGAACATCATGAAATAGAAGACCGGATCGAGCAGAAAACGGATTACAATGAATACCCAGGTCGCTTTCTGCTTGAGCAGTTGTAAAAAAGGAACTGTGTCGTGGGGCTCACTGGTTTTTTCGACAATCAGGTTTTCCTTTTTCCAGGGGATAAACAGCCAGATAATTACCCAGGCAATACCGATCAAACCAGGCAGTAGAAATCCACCACGCCAGCCGTAATTACCCGATAACCAGATGGTTAAAGGAGGAGCTACGACCGCGCCAATGGCTGAGCCCCCAATGGCGATGCCGTTGGCCAAAGCCCGCTCTTTCTTATCGAACCAGCGGTATACTGTCCAGGCTGCGCCCGGAAAACAACCACCCTCGCCCATTCCCAGAAAGAACCGGAAGGTCAATAGCTGAGTAAACGAATTCATGATCGCATGAAGACTGTTCGCCACCGACCATATGCCAACCGAAAGGGCCAACCCGAGTTTGCCACCTACCCGGTCGATCAGCCAGCCGCCCAGCGTGAACATGATGGCATAGCTGATCAGGAAGCTGGTGTTGATCAATCCGTACTGTACGTCGGTTATTTTGAACTCTTCCTGAATCTTAATGATAGCAATGGACAGCACCTGTCGATCCAGAAAGCTGAGTCCTGTGGCTATAAAAAGCAGGAAAACAATCAACCAGCGCAGGTGCTTTTGCATTTTACTTAACGCACTAAGTTAGTGTATGCAAAGATATAAGCCTGAAAAAGAAAAAATCAACTGTTATGGTATTTTTTTTTAATCAAATAGAAATAATTTCATGGCAGTAAACCAGGCAAGTTTTGAAACCGAACCGGTTTGCATCAATTACATCATTACGTTCAGGTTTCCACTTATATTGAGCCATAAAACCTGAAAAGACGATTCATTGCCCATGCTAACTAATCCACAAACGACTACGCAGACCCTCGATGCCGTATTGGGTGGCCTGATGCGACGATATAGTGAACGCGTTCCCGATGTGCAGAAAGTCATCGATGCGATGATTGATGAGGGTATTATCAATTCTGCTACTGAGATTGAAAATGATCATATTGCCTTTCGGACCATGGGCGTGCCGAATCTGGGGATCGCTTCGTTCGAGAAGATTTTCCTGCATTATGGCTATGAAAAGCGAGATGAGTTCAATTTTACCGGAAAAAAATTGACGGCCTATTGGTTCAGCCCGCCCGAGCCTCACTACCCGCGCATTTTTGTTAGCGAGTTACGCGTGCATGAGCTTTCGGAGGAAGCGCAACAAATTATCCATCGCTATACCGATACCGTTACCAGCGACCCGGTCGATTCACTGGATCTGGACGATGCCGACGCAGTCGATCAGTTTCTGCATCAGCCACTCTGGACAACGCCCACGCTAGCCGATTATCAGCGGTTGCTGGACGAAAGCGAGTATGCTGCCTGGGTTATCTACAACCGCTATTATCTGAATCACTTTACCATTAGTGTGCATAACCTCAAACCCGGTTATAACACCATTGATGAGTACGTTGCATTTCTGGAACGACGAGGTTTTCGGCTCAACACAGCCGGAGGAACCATTAAAGTTAGCCCCGACGGTGATCTGCGCCAGGCATCGACAGTAGCCCAGATGATTGACGCTGAATTTGCCGGTGAGGATGTCCATCGAATTGCCGGATCGTATGTCGAGTTTGCCGAACGACGCGTATTGCCCCAGTTTCGGGATTTACCCGCCGAGCAGATCACGCGTCAGCATCGGCGCGAAGGTTTCGAAACCGGTAACGCTGATAAGATTTTTGAAAGTACATTCACAACACAAACCGGTATGTAGTGTCAAGATTGGTGTTTCAAGTTATTAACGAAGAGATGATGCGTCAGCCAACTTGAAACCTGAAACACCAAACCTGAGACTCTTTTAAAACCCCAACCCCAACATGAAACCCTTTTTCCTATTCACCTGGCTGCTTTTAAGCAGTCTGGTTTCGCTGGCGCAGAAGCCCGCGCCAGTCGGTTTGCAGCTCTATAGTTTTCGGGATCAGTTTGCGAAAGATGTACCGGGAACGATGGCGAAGGTCAGGCAAATGGGGTTTCGTGAAGCAGAGATAGCCGGAACCTACGGGATGAGTTTAACAGATTTTCGGAAACTGCTGGACCAGAACGGTATTAAAGCCATTAGTACCGGAGCTAGTTTTGAGGATCTGGACTCGAATGTGCCCAAAGTACTGGCCGAAGCGAAAGCATTAGGCGCTAAGTATGTGGTTTGCACCTGGATACCTCACGCTGGCGATCAGTTCATGATTCACGATGCCGACCGGGCTATCGACGTGTTTAATACGGCCGGGAAGCTTTTAGCCGAAAATGGTGTTTCCCTGTGCTACCATAATCACGGCTACGAATTCCAAACCTATCAGGACGGCACGTTTTTCGATTACCTGGCCGAAAACCTCGATCACAAGTTGGTGAATTTCGAGATGGATGTATTCTGGGTGAAATCGCCTGGTTACGACCCGGTTGCCTTGTTGCAGAAATACCCAAAACGGTTCATTCTGATGCACCTGAAAGACCGGAAACCCGGCACACCCGACAGCCAGACGGGCCATTCGGATATAGAATCGAACGTGACGCTGGGTCAGGGCGATGTAGGTATAGCCGCTCTGATGAAACAGGCCAAAAAATCGGGGGTAAAGCACTTCTTTATTGAGGATGAATCGTCACGTTCGATGGAGCAGGTGCCGCAAAGTATAGCCTTTCTGGAAGGCTTGAAATAGCGAATTGGCCCGTTTATGTAGGCGATGAGCCCGTCGGCAGTCGATTCAATACTCGATTTTTCTACATGATTGATAACCTGGCAGGCCCGATGATGATATACAGATGAAACAAACACATCAGTAAATCACCATCAAACAGGTTTATCATGAAAAAGCTTATTTTATCATTACTGGCAGGGGCTACTGTCGGAATGGTCCATGCTCAGTCAAATACCTTATCCCTCCAACAGGAAGGAAATGGCAACAGTACCCCGGTCAGGCAATATGGCAGTGGCAATACGGGTTCGGTTACAATACAGGGCGACAACAACATGGCCGCCCTCTCTCAGTCGGGCAATACCACATCATCCATTGCCATTCTGGGGAATGAGAACAGCGCTGGCTTGACTGGAGAAGGGACAATCACCCAGATTGGTGATCATAATCTGGCCTCAACGCAGGTATTTGGTTCGTACAACAATCAGTCGAGTTTCTATCAGGAGGGAAGTAGCAACGTTGCTCGTGTGAATTTCGATTGGGGAGGCAACAATCAGGCGTCCATTTCACAGACGGGTTATAACAACCAAAGTTCGGTGAGGGCATCGGGCTATGATGGTCAACTGGCCATTTTCAATAGTTATAACAATCAGGTCAACATCGATCAGACGGGTAGTGATAACTATAGCCGGGTGAATATCCAGTACAGTTCAAATAACCAGGTATCAATCAGCCAGGCAGGGAGCGACAATGTCGCTAAGACCAATCACATAGGTGGCCAAAATCCGGGTATGGGCGTTTACAACCGGACCACGATCGCCCAGGATGGCGAAGCGAACCAGGCCTTTATTGAACAGCCTGGCAACTACAGTGATGCGACATTGACGCAACAAGGCACACATAATCAGACCTGGCTTATGCAGGGGGTAAGTAATACTGCCACGATTGTACAGAGCGGCAACGATAACACCATAGCGGGTGTAGGGCCTTATTCAAATTTTGCCACGCAGGGCGGCTATGGCAATACGATGACCATTACCCAAACCGGCGATGCTAATTTGCTGCGGATCGGCCAGATGGGCAATTCGAACACGGCTACGGTTACGCAGATTGTTCAGCCCTAATAATTGAGGGAGCATACGGTTACTATCCTCTCCCCGAAAGGTCAAAACTTTTAGGAAGAGGATAGTACTATCAAGAGATCTGAAAATCAAATTGTTTAGCCTTAAATAACGCTGGAACGCTCAGCAAATTGATGCACAGCGTTGGCCAGTGTTTCAATATCCTCCGGTGTGTGAAACGCGCTGATAACAATGCGCGTGTTGGCACGATCGGCAGCCGTCGGATACGCAAACGAATAGATCAGCATGTGCTGGTCGAGTAAAAATGGATAGAGCGCATCCTGCCTGGTAAAAAAAACCGGATACCCTTCGGCATGATGAAAAAGGCCCGTTGGGAGCAACAATTTTTCAGCCAGCTCAATGTTCTGACAAAGTTGCTCGTACGCTTCAGCGTATAGGTTCCCAGACTGAAGAAAGACATCAAGATAAGCCGGAGGCATAGGCGAACAGGCGCCGAAAAAAGCAGTCTGCCGAATGGACCGGATCGTATCGGTACTACCCAGAATGACACCGCCGGGTAAACCCATGGCTTTGGCAAGCGAAGCCGTAACCAGTAGATTTACATTGGGTTTATTCTGAAGCTGCGGCCAGATACCCCGCCCGTTATTCAATACCCCCACCCCATGCGAATCATCGACAACCAGCGTGATGGGGTGGTCGTTTGGCAAGGTATCAATCCAATCGAACGGATAATAGTCAGAGCAAACGGCATCGAGCGAATTGGTTAAAATGGCAATTGGGCCGGGTGGCGTAGCGCGTACCTGTTCGGGCAATTGAGCAACCCAGTCGCTGAAGGATAAACTTGGCAAGGCAACGGCCGGTTCGTGCCAGATAGCCGGGTGGGCATTCGGCGCATAAATAAATGTAACGCCCTGTCGGCGAAGCCAGTTCATAATTACCTGACCAGCCATCATACCCGACGACAAGGTGAGCGCGGAAGGTGTTTGAGGTAATCCTGCCGATAGGGTCGACGCCAGCTTTTCCTCAGCCTGCTCGTATATACTCAGTCGTAGATTGCCGTTTCGGGAACTGCCAAAAACAGTACCGTAGCGCCGGATAGCTTCCTGCATTAAGTCCTGAAAGGCAGGATTCTGTGGTAGACCGAGGTAAGCCGTTCCACTAAAAAACAAATATTCCTGGCTGTTGTAGGTGATCGTCCGGTTGGGTAGGTGATCGATGTCAAAAAATGGGCTCATTTTGCTACGATCATTCCTGGCCATCAATCAATTGAACTCCGGTTCCATTTTCTGTGGAGTAAACAACCTTGCCGTAATCGAACGTAACCCCAGTAGCGGGATCGTTAGCAATGAGCATAGCACCATCCAGATCAGCGTAATCGAGTAAGGGAAGCAGTTGCGCAATGGCCGAAATACCGACACTCGATTCGGTCATACAGCCCACCATCACCTGTAGTCCCAGTTCACGGGCGCGGGCAATCATCCGTCGGGCGGGCGTAATGCCGCCACATTTGGTGAGTTTGATATTTACCCCATGAAAATAGCCCGCACACCGATCAACATCGCTCTCGACAATACAGCTTTCATCCGCAATGACCGGTAAGGCACTTTGCTCATAAACAAGTTTGGCTCCTTCCCAATCGGCAGCCGGGAGCGGTTGCTCAATAAATTCGACGTTCAGGTCTTTCAGAAAATAAGATTTCTCAATGGCTTCGTTAGCCTTCCAGCCGCAGTTGGCATCGACCCGAAACAACGCATCCGTATGTTGTCGGAGGGTTCGGACCAGGTTGATATCCTCATCAGGGCGACCTAGTTTTATTTTATAAAGCGGCCAGGGACGTTCCTGCATCTTTTCGACCATTCGCTGAGGAGTGTCCAGGCCGATGGTGTAATCCGTTACCGGACTGCTGACTGGGTCAAGGTTCCAGAGTTTATAAAGGGGTTGCCCTTTCCGTTTTCCCCATAAATCCCAGGCCGCCTGGTCTAGTGCACACAAGGCAAATGGATTCTGTTTCAGGTGCGGATACATATCAGCCCAGAACTGTTCAGGAGCAGCCAACTCATGCGCTTCAATTTGCTCACGAATTGCATCCAGGGCAGCTATCATGCCATCGACAGTAATCCCATAGTACTTCGTAGCCGTAGCCTCGCCAAAGCCACGATACTCACCATCCCGAAGTTCGACAATCAGTGAAGGCTGTACGTCGCGACTATCGTGCGCAATCGTAAATGTATGATTCAGCCGCAGATCGACCGGATGAAAAAGCAGTTGCATTCGTACGGAAATTTCCCCAAAGATAGGGAAGTAGTGGAGTGGTTAATTGGTTATAATTCAATCATGCCGCTTCTGATTGCCTGTATGGCCATACCGACTCGAGTGCGGACGTTCATTTTCTGAAATACGATTTCCCGATAGCCGTCTATCGTACGAGGGCTCAACGACATTTTATCCGCTATTTCGGTATAGGTCAATTCGCTGCAGGCTAGTTTGACGAACTCCAGTTCCCGTTCATTCAGATTAAACGGTATGTACAGTCCGTTTCCAGGAGGAGCCATGAGCGTAGTAATCAGTTTGGAGGTGAGGAAGTCGGAATAATAATAGCCTTTGGTCATCACATCGTCCAGCGCCTGACGAAGTTCATCGGGCTGACAGTCTTTAAGCAGATAACCCAGGGCGCCATTGCGCACCATACGAACAATTTGTTCTTCCCGATCTTCCATCGACAGGGCCAGGACTCGAATGGCCGAATACCGTTCACGAAGGCGGGCTGCTGTGGCAAAGCCATCCATTTCGGGCATATTCACATCCAGCAGAACGATATCGGGGAGTTGTGGGGCCTGTTCCAGCTTTTGGAGAAGTACGCGTCCATTTTCGGCAATCAGGATCACTTCATACGTATCAAAACGGCGAATCAGGTCAGAGAGAGCTGCCGCTACCAGGTGGTGATCATCGGCAATAGCAACATAGGTGGGCATAGAGTTTCTGAAGAGGCAATTTATGAGTTGGAAAGTGGAGCGCTAAGGTAAGGACGAGCGCTCAGAATCCCATTTAGGAACATAAATTGCATATGAATCTATGTAATTTGTCGCTTTCGGCTTATAGGTTTCAATGTATGCCGCCTAAATCTGGAGGCCGTAAACCTACTTCTGTTCGTTCAGTCAAGCTGGGGTCGGGGCATCGTGATTTCGATACGTGTGCCCGATCCGGGTTGGCTACTGATGTGACAGACACCCCCAAACAGGCTGGCGCGCCGGTACAAGTTACTAAGCCCGGAACCAGCTTCTTCGAGCGGCCTGGCAGTGGCTTCTCCTACATCAAACCCTTTCCCATCATCGGCAATGACAAGGATAAATTTGTCTGGCCGGTAGTCGGCAATGAGCTGTATGGTCATTGCCTGGGCGTGCTTGAGTGCGTTATTGATCGACTCCTGCGTCATGCGTACGAGTACGGTTTCCAGATGCACACCCAATGAATACGGCTCCCCAACGGTGGTTAACTGCGTCTGGATTTTACCGATCCGCTGAATCCGGTCAAGTTCTGACGTAAGGCTGGGCAATAGCCCAAATCTACGAACCGTATCGTGATCGAGTGCTTTGGTCAGCGACCGGACTTCGGTGACAATCGTTTTGACCAGATCGCGCGTTTGCTGAACAGACGGTTGTACGGCCGAACCTTTTGTTTCGTATTCCAGTGAATTCAGGCGCATAATGGTCACCGTAAGCAACTGACCGATGTTGTCATGCAGATCATGACCCACCTGCTGTAGCGTTTGGTTCTGGATTTCGAGTTGCGACTGAAGGAGTTCGCGCTGGTGTAAATTCCGGGTTTGTTCCTGTTCGCTCAGGTAGCGCACGTACTGGCGCCGGTGCATAAAAAGGAAGAGGATAGGTGCCCCTGAAATAAGCAGCAAAAAGATGGTGGCTATACTAACGATGGCGATTTCTCCGCTGAAGTCTTGCATCGCAAACCGATAAAGAAATAAATGCACATAATCAGGAAAACGACATTATGAATTCTCCAGATGATGCTGATGGCCGATAGTTGTAGGTGCGTAAGCGTACGAAAGGTCAGAAAAATAAAGAAATTACTGCTATAGTAGGTGAAAATTCCATTGACATACCAAAAATCACGTACGGTCAGGATATTTTGCCGGGGCTGCGTGGCCAATTGGCGGGCGTAATAAACCAGGCAGGCCAATGTCATAAGCAGGCTGGCTATACCAAATGAGGTACTATCAAAATAGGCAACTGTTCGGGAAGTCTGTACCGTTTCGATCGTACTCCATTGAATGAGTACAACCGAAGCAGAAATAACCCAGATCAATGATTGGGATGCGTAGAGCTTAGCGAAGTAACGGGATAAAATAAAGTAAGACCAGGCCAGATTGAGCGAATAGATGAATAAGTTATCGATGAGCAATTCATTCAGTATGTTGGCGCAGCCATTAAAGAGGCACTGGCATACCAGATAATACATAACAAAATCCCTCTTCGGCCGATAGAGCGCAGTGAAAGCTACGATCAGTACCAGCAGAGGAGGGATTGTGTCCAGGTAATCAATAAACTTTCGAGCAAAATGCCACATGGTTGGCTGAACAGACTTAGCAATTTACGGCAATAATACCCGTTTAATCGCAGCCAGGAGGCCTCGGGCAACCATCAATCTCTGTTGAGTCGGCGATGGTACCAATAATACGCTCGCAAAAAGCTGTCACACGAGCCGGAAATGCATCACCTACTTTGGGGTCGAATTTGAGTCTGACGACTACACTACCATCGTCAGGTACGGTAGAGTTATCGATCAGCTTTTTGAGTTCACCTTTCTTAAAAACGAATTCAAGCATCAGTGTAGGGAGTTAAGGTTGAAAAAGTAGATTAAATGGAGATTGTTGGCACTTTATAGTTAAAAAAGAAGCGCCTTATTGAGTACTATCCTGTACAAAAGACACCAATAAACTTCAGATCAGGAACGGGAAATTTCCCGTATTCAATACCGTCTTTTTCCGGTTTGATAATCGGGAGATTCCCCCTATCTATTTTATAGATTATGTATCAAATTTGTTCAGTTTAGCTTTCCTCCTCTATCACGTCATGCCTTTCCTGGTTAATGAGATTGTGCCGGACTTCCATCCGGCTTTTTTTTGGCCATTTCAGAAATCAATACGCTCCCAGCTTAACCGGCCTAGCCAACCAAGTCTCTAAAATTCAGGAACTTGTAAATATTTTTCCTTTTTTCCAATCCAAACTTATCTCTTCCTGCGTAAGTCTGCATGTTGTCGACACAAGGTAATTTTTCCAAACACATCAATTAAGTCAAACAACAATGAAGACGCTTAAAATCACATTTGCTATACTCAGCTTATTGGCGATCAGCCAGGTTTCTTTTGCTCAGGAAAAAACGGTAACGGTCGGTGGAGCACCTATGTATCCATCCAAAAATATTATTGAAAATGCCGTTAACTCGAAAGATCATACAACCCTTGTAGCGGCTGTGAAAGCGGCTGGTCTGGTCGAAACCTTATCAGGCCCTGGTCCCTTCACGGTATTTGCGCCAACGAATAAAGCTTTCGATAAACTGCCAAAAGGTACGGTTGAAACGCTGGTAAAACCCGAAAACAAACAGACGCTGACGGGTATTCTAACCTACCACGTTGTAGCTGGCCGCATGAGTGCCGAAGATCTAATGAATGCGATCAAAGCCGGTGGAGGAAAAGCTACCCTGACAACAGTGGCAGGCGGTACGCTGACGGCTATGCAAAAAGGAAAGAAAATTGAACTCACCGATGCGAAAGGCGGCATGTCAACGGTAACCATTCCGGATGTATTCCAGTCGAACGGTGTGATTCACGTTATCGATACGGTGCTGATGCCGTAAGAATGAGTAACCTATTATCAAGTCAAACGGGCCCCGGAGATAGTCTTGCGGGGCCCGTTTGACTATAGAAATGAACAAAGAATTAGATATACTATTGCGAGTTTCAGAAATAATCGACTAGATTATATGGCGGAAGCAGGTATTTGTGTTTGATTATTGCTATTGATCGTCAGGATGCCGTATTTTAGCTGAAGAGCAGCTTGATACAACCGCTTACAATGGCTACCCAACAAACATCTCCGCTTAAAAAGCTATTTCAACGACATCCATTTACGAGTACGCCCTTCCTGTCACTAACCTGTTGGGTTGCCCTAACGTTGACTCCACTCTGTCTGTCGGCCCAAAAATTGACGGTCGTAAAAATGGATGCGCTGGTCGATAAGCAGATGTGGCCTGCCATCGACGAGCTTAGTGACTATGTGGCTCTCCCGAACGATGCCATCAATCCCGCCGATATTACGAAAAATATTGCCTGGACCGAAAAAGCATTCACAAAGCGGGGGTTTCAGACCAGCGTACTGCAAACACCTGGTCTGCCAGTGGTATTAGCTGAAAAAACTTTTCCCAAAGCGACAAAAACTGTACTGTTCTATTTTCATCTGGATGGTCAGCCCGTGCGGGCGAATGAATGGTTTCAAAAAGATCCGTTCATAACCGTACTGAAAGAAAAGACTGGCAATGGCAATTATAAAGAGTTGGCGGGCGATTTACCCAAAACCTCTGTAAACGACGAATGGCGACTGTTTGGCCGCTCAACTTCTGATGATAAGGGCCCAATCATTATGCTATTGAATGCGCTCGACATTGTTCAGGCCGAAGGGCGTACTCCGCCCTTCCATGTGAAGGTGATTATCGACACAGAAGAAGAAAAAGGTTCTGCCGGACTCAAGGGAGCATTAGCCGCGCATAAAGCCAGGCTGCGCGCCGATTACATGATTGTGATGGATGGGCCTATGCACTCGTCAAATCGTCCGACGCTTACGTTCGGTTGCCGGGGCAATGCTGGGTTTACCATCACGACCTATGGCCCTATCACACAACAGCATAGCGGACACTTTGGCAACTACGCACCGAATCCGGCTTTCCGCCTGGCTCGGCTGATTACGTCGATGAAAGATGAGCAGGGACGGGTACTGATTCCGGGCTTCTACGATGGCATCTCATTCGATGAAGCGACTCAACAAATCATGGCGGCAGTACCGGACAATAAGGAGGAAATTAACAAGACCCTTCTCATTGCCGATGAGGAAAAAGTTGGGCACAACTATCAGGAATCGTTGCAGTATCCGTCGCTCAATATTCGAGGTATGAAAGCGGCTGTGGTCGGAAAAGGTTCAGGAACCATAATCCCGGAAGAAGCTGTTGCCAGTTTCGATATCCGATTAGTACCCGAAACCGATGGAAAACGAATGATTAATCTGGTTCGGAAGCATATTGAAAAGCAGGGCTTTACCGTGCTGGATCATGTACCAACGCCCGAAGAGCGGTTAAAATATGCCCAAATCGTCTTCTTTGAAGGGAGTGCCGGTACGCCAGCTTTTCGGACGAACATTAGCGAGCCAATGGGTGTTTGGTTGCGTAAAGCCATTACGGATAGCTTTAGCAACGATCCGGTGATTATTCGGATGATGGGCGGAACCGTACCTGTGGTGCCGTTCATTCAGGAGTTGAACGTACCAGCCGTTCTGGTTCCGTTGGTGAATATGGACAACAACCAGCATAGTCCGAATGAAAATCTGCGGCTCGGTAATTTACGGACGGGCATAAAAACCTGCCTGGCCATTTTGAATACACCGTTGTAATTGACCTGTTTAAACTTTCCCTTTTTTAGAAAATGTCTGGCTCTTTTTTGTCATTCCGACCGGGACGCGTAGTCGCAGGAGGAATCTCAATGTTGCTTATTAGTCAAGCTTGAGATTCCTCCTGCGACTACGCGTCCCGGTCGGAATGACAAAAAAACGGTCCAATTTTACTGAAATTTAGAAAGTTTAAACAGGTTCATGATAAACAGGTTTCGTAGACTAGCCATGACAAAAGGTTTGGTATTTATTATGACACTGTTGACGACGGCTGTTCTGGCGCAAACGCCGTTTGCCGAGCAACTTGCCAAACACCGCGAAACCTACAAAAAGGACTTATTGACTACATCGGGCGGACCATTACAACCGGAAGACCTGTCATTCGTACAGTTTTATCCGCCCGACTCAACGTACCAGGTTACGGCTACCGTCGAACGGATTACGAAAGCCGAGCCATTCGATATGCCGACCTACAGTGGCAAGACCAAAGAGCATGTTGCCTATGCCCGACTGTCATTTACCCTGCATGGTAAACCACAGCAGTTGACCCTGTACCGAAGCCTGAACCTGATGCGCGTACCCGAATACCGCGACTACCTGTTTCTACCGTTTAAAGATGCCACGTCGGGCAAAGAAACCTACGGTGGAGGCCGCTACATGGACCTGCGCACCGGCGACATTCAGAATGGTAAACTGACGCTGGATTTCAACAAAGCCTACAATCCCTATTGCGCCTTTCAGGACGGGTACTCCTGCCCCATTCCGCCCAAAGAGAACGAACTATCTATCCCAATCGAAGCGGGGGAGAAAGCCTATGGCAAGGAGCACTGACCAAACGTGTACGTCAAAGCGGCCTTCTACGAGCACTAATAGTTACGCAGCAACTAACTCCTTCGGTTTATGGACACTGCTCTGTCGGTAAAACATCCGATAGATAATCGGAAAAATCAGCAGCGTCAGAATGGTCGCCGTAATCAGGCCGCCAATCACCACGATGGCCAGGGGCTTCTGAGTTTCGGAACCGATGCCGGTCGAGACAGCCGCCGGAAGTAGGCCAATAGCGGCCATCAACGCCGTCATCACTACCGGGCGAATACGCGTCTGCACCCCTTCCCGAATGGCCAGGTCAAGCGGCATTTTCTGCTGACGGTTGTTATTGAACACCGAAATCAGGATTACCCCATTCTGCACGCAGATGCCGAACAGGGCAATAAAGCCTACCCCGGCCGAAATACCGAAGTTCATACCCGTAACGTGCAGGGCCAGAATGCCTCCAATCAGCGCAAAGGGTACGTTGAGCAAGACCAAACCGGCATCTTTCGCATTGCCAAACAGGATGAACAGAATGACGAAAATAGCCGCCAGGCTCAGCGGAACCACCTGCCCCAGCCGCTTGGTAGCCCGAACCTGATTCTCAAACTCGCCCGTCCAGTTGATGGAATAGCCTTTAGGCAGGCTTTTCAATGCGGCATTGACACGCCGTTGCGCATCGGCAATCGTACTACCCAGGTCACGCTCGCGCACCGAAAACTTCACGCCAATAAACCGCTTGTTGTTGTCACGGTACACGAAGGCCGGGCCGGTAATCTCGCGGATCGTCGCGATTTCCCGTAGCGGAATTTTGTTACCGCGTAAGGTGGGTACCATTAGCCGCATAATATCATCTTCGGTTTTCCGATAGCTTTCACCATACCGCACCCGAATATCGAATTTGCGCTCTCCTTCGTACAGAATCGATGCCGTTTTACCCCCAATCGCCATTTCGATTACGGCCTGAGCATCGGCCGTCGAAACGCCATACAGAGCCATTTTCTGATCATGGAACAACACACTGATTTCGGGTTGACCAACGTTGCGAAGAATTCCAACATCTTTTACACCGGGTACATCGCGAATGGCAGCCAGAACGGTATTCGCTAGTTTATTCAGCTCGTTCAAATCATCGCCGAAGATCTTGACGGCATTACTGGCATTCATCCCGGCAACGGCTTCGGCTACGTTGTCGATGATCGGTTGCGAGTAGTTGTAATTAATGCCCTGAAACTGCTTCAGTTTCCCGTCCATTTCTTCAATCAGTTCATCGGTCGTAATCTTGCGTGTCCACTCGTCTTTCGGCTTGAGGTTTACCTGCATCTGCACGTAGTAGAATCCTGAGGGGTCGGTACCATCGTTGGAGCGCCCCGTCTGCGACAAAACCCCATTCACTTCAGGAAATTCCATCAACTTTTGCCGCAACACCCGCACCATACCCACCGTTTGGTTGAGCGAGCTACTCATGGGCAATTTGGCCTCTACCCACAAAGCCCCTTCGTTGAGCGTCGGCAGAAATTCGGTACCCAGGAACGTGGCCGAGAAAAAGGAAGCCACCATAAACACAATGGCCGCCAGTAAACTCAACCGACGATTGGCATAGCATTTGGAAAAGCCAGCCATTACAATCCGGTTGAAGAAATTGACCAGCGGATTATTTTTCTCCCGCACGTTTTTCTTCAGCAGTATGGAGCAAAGCAGCGGCACCAGCGTCAGGGTAAACAGGAGCGCTCCCAGCAGCGCAAATCCAAGTGTCCAGGCAAGGGGTGAGAACATTTTACCTTCCACTTTCTGGAATGAGAAAATGGGCAATAAGGCCGTAATAATGATGAGCTTGGAGAAGAAAACCGCTTTACCCAACTCACCACCCGTTTTCTTGATCAGCCCCAGCTTGCTCATCCGGTTGAAGCGGGTCATGCCTGCCTGATGGGCCAGATGATCGAGCGCGACAAAAATCCCCTCCACCATCACCACGGCGCCATCAATGATGATACCGAAATCGACGGCCCCCATTGATAACAGGTTGGCCGACATGCCCCGCATCCGCAGACACATAAACGCGAAGAGCAAGGCCAGCGGAATAATGATCGACACAATCACCGTAGTCCGCCAGTCGGCCATGAACAGGAATACGATGACCGTAACCAGAATAATCCCCTCTGTCAGGTTGTGCAGAACGGTTTTTGTACAGAAACTGATCAGGTTATCACGGTCGTAAAACGTTACCATTTTCACGTCAGACGGCAGGATACGGGTATTTAGCTCCTCGATTTTAGCCTTTACCCGCTCCAGTACTTCGCTCGGATTTTCGTTCTTCCGCATCACGACAATACCTTCTACCACATCATCATCATTATCAAGACCAACCTGTCCAACGCGTGGGAAATTCGACTCAGCAACTTCAGCCACATTCTTCACCAGTACCGGATTACCATCGAGGTCTTCGACAAGCAGGTTTTCGATGTCCTGAATGGACGTCAGCAGGCCGATTCCCCGCACTACATACGCCTGCCCGTTTCGCTCGATTACGTCCCCCCCTACGTTGATGTTACTCCGCGTAACAGCCTGATACACTTCGAGTGGCGTAATGTCGTACTTGGCCAGTTGCGTTGGGTTGACCCGGATTTCATAACTCTTATCCCGTCCACCGAACGCCACCACATCGGCTACGCCCGATACCGAACGCAGTTGCCGGTCGATGACCCAGTTGTGCAGGGTTAGCAGTTCACGGCTATCGCGGGTAGCGGATTTGAGCGTAAACCGGAAAATTTCGCCCGTTGGCCCGTAGGGCGGCTGTACTTCAGGATCGACCCCATCGGGAAGCGACACCGTTCGGAGTTGGTTATTGACCTGCTGCCGGGCAAAGAAATCTTCGACATCATCTTCAAAAATAATCTTGATGATGCTCAGCCCGAACATGGTAATGGAACGCACGTTGGTTTTGCGTTGTACCGAGTTCATCGATACCTCGATGGGCACCGTCACAAACCGTTCGATTTCTTCAGCCGAACGCCCTTTCCATTCTGTCACGACAATAATTTGCGTGTTCGTAACATCCGGGAAAGCTTCAATGGGTGTGTTTAGATAGCTGGCGATACCGGCCACTACCAACCCAAAGGTCATGAAAAAGATAAAAAAGCGGTTCTTGAGCGAAAAACCGACAACGTTGCGGATGAATTTGTTCATGGGGAAAGGGGAAAGGGCATAGGGCGAAGGGGAAAACCAGAAGCGAAACCGCCCCTTTGCCCCATACCCTCTGCCCCATGCTTTTTAATCATTTATCGCGTCGTAGACCAGAAGTTGGTTTTGAGAAATGACCCGTTCGCCAGGTTTCAGGCCGGTTTTGATATAGGCAATATCACCAACGGTTTTCAGCACATTTACTTCGCGGGTTTCAATATCGGAGCGACTTTTGAACACCATCACGAAGTGCTTCGACTGGTCGAAAATGACCGACCCGGCCGGTACAGTAGCCAGCTTGCCCCCATCCTCGTAACGCAGGGTGACCGTTGCATGCATTTCGGGGCGGAGTTTCAGACCTGTATTATTCAGCCGAATCCGAACCGTCATGGCTTTAGTGCCGGGGTCCAACACAGTATAGATTTTATCGACCTGACCTTTGAACAATTGGTCTGGATAACTCAGTGTCTGGATGGAAGCGTCCATCCCAATTCGCACACGACCGATATCGCTTTCATTAACATTGGCCAGCACCCACACTTCAGAAATCTGCCCGATCGTAAACAGGTTATTGGCATTATCGGAACGAAGCTGCATACCCCGGTTCACATTCTTTTCGATGACATAACCATCCAGGGGCGCTTTTACGGTATAAATCGACGTTTTACCAAGCCCATAAATGTGGGCTACTTCTTTTACCCGATTGGCCTCAGCCTGCGCCTTTTCAACCTCTTTCTGAGCCGCTACCACCTCGCGTTGTGATACCAGTTTGGTTTCGAACATATCCTGCGCCACCCGCAGATTTTTCTCCGCCAGCAGTAAATCCGACTGAGCCTGAATACCTTGTCGCTCTATATCAGCGACTTCGCCCGACCGGATCAACGCCAGCGTTTGCCCTTTGCGGACATAATCGCCAAGTTCCACCTTTACATCTTCAACATTGCCACCAACCAGCGGAAATACTTTGATGACCCGGTTTTCATCGGCCACCACCTTCCCCACCAGCGTCAGCTCGCTTCGTACGGGCTGCATGACTGTGGAGTCCAGATGAATCCGATGCATCATCGTATCGGACAGCATAAAGGCTTTTTGCTCTTCCTGTGCCGGCTTGGGAGTGCAGCCCGTGAAAACGGCTAAACTACTAAGCAGCAGAAAGCTATAGCAAATAGGGAGATTCATAGATCTGTGGTTTTGTTGTTATCCCTTTACTGATTACCTGAACAAATCGGTTCCGACCAGGTAATTCAACTCTTCATACGCACCGATCCGATCGGCTTTTAGTCGGTTAAGCTGGCGAACGCTATCGTTGTAGGCTTCGATCAGATCGACAAATTCGATCAGCGTAAGATTACCTTTTTGAAAACTGATAATGACACCCCGGTTCAACTCGTCGAACTGAGCCGTAAACTGACCTTCAACCGCTTGTACGCGCCCTTCGACCTCACGAACTTTCTGCAAAGCAGTAGCCACGTCGTTGCTCACCTGAACCGTCTTCTGCTGATACAACTGTTTCTGGTAACTGATCTGACTCTGTGCGGCCCGAATGGCGCCCTGATTGCGATTAAAAACCGGTACGTCGGCCGAAACAGACAGCCCTACATAATTCTGAATGTAACTCCCGGCCTGATCATACGTACCACCGACTCGTAGGTCGGGTTTGGCGAGTGCCCGTTGCAGATTATAATTCAACTCAGCCTGGCGCGTCAGCGATTCGGCGGCTTTCAGGTCTGGCCGGTTGCGTAAGGCCATCTGTTCGAGCGTATCGTCGGGTTGCGTTGGCAGATGATAGCGGGGTAATGATTCGTTGATAACTCGCGGACGAATGGGCTGATCGACAGACAATAATGTTCGCAACGCCCGCTGGTCGTCGGCCAGCTGGAACACGATTTCGGTCCGGTCATTGTTGATCTGGAATAGCAATGCCTTTAATCGGAGCAGTTCACGAAGCGAGATATTGTTTCGTTCGTACTGTTTTTCGTAGGCCGATACGGTTGTCTGGAGCGTAGCAATCTGCTGATCGAACCGAGCCAGGGTTTGTTCCTGAAAGTAAATGGAGAAAAACCGGCTTCGAAGATCGAACCGCAGCCCCCGTAGTAAATCGATTAATTCAAATTCGGTCAGTCGGGCAGCTTCCGATGCCAGCGCAATGCGTTTGTTGCGTTTGCCAGCCGTATAGAGCAGTTGCTGAACCGAGATAATTTTTTCGCCCTGCCGCCCTACGTCCAATACGCGACGCGCTTCATTGTTGTAGGCACTCAGTTCGAGGGTTACGTTCGGATTGTCGTATAAACTGGCCTGTAATACCTGTGCCTGACTCGCATCGATTCGAAACCGTTCGGCCAGTAACAACAGATTATTTTTCACAAACAGACTGTCGGCCTGCCGAAGCGTTATTGTCAGTGAATCCTGCCGGGATCGAGATGCTAAAGCAATTTGTGCCTGAGTAAATTCCGCAGAATAGAATACTAGAAAAAAGACGAATGTCAATAACCGCATAAGTTGACTAACTTGGGCTACAAAGGTCTTTAATCCAGATTAAGACAGAATTAAAAGGGGATTAGAGCAACTTTAAAAAGAGATTAGAAAAACATTAGAATTTTACATTTTTTAGTGGTTTTTACTCTATTCTTCTGACTCGATCGAGCCTATATCTGACGTTGTTTCATTGAAAATCAGGTAATTTCAGGCGCTCATACGCTTAGAATTAATGGCTCCCTTCCCATTAATTATCATTAAAAACACGTTTAATAAACTTAATCGTATAGCTTAATAACTTAGTCAATATAGTTAGCAGATTATAGTTAGATGGTTTTCTGCAACAGTCCTGCTGGATTTAAGTCGTTTTACAAATGCGGTAGCGAAATAGTAAATGTACTCCCCTCTCCTACCTTACTCTCAACCGTCAGCGTACCCTGGTGCAGTTCGATCAATTTAGCGCAAATCGACAAGCCAATGCCAAACCCATGATAGTCGAGTGCATTGGCGGCTCGATAAAACGGTTCAAAAATATGGGTCTGATCCTGCTCGGAAATACCAATACCGGTGTCACGAACGGCAACACGACAGGCGCTACCATTGGTGCCTATACGCACCTGAGCAGTTTGATTTGCCGAATACTTACAGGCATTATCAAACAAATTCACAAGCACTTGTTTCAGGAGTTCTTCATTGCCCTGAATCAGCGTTTCCGTCTCTGTTTCCGGTATATTTTCATAATCAACGATAATCTGATAGTGGGGTTTAGCGCTGACCAGTTCATCTTTTGCCAGAAAAACAACTTCGTCGACTCGAATGGGCTGTCGAGCTACCTGGTTGCTGGTTTCCAGGGTTCGGGCCAGAAAGAGTAGTCCATTGGTCAACCCAATCAGCCGATCAGTATCCGATAGTAGGTTAGTCAGAATTTCTTTGTGTTCAGTTACGGTCAGTGGGCGACGTAGACCTAATTGAATCTCTGATTTAAGGGCAGCTAAGGGCGTTCGTAACTCATGGGATGCGTGCGACACAAAACTTCGCTGCTGCTCAAAAGCCTGTTGAAGTCGGAAGAGCACGTCATTGAAATTCATGGCCAGCCGGGCAATCTCATCCTGCCGATTCCCTTCGTCCAGTCGTAGCTGAAGATTACGGGCCGTAATGGTTGATACCTGCTGGTTAATCTGACTAATTGGTTGAAGTGATTGTCCGGCAAAGAAAATTCCCAGGCCAATTGTAACGCTCAGCCCAACCAGCAACCCCCAGCTCAGCGTTAGCTTGAGGTTTTCCATCTTACTGTTGCCAAACTGATCGTAGGCCGACGCTAACACCACCAGATCGCGGCCATTTTGCTGGTAAATCAATCCGACCAGCTCGTTGGGGCCACTAAACGTTTCGATTTCTTTTTTTTGCCGAACCTCGTCCAGAAAAGTAGATCGGTAGTGAATAACCTGATCATCGACACTGGAATAAATCAGGCGGTTTTTGGCGTCGAAAATCAACACTTTCTCATCAAAAAGCGCGGTGAGGGTATTATGATCGATGATTTTGAGTAACTCCCGGTCTACTTCCTTCACTTCGATCAGAAAACGAACCGTTGTCCGTGCCTTACTTTTCAGCCGCTCATAAAACTCCTCCCGCCGATACGTGGCTGACACCCAATAAATCAGGATTGAGAAAAATACCAGAATCGACGCTACGATGAGCGAAAACTGAAGAGCAATGCGATTACGGATAGTCATTATGCCTCTTCTTTTAATACATAACCCAACCCTGGACGGGTGTGAATGAGTTTGGGATCGAAATCGCGATCAACTTTTTTCCGTAAATAATTGACGTACACCTCAACTACGTTCGTTCCGGGGTCAAAATTAAGGCTCCAGACAGCTTCGGCAATATCGGCTTTCGACAGAACGCGCCCTCGATTTCGCATAAAGTATTCGAGCAACGCAAACTCACGGGCGGTCAGGTCGATAGGAATGGCTCCCCGCCGAACTTCTTTGGTAGTTAGATTGATACTTAAATTAGCAACCTGCCAAATTTCCTGTTTGGCCGGATTGTCACTTAGCGCCGATCGGCGGAAACAGGTGGCTACGCGGGCCAGCAACTCCCGAAAATCGAACGGCTTAACCAGGTAATCATCGGCTCCTAATGCCAGCCCTTCTACCTTATCTTCAACTTCACCTAACGCCGTCAGCATAATAATCGGTAGCTGAGGTTTTTCGGCCCGAACGCTCCGACACACTTCAAAGCCACTTAAGCCGGGCAGATTAATATCCAGAATAAGCAGATCGATACCAGGCTGGAGAGCCATCTGTCGTCCGTTTATGCCTTCATAGACCACCTGGGTGGCGTATCCTTCTTCCTGAAGGCCCCGACTAATATTCTGGGCAATGCGCCGGTCGTCTTCAATGATCAGGATTTTTTTCATACCACAACGAGAGCCATCGATCAAAATTCGTACGTAAAAATAAAGGAAAAGCTCCTCTGCCACGACGGTCGCAACAGAGGAGCTTTTAATAAACCCAGATCGGTTTCGAATTACTTGGTGCCGTAGCGCTTGCGGAACTTGTCCACACGACCGGCTGTATCGAGCAGCACGTTCTTACCTGTATAGAAAGGGTGCGACTGCGAGCTAACTTCAATCTTTACGAGTGGGTAGGTTTTCCCTTCGAACTCGATACTATCTTTGGTTTGAACCGTTGAGCGCGTCAGGAACTTATAGTCGCTCGACAGGTCGTGGAATACCACATCGCGGTAATCCGGGTGAATGCCCTTTTTCATGATAAATCTCTGTTTCTTGTCATCTTCTCGGTTTCCGACCGAAAAGGACTGCAAAGGTACAAGCTTTTATGGGGATTACAAACGCTTTTTACACGTTCTTTTACGCCCTGATACTAAACAGCCCAGTAGCATACCGTTGCCTAATATTTGGGTAACAAATGCTTGGCTATGAGCCTATTTTTTCATATTTTTATACAACATTACGCTTCCTCTACGGCCTGCCCGACCGGCACTCGGTCCTGCAAACCGCCAAATAAAAAATGCTTTATTTATTTCTTAGACTACCCCTGTAGTAGGGTATTGATAAGTCATTCAGGATGATGGCTTAACAATTTCTTAACCTACTTAGCAGAGTTGCACCTTTCAATGATTCAATAAATCAGGCGAACCTTCTGGGTTGCTTTTCCGTCTATTTCAACAGAACTTTAGAGTCACGTAACAGGCCAATTCCTGCCATATATGGATAGATCAATGTGAACTATTCATTATTCCAAGAACGCCTTTCCAAAATACCGTAGTTGAGTATAGTAATTCCGTAACACCTCGTTCAATTTCTTTTGTATCTAATCATTTCTCCTTACATAACTAGCCCAAACTTATCATGTTCGTAATCAAACGTGATGGCCGCCGGGAATCTGTCAAGTTCGACAAAATCACGGCTCGAATCGAGAAGCTATGCTATGGCCTCGATCCAGCTTATGTACAACCCGTTGAAGTCGCCGTAAAAGTTGTAAGCGGTCTCTACGATGGCGTTAAAACCACAGAACTCGATAACCTGGCTGCCGAAACAGCCGCTTCGATGACCACCAAGCACCCGGACTATGCCATTCTGGCCGCCCGGATCGCTATTTCTAACCTCCATAAAGAGACCAACAAATCATTCTCGGGTACGATCAAAAAACTGTACCACTACGAAGATCCCAAAACGGGTGAGAACGCGTCGCTGATTTCGCGGGAAGTGTATGAGGTAGTGCGTCAGAATGCGGCCTTGCTGGACTCAACCATCATCTACGACCGCGATTACGGCTATGACTATTTCGGCTACAAAACCCTCGAAAAATCGTATCTGTTGAAGATCGACGGCCGCATTGCCGAACGCCCTCAACATATGCTGATGCGGGTAGCTGTTGGGATTCACCAGGAAGACATCGACTCGGCCATTGAAACCTACAATCTGCTGTCGGAAAAGTGGTTTACCCATGCAACCCCAACGCTATTCAACGCTGGTACGCCAAAGCCACAGATGTCGAGCTGCTTCCTGCTAACGATGCAGGACGACTCCATCGACGGTATTTACGATACGCTGAAGCAGACGGCCAAGATTTCGCAGTCGGCAGGTGGTATTGGACTGAGCATTCACAACATCCGGGCTACGGGCACCTACATTAAAGGCACCAACGGAACCTCGAACGGGATCATTCCGATGCTGCGCGTATTCAACGACACGGCTCGGTACGTTGATCAGGGTGGTGGTAAGCGCAAAGGCTCGTTTGCGATCTATCTGGAGCCCTGGCATGCCGATATTTTTGAATTCCTCGATCTGAAAAAGAACTCGGGGAAAGAAGAAGTCCGCGCCCGTGACCTGTTCTATGCGCTTTGGACGCCCGATCTGTTCATGAAGCGGGTCGAAGCCGACGACGTCTGGTCGTTGTTCTGTCCGCACGAGTGCCCCGGCCTGGCCGATTGCTATGGCGAGGAATTTGAAGCGTTGTACGAGCGCTACGAGCGCGAAGGCCGTGCCCGTCGGACGGTGAAGGCGCAGGAGTTGTGGTTCAAAATTCTGGAATCACAAACCGAAACCGGTACGCCGTACATGCTATACAAGGATGCGGCTAACAAAAAGTCGAACCAGAAGAACCTGGGTACGATCAAATCGTCGAACCTCTGCACCGAGATTATCGAGTACACGGCCCCCGACGAAGTAGCGGTTTGTAACCTGGCGTCGATTGCCCTGCCTAAGTACATTAAACGCGATCCAGACGGGATTATGCGTTTCGACCACCAGAAGCTGTTCGAGATTACGAAGGTGGCTACCCGCAACCTGAACAAGATCATCGACATCAACTACTACCCAGTCGAAGAAGCGCGTCGGAGCAACATGCGTCACCGGCCAATTGGTCTTGGCGTACAGGGACTGGCCGATGCGTTTATCATGCTGCGGATGCCGTTTGAATCGGAAGAAGCCCGTCGCCTGAACGAAGATATTTTCGAGACGATCTACTTCGGTGCGATGACCGCTTCGATGGAAGCCGCCAAAGAACACGGCCCATACGAAACCTGGAAAGGCTCACCGATTTCGCAGGGTATCTTCCAGTTCGACATGTGGGGTGTAAACCCAAAATCAAACCGTTGGGATTGGGAAAGCCTGCGGAAGGACGTGATGGAACACGGCGTTCGGAACTCACTGCTACTGGCGCCGATGCCTACCGCATCGACCTCACAGATTCTGGGCAACAACGAGTGTTTCGAACCATACACGAGCAACATCTACACCCGTCGCGTGCTGTCGGGCGAGTTTGTAGTCGTGAACAAGCACCTGCTGAAAGACCTCGTAAAACTGGGCCTGTGGAACGATACAATGAAGAACAACCTGATTCTGGCCAACGGCTCTATTCAGGCGATTCCAGGTATTCCACAGAACATCAAAGACCTGTACAAAACGGTTTGGGAGATCAAACAGAAGCACATCATCGACATGGCTGCCGACCGGGGTGCGTACATCTGTCAGTCGCAATCGCTGAACATCCACATTCAGGATTCGAACTTCGGCAAGTTGACCTCCATGCACTTCTACGCCTGGAAAGCAGGGCTGAAAACGGGTATGTACTACCTCCGTACCAAAGCCGCTACCGATGCCGTGAAGTTCACCGTGGTACAGCCACAGGCCGAGCCACAACTCGAACCCGTCATGGCCGAAACAGCGCCCGTCGAGAAACCCCTCAACTACGTACAGTACGCCAAGGATCACGCCCAGAACGTAGCGCCTGCCCCTGTACCGATGGTAACCGACCTCGAACAGCAATATGCTGCCATGACCTGCTCACTGGACGATCCAGAAGGTTGTGAGATGTGCGGCTCCTAGTCGAGTTTCAAGTTATTAGTTTAAGGTTTCAAGTTTTCGCTCCCGGCTGTGGTTGACATGGCCGGGAGTATTGTTTTATCAGTAAGGTCGCTAATCTATTGTAAACGCGTCAGAAGCCCCGATTTGGGGCTTTTTTTTGTTTATGCTGGAAATGAGTTAAAGAATGCTGGATTTGTGCTAACCCCCAATTAAGCTCAATCTCGATTTTTATACCTGTATTCTTCCTTTTCAAGGTCATTAACTTTCTCACCTCACAATCCATGAAACTGCTTACTAAATTTTTCTACTTTGCGTACCGAGTACGTGCCGTAGCCCCTATTGGAATCGCTCTTTTTTTAGCCGTTAATTTCCTGACTTTCAGCCCTACCTATGGGCAAACGAAGCGGTATGTAAAACCAATTGCCAGCGGCACGGGCACGGGAGACTCCTGGTTGAATGCCTCCTCAGATTTACAGGCTATGATCACCGCCAGTGCTTCTGGTGATCAGGTGTGGGTAGCCACCGGAACCTACAAACCCAATGGCGATGCGAATACGGATCGTACGAAAAGCTTCTCATTAAAGAACGGAGTCATTGTATACGGTGGCTTTATGGGGAGCGAGTCAACGCTGGGTGACCGGCCATCGGTTAATCCCATCACAGGTAACCCCAGCAGTACGACACTGAGTGGGGAGATTGGCGATCCAACCAGTACCACTGACAATAGTTATCACGTGATTTACAATACGTCGGGCCTGAATCTGACCAGCAGTACAACCCTGGATGGGTTTGTGATTACCGGCGGGCGGGCAGATGGAAGTAGCCTGAATAACCTGGGTGGTGGTCTGTTAAACAACAGTAATAGCCCCACCCTAACGAATTGCCTGTTCGTGGCAAACTGGGGTGGAAACGGTGGAGGAGCAGCTAATTCGACAAATAGTAGCCCAATCGTAACGAATTGTTCTTTCCAGAGTAATACATCTACCTCAGGAGGAGGCCTATTTAATACCAGCAGTAGTAACCCAACACTGACCGGCTGCTTTTTTCTAACTAATTCTGCAACGGGTAGCGGTGGTGGGATGACCAATACAAGTAACTGCACGCCTGAACTCCAAAATTGTACATTCCAGTCAAATTCGGCTTCTGTTGGAGGAGGGGCAATGTATAACACAACGAGTTGTAAACCAACGTTGACGGGCTGCACCCTTTTAAGTAATTCGGCTAGTGCCAACGGGGGGGCAATCAATACCGAAAGCGGTAGTGATTTTCAGATGGTTAATTGTCTTCTTAAGAATAATTCCTCCAGTGCCAACGGGGGGGTATTAGAAGTTAACAACAGTACCCCGACCCTGACGAACTGCTCTTTCCTGGGTAACTCTGCCAGTTCCAACGGGGGTGTTGTACATACATCAAGTGGAAATGCCCGGCTGATCAACTGCTCGTTTCAGTCAAATACGTCGATCAATGGGCGAGTCATACACAATAACAATGGCAACGTAGTATTGACCAATTGTGTACTGTTTGATAATGGCGGCAACAAAACCATTTTCCATTTTGGAACCGGTGGGGTTTCTGCCAGTTATAGTTTGTTTGAACCTACGTCGGTTACCGTAAGCGGATTTACGAGCGTTACCGGCAACCTGACCACTACCGTATCCCCCTTTGCTTCAACAACCAGTACAGAACTGTCGGCCTGTGCCCCTGCTATCAATACGGGTGATCCCGCCAGTGCTACGGTCGCCAGTGGCCCTTACTCCGTATCCGCTCTGCCGAGTACGGATTTAGCGGGTAATAGCCGAATTTTCGGCAACCTGGTCGACATGGGCGCCTATGAGTTTCAGGGGACAGCGAGCCTGCAAACGGCCTTTACGACGCTCCCGGTAGCGGGTTCATCGGTTTGTTCGGGAGGGACAGTAACGGCCAGTATCAGTGTGAGTGGAACAGGCCCGTTTACCTATGCCTGGTACAAGGGCGCGGGTCTGGTCAGCCCTGCCCAGAGCACTTCAGCACTTTCATTGACCAATGTGCAAACGGGTGACGCCGGGAGTTATTCCATAGTGGTAACAGGGGCCTGTAACAGTGTAACCTCAACGGCCTTTAGTCTGACGGTCAATGCATCGCCGGTAGCTAGTCTGACAGCCTCAAATTCGGGAACCTTAACCTGTTCTCTAGCCAGTCTGACACTGACCGCATCGGGTGGCACCTCCTTCACTTTCGCCAATAGTAGTGGTACGCTAGGAACGCCCGGAACAAGCCAAACGCTGGTCGTCACTACACCCGATACCTATTCGGTAACAGTCAGTAATGCCAATGGATGTCGCGTTACAGTGGCCACTTCGGTTAGCCTTACAAATACGCTGGCTGTTTCGGCGGGTTCTGCGCTCCCCCTGGCCGACATTGGCGTAACCGTCAGCTTATCGGCTTCGGGAGCTACTACTTATCAGTGGACCGCTCCTACCGGAACTAGTTTCACGACTCCCTCTACCAGTTCGGCCGTCTCCGCCAGTCTACTTACATCGGGGGTAAAGACGTTTACCTTGGTGGCTAGTAGTGGCGCCTGTAGTCAGACTAAACTGGTTAGTGTAACGGTGGTGACGGGGCCCGACCTAACGTCTATTCTAAGTTTGCCAGATGCCAATTTCCCAGCTAATGGCAGCAAGCAGTTGCTAATTCAGGTTCAGGAGGTAAACGGATTCGCCACCACGGGTAGTTCGATTACCATTAACATCACCGTACCCGCTGGCTACACAATCAGTTACGACAACACACTGACCAGCATCAATGTCTCGGGTGGAAGTAACAACCCCGTAGCGGTGCAGAACAGCAAGTGGCAGGTGAGTAGTAATGTAGCCAATCAGCAGCTGAGTCTGACGATCAACGGGGGTGAGTCAATGGGAGCCAACACGACGCTGAATCTGGGCTTCACCATCACGCGTACCACGGCCAATTCGGGAAGTACGTCCAACATTACCATCAATGTGGCCGATGACAGTGGTGGAAGTTATGATAACAACCATCTCAACAATATTTTCGCCCGTATCATTAGTGGCTTATAAACGGTCATAACTGGCAAAGGAAAGATTTACTTAAACCTTATTGGGTTAAATGATTTCCTTATAGCTCTGCTCTATTAGTCACTTCATCCTGATGAAACCGTACACCTCAGCCAAAGGAGCTCAGTTCCGGACCAGCCCATCCAAAATTCTCTACCTGATCGGGGATATAAATTATTGTCGGATTTATCTCATCAATGGGGAAGTGGTCCTGATGTCGCACACGCTGAAATGGTACGAGGACCGCTGGCCCTCATTTCTGAGAATTCATAAACGAGTTTTGATTAATCCGACTTATGCCTACTCGCTACATATGTCGCCCCACAGCCGAAACAATAGTCATGTGATTATGGACAATCAGGCATCGCTACCCATTGCTCGTCGGCGGCTTATTCAGGTACAGGATAAACTGTCGCACCTGCACATACAGGAACCAGCGATCATGCAAGAGTCTTAGGGGAGCTGTTAGCACCTACTTATACTGAAAATCCCGGAGATACCTCCGGGATTTTTGATTATTCTATACCGCGCTGCATTTCCTCCATTTTCTTACGAAGGCTTAGTGGGCGCATATCGGTCCAGAGTTCTTTGATGTAAGCCAGACACTCTTCTTTGGAACCAGATTTACCTACATCGTTCCAGCCGAGGGGATTCTCACGATCAGCGGGCCAGATGGAATACTGCTCTTCGTGGTTGACGACTACTTTGTAGATCGTGTTGTCTTCGCGTTCGTCCTGCATAGTGATTTGGCGGTTTAGGAATGTCCACCAAATATACGCTACGTTTACGCATCATAACTCAGCACGGGAGCCAGCCATCGTTCGATCTCGTCAACCGGCATATCTTTCCGTTGTGCGTAATCCAGCACCTGATCCTTGTTGATTTTACCCACGGCAAAATACTTCGACTCCGGGTGCGAGAAATAGAATCCGCTGACCGACGAGGCCGGGTACATGGCATAACTTTCGGTCAGTTCGATACCAATTTTACCAGCGTCCAGTAAATCAAACAGCGTGCCTTTTTCGGTATGATCGGGACAGGCCGGATAACCCGGAGCCGGTCGGATGCCCTGGTACTCTTCCTTGATTAGTTGGTCGTTGGAGTAGGTTTCTCCGGTGGCATAGGGCCAAAACTCAGTCCGTACCCGCTCGTGCATCCGCTCGGCGAAGGCTTCGGCCAGCCGATCGGCGATGGCTTTCACCATAATGCTACTGTAATCGTCGTGGTCGCGTTCGTATTTCTCCAGCAACGCTTCGATACCGATACCGGCCGTTACGGCAAATCCACCAATGTAATCTTCGCGGCCGCTTTCGAGCGGGGCCACAAAGTCCGACAAGCAATAGTTCGGTAATCCCGGAGCTTTCTGATTCTGCTGGCGGAGGAAATGGAGCACCGTTTTGGTATCGTAAATCAGCTCACCAACCGGACTTACCGCCGTCTGCGACTGCGCACGACTGATTTTGTACTCGATGTGCCGGTGGGACCCATGCCGTTCACAGGGAACATCGCGAACCTGTTCTTCAAACTCATGTAATAGCACATCATCGTCGGCAGTGTTGGCCGGAAAGAAACCAACCACGGCTTTGGCTTTCAACAGCTTACCATCGATAATTTCCTGTAGCAGACGGTTGGCATCATCGAAAAGTTGCCGGGCTTCTTTGCCAACGGTCGCATCCTCGAAGATAGCGGGGTATTTGCCGTGTAGTTGCCAGGTCTGGAAGAACGGCGTCCAGTCGATATAGGCTCGTAGCTCAGCCAAGTCGTACTCCTCAAAATAGCGATTACCGAGGAAAGTCGGTTTGGTTGGCTCGAAATTCCGCCAATCGATGGGAGCCCGATTCTCACGCGCTTTGTCAATCGTCAGGCTGGCTTTCTCCTGCCGACGACGGGCATGGTCGTCGCGAAGTTTGCTGTACTCGGCTTTGATCTGATTAAAAATCTCGTCGCGGGTTGCTGCCTGCTCACTCGTCAAGCGACCGGCTACAGGCACACTCCGGCTGGCATCCAGCACATGAACCACTGGCCCGGCATAATGTGGATCGATCTTAACAGCTGTATGCGTCCGTGAAGTTGTCGCGCCACCAATCAGCAGAGGTAGCGTAAAGCCCTGGCGCTGCATTTCTTTAGCTACGCCCACCATTTCATCGAGCGAGGGGGTAATGAGTCCGCTCAGGCCAATAATATCGACGTTATGCTTACGCGCTTCGTCCAGAATTTTCTGTGTCGGTACCATCACGCCGAGGTCAATGATCTCGTAGTTGTTACAGCCCAGCACTACCCCGACGATGTTTTTACCAATGTCGTGCACGTCCCCTTTCACCGTTGCCAGCAGAATTTTACCGGCCGACGACGAGCCGGTGCCCGATTTTTCGGCTTCAATAAACGGGGTCAGATACGCCACGGCTTTTTTCATTACCCGCGCCGATTTAACCACCTGTGGCAGGAACATTTTACCGGCACCAAACAGGTCACCGACCACGTTCATACCATCCATCAACGGCCCTTCAATCACATGCAACGGACGCTCCACCTGCTGACGAATTTCTTCCACATCTTCATCGATGTAGTCGGTAATACCTTTCACCAGTGCGTACTTAAGCCGCTCACGGACGGGTTCGGCCCGCCAGCTTTCGTCCTGCACAACGGCTTTTCCTTTGGCTTTTACCGTTTCGGCAAACTCAACGAGCCGTTCGGTGGCATCGTCCCGACGGTTCAGGAGTACATCTTCACAGCGTTCCAGCAAGTCTTTGGGAATGTTGTCGTACACTTCTAACTGACCCGCATTCACGATGCCCATGTCCATACCCGCCCGGATGGCGTGATATAGAAACGCCGAGTGCATGGCTTCACGCACGACATCGTTGCCCCGGAAACTGAAGGAGATATTCGATACCCCACCGCTTACTTTCGCCAGAGGCAGGTTTTCCTTAATCCAGCGGGTAGCATTGATGAAATCGACGGCATAGTTGTTATGCTCTTCAATACCCGTTGCAACGGTTAGAATATTGGGGTCGAAAATGATGTCCTGTGGCGAAAAATTAACCTTATCGACCAGAATCCGGTACGCTCGTTCACAAATTTCGATCCGTCGTTCGTAGGAATCGGCCTGGCCCGTTTCATCAAACGCCATGACGACTGTGGCCGCTCCGTAGCGCTTAATCAGCTTAGCTCGCTCAATAAACGCTTCTTCGCCTTCTTTCAAGGAGATGGAGTTGACAATGGCTTTCCCCTGAACGCATTTCAGACCGGCCTCAATCACTTCCCACTTCGATGAATCGACCATAATGGGCACGCGGGCGATGTCGGGTTCGGAAGCAATCAGGTTCAGGAACGTAGTCATGGCTTCGACCGAATCGAGCATACCTTCGTCCATGTTGACATCAATCACCTGAGCGCCCCCTTCTACCTGGCCACGCGCAATGCTGAGGGCTTCGTCGTAATTTCCTTCCTTAACCAATCGGGCAAATTTCTTCGAGCCAGTTACGTTGGTACGTTCACCGATATTCAGGAAGTTGGTTTGTTCCGTCACCTTTAAGGGTTCCAGACCACTTAGTTTCTGATAGGGTTCAGCCTGAGGTCGTTGCCGGGGTGCGTGTTTGGCAGCCGCCTGGGCGATGGCCTGAATGTGATCGGGCGTTGAGCCACAGCAGCCACCGACGATGTTCACAAAGCCATCCCGGATAAACCCTTCCACCTGAGCCGCCATTTCGTCGGGTGTCTGATCATATTCACCAAATTCATTCGGTAATCCTGCATTTGGATAGGCCGACGTAAAAAATGGAGCTTCCTTAGCTAACGTCTGAATATACGGACGCATCAATTCAGCACCGAGCGCACAGTTTAACCCAACACTCAGCAGCGGCAAATGCGACACCGAATACAAAAATGCTTCGGTTGTCTGCCCCGAAAGCGTCCGCCCACTGGCATCGGTAATCGTTCCCGAAATCATGACGGGTAAGTAGCCAGGAGCGAGGAGCGAGGAGTGAGAATTCTCCATCCGTCGGAAATCTTTTGCGTCAGCATGCTCACTCCTCGCTCCTCGCTCCTCGCTCCTATTACTAAAATACTTATCGATGGCGAACATGGCCGCCTTCGCATTGAGGGTATCGAAAATCGTTTCGACCAACAATAAATCAACTCCTCCTTCGACCAGGCCACTTACCTGCTCATAATACGTATCGACCAGATCATCGAACGTAACGGCCCGATAGGCTGGGTTATTGACATCAGGAGAGAGCGACGCTGTACGGTTGGTTGGCCCCATAGCACCGGCCACAAACCGAGGTTTATCAGGATTCTGACGGGTTACCTCTTCCGCTACTTCTTTGGCAATTTTCGCCGACTGGTAGTTCAGTTCATAGACCAGATCTTCCATGTAATAATCGGCCATGGCAATGCGGGTAGCACTGAACGTATTAGTTTCGATAATATCTGAACCCGCATCCAGATACTGGCGGTGAATGGCCTTAATAACGTCGGGCTTCGTGATCGACAACAAATCGTTGTTGCCTTTTACGTCGTGTGGAAAGTCTTTGAATCGCTCACCCCGATAATCGGCATCGGTCAGTTTGTACCGTTGGATCATGGTGCCCATAGCACCGTCGAGGACGAGAATTCGTTCGTTCAGAAGTTCGTATATCGTTTTCAAAGGCAGTTGTATAGTGCGATTGTCAGGAATACCAACAATCAGTGTCCTTAAAAAAGTCCAAAACCGCAAAAAGCTTAGGCACAGAAAGATGGATAGCGGGGAGCTAACTTATCTGGCCCGGTCAATAAACCGGGAGGAAATTGGCACCGAGTCTCAGTAACCAACTGGTTCTGAAAGGGTTGCCAAGACTTCATCGGGTCCGTCCCTCCGTCTTTCTGGATAAGCCTATAACAAAAATAGATAAAAATAGGGTACACTCATACATAGTGTACCCTAAGATTCTAGGAATTGTGTCGTCACCAGCGCCTGTATAACGTATGTGTTAGCAGGGCCGAAGCTTCTCAATTACCAGGTTTGTTCTAAATCCTCTTTTGTATACTGGTGGTTTCGCTCGTTGTAGAACGACTTTTGATCCGTTCGTTTAATGGCCAGCGGATTCTTGGCGGATAGCCGGTACAGCATCGCGATAGGCCACAAAAAGACGAAAAATAGGATAGAAAGAATGATCTTGCCGTTGATGTTTCCCAGCACCTCCGCAATTTTAAACCAGGCTTTCACAATCAGATCGCCAGCCGCTGGAATGACCAGGCTCAACACGCCGACAGCCGCTGCCGCATAGAGCCACCAGGGCGATTTGAAAATAAAATACAGTACTACCAGCCCAGTTACGATCACCAACTGGGCTTTTACCTTCTCAGAAACGTCCATGCTTAGAACAGCGTGTAAATAAACGGTGCAACGGCCGATCCGCCACCAATAACAATCAGAATACCAATCAGTAGCAACAGAATGATCATTGGTGCCAGCCACCACTTCTTACGCTGCTGCATGAATTTGATAATGTCCTGCAAAAATTCCATGATCTAATTTGAGTTTATTTACTTGTGTATCAAACCGATAAACTAAAAAATCTAAGGTTTAGCCGTACTGTCGGCCAGCGCCATATGCCCTGTTCCTGGATTAGACTGAACAAGTTTGAACAGAGCCTCTCCCACCCGCTGATTGACCAACGCACTGGCGTGCCCATCGTTCCGGCCAACTACCCGGTCTTTCGGTTCGATATCGCCCATCAGTTTGCCAGCTTCCAGCACCGGCACGTTATTTTTCTGGAAGAACGAAACCACCGGTTTGACGTATTCCGCTGTTTTTTCCAGGTTATGCGAAAAGGGGAACAAAACAACGTAAAAACGAGCCTTATGCTCTTTGGCATACGTTACAAATTTAGCCAGATCACTCAGATGGTCGTTAATAATTGCCGGAGTTCCGTAAGCTGTACGAGCATAGGTATCGAACGGCGCAAAATTACCGTGTGGAAACTGCCAGTACAGGTAATTTAGCAGATACGACTTAATAAACAGCGATTGAAACGCCCGAGGTACGTCGGAATAAGGTTCAAACGACGCGGGTACTAACCCATGATCGTGAGCCACCTTTTCGATATCGTTCGGAAAATACTGCAACACCAGTATATCAGGCTTTTTGCCAAATTTCACAAGCCGTTCGTATTCATTCCGGGTATCCGAACCCGAAATACCCAGGTTATAGGTTATGTACTGATTTCCCAGCTTTTCGCCTAAAACATTTCCGTAGCGCTCTTCCGCCCGTTTCAGACCGTGGCCCGACGTAAACGAATCACCGACCACCAACACGACTTTTTTACCCAGTGTATCGGTCCGAGGTGTATCGCGATAATCACCTACCATAGGCGGCCAATAGCGTTCAAACCAGATGTGTGACGCCAAGGTGAGTCCACCTTCCTGACTCTGGGAGATGAACATGAAAATAATTTCCACGAACACCAGCAACAGCGCCGTTGGAACTAGCAACGTAGCCAGGTTACCAATCAGTTTAGGCGGTTTCGGATTCTTAACAACACCATAATAATAGATCCGGACAATCTCCATCATCACCAGCAGCAGGATGGCGATTTTAGCAAACCGAACATATATATTATCGAAAAGCCCTCGGTGTGGATAATCCAGCACCACGTTCAGCCGATCTCCGTAGTATAGAAGAAAGGCTAAGAACCCCAGGAACAGTAAACGAATAGCACTCGAAACAAATTTTGATTGCATCAATTCAGCCCATTCGGCGGTAGGCTCCCGTTAGTCTAAAACAAATTCTTCTTTCCAGTTATCAGTATCCTGCCATTCGGGTTGCTGGCGCTTATCGAACAGGTAGTTACCAACTACGAGGTAATCCATTTCAGTACGCATAAAACACCGATAGGCATCATCCGGCGTGGAAACGATGGGTTCGCCCCGCACGTTGAAACTGGTGTTGACAATGACGCCGTAGCCCGTGAGTTGCTTAAAGGCGTCAATCAATTGGTAATACCGCGGATTGGTGTCTTTATGTACCGTTTGAATCCGGGCCGAATAATCGATGTGCGTAATCGACGGCAAGTCGGACCGCTGATAGTAAAGTTTTTCACGCAACGGGAAGCTGGCGTAATTAGCCGGTACGGGTGTACGACGCTTCTGAGCTACTGGATGCACCAGCAGCATATACGGCGAAATGCCATCGTAATCGAAATATTCCGCGCAATCTTCGGCTAATACCGACGGCGCAAATGGCCGGAACGACTCCCGATATTTGATTTTTAGGTTCAGTTTTTTCTGCATCTCGGCATTGCGCGGGTCGCCCAAAATGCTGCGTCCGCCTAATGCCCGAGGACCAAACTCCATCCGTCCCTGCACCCAACCTACCACGTTGCCTTCTGCCAACAGACGGGCGGCTTCGCGGCTCAATTCGTCAAAATTATCGAAGTGTTTGCCAATAGCTTTGTATTTAACGGCCATCAGTTCAACGTCCAGATCGGAGAAAGTTGGCCCCAGATACGATCCCCGCATGGCATCCCGTTCTTTCGTGACCTCACGCTCTTTTCCGAAATAGATATGATAAGCGGCTAAAGCAGCTCCTAAGGCCCCACCGGCATCACCGGCAGCCGGTTGAATAAAGAGATCCTTGAACAAACCAGCCGCCTGAAGCTTCCCGTTCGATACGCAGTTCAGGGCTACACCACCTGCCAGCACGAGCGCATCGGCATTGGTTAGCCGTTTGGCTTCGCGGGCCATGTTCAGGACCACCTCTTCGGTCAGGTATTGAATCGCCAGACCCAGGTTGCAATGGTGTGCCTGAAGCTCATCCTCCGGCTGGCGTTTGGGGAATCCAAACAGTTCGGCCCATTTCTCATCATGCACCATCGTGAGTCCGGTCGCATAATCGAAATACTCCTGGTTCAGCCACACCGAGCCATCGGAACGCAAATCGGCCAGTTTCTCTTTGATCATGGCCATGTAGCGGGTTACGTCGGGCGAATGCGGATCGCCGTAGGGCGCCAGGCCCATCAGCTTATATTCGCCGGAGTTGACCCGGAAACCCAGAAAGTAGGTAAAAGCCGAATACAACAGCCCCAGCGAATGGGGGAACCGTAATTCTTTCAGGATCGAGATGTTTTTCCCTTCACCCAATCCGATCGACGCCGTTGCCCATTCGCCAACACCATCGATGGTCAGAATAGCCGCCCGTTCGAACGGGGACGGATAGAACGCACTGGCTCCATGCGACAAATGGTGTTCGGGAAACAGCAGCTTTACTTTGCTGGATGACTTATACCCGATCTTTTCCAGTTCCTCCCGAATCAGCCGCTTCAGAAACAGCTTTTCCTTGAGCCAAACCGGAATCGACATCAGAAACGACCGTATGCCTTTGGGCGCAAAGGCATAATACGTTTCGAGTAGCCGCTCAAATTTCAGCAGCGGTTTGTCGTAAAAGACAATGGCATCTAATTTATTGAGATCTGCTCCACCGTATTGAAGACAGTATTGTATCGCCTGAGCCGGAAATCCTGGATCATGCTTTTTACGTGTAAATCGCTCTTCCTGAGCTGCGGCAATGATACGGCCGTCTTCGATTAGCGCAGCCGCTGAATCGTGATAAAAAGCAGAAATACCTAATATGGTCATGAACTATGGTACTGTTCAAACAGGGGCCAAAATTAACTGATTTTTTGGTAAACGTGTTATTAAGCTTTCTGCGACTTACTCAGTGGTCAATTCACGCCCACTTCAGAAAAGGCTGTAGGGTAGCAAAAAAGCGTATCTTTGGGCCAGCTTAAAGAGCGAATGAGCGAATGAGTGAAAGAGTGAAATCGTACCGCTGAAGCAACTAGCTGACGCCAATCCGTTCACGTTCTCCCCTATTCGCTCTTTCACTCTTTCACTCTTTCGCTCTTTACTGAATGAAACTAGCAGCTATCGATATCGGTTCTAACGCAGCTCGTCTGCAAATCTCAACGGTATTATATAACGACAATCAGGTTAGCTTCAAACGGGTTGAATATGTTCGTTTCCCGCTTCGCCTGGGGCACGACGTATTCAATTTCGGAGAACTCACTCCCGAAAGTGAAGCGCGAACCACTAAGCTTATGCAGGCTTATAAGTTGCTGATGGAACTGCATGAAGTAGAGGATTATATGGCCTGTGCCACATCGGCCATGCGTGAATCTTCGAACGGGCACGAAGTAGCCAAACGTATTGAAGCAACAACCGGCATTAAAATCAATATCATTGATGGGCGGAAAGAGGCCGAACTGATCAACAACGTAGTGGTACAGGCGCTCGATGATAAACAATACCTGCACATCGATGTAGGGGGCGGTAGTACCGAACTGAACGTCTACGAAAATCGCCAGAAAACCAATTCCAAATCCTTCAAAATAGGGTCGGTCCGGTTATTGGAAGGCAAGGAGACGAAAGGAGCCTGGCGCAAAATCGAAGATTGGGTTGAAGAAAATGTTGACTTGTCGCGGGAGATTGTGGCCGTTGGTACGGGTGGAAACATCAGTAAGCTGTTCAATCTGGCGTCTAAAATATCGGAACTGGAAACCACCCGCGACGAGATCGAACGGATACGAAACTACATTGCTGGATTCAGTCTGGACGATCGGATCAACAAGCTTCGCCTGAATGCCGACCGTGCTGATGTGATCGTACCTGCTTCCGACATTTACATTTCGGTGATGAAGTGGGCCGGAGCCGATCGAATTATTGTACCGGATTTAGGGCTAAAAGACGGCATCATTCAACTGGTGTATGCACATTTAGGCAAGCGCAAACCAATAGGCTAATGGAAACCCGATAGTACCTTTCTCTTCCGGTAACGGCTATATTGTTATTAACGAATCAATTATTTTACATTTAAGTTAGTCATTTAGCAAATTTGGTATGACACGCAAGTGTATTTGGTTTATTTTTTGCTTATAATGCACATCGAAACACTACCCTCGATACCGCCTGGAGCAAGCTTAACCAAAACACCATGGACGTAATAACCACCGTTTCGTTACAAGAGCAAATCGATACACTCATCCGCGAAAATAACCGACTAAAATCGCAGTTGGACGAGCAGGAGATAGATCAACGCTTTCTGATCGAATTCTCGGATAAGTTTGCTACGTATACGGTTGGAGATGAATTTTTTCACTCCCTGGTCAGCTATATTGCTGAGCAAACCCGGCTGGATTTCGTTTTTCTAGGCGAACTAATTGAACCTGGGCCCAATCACTTTGCCATTCGCACGATTGCCCTCACGGCCTACGGACAAACTGTCGGGAACATTCAGTATGATTTACCCGATGGTCCCTGTGAGCAGGTTATACAGGGACAATTATCGAAATACCCAAGTCAATGCCGTCGGTTGTTTCCCAAGAATCAGACGCTGGTTCAATTTAATGTAGAAGGCTACATTGGCTACCCGTTGTACGACACAAAGGGCAATGCGTTCGGCATCCTGACAGTCATGCACCAATCGACCATCGACCAACCCGAATACATTGCTTCCTTATTAAAGATTGTAGCCAAACGAGCCGAATTTGAACTGGAGCGCACGAAATACGAAGCCGACTTAAAAGCTATCAACGAAGAACTACTGGCTAAAAATCAGGAGTTAACCAACCGGAACGCTGAGCTGGCTTCGTTCAGTTACGTAGCCTCCCACGATTTGCAGGAACCGCTCCGTAAAATCCGCTCCTTTGGCGACCGGCTGAAAGTAGCCTACGCACATAACTTAGATGAGGAAGGGGCTGATATTGTTGATCGAATGGTACTGGCGGCCAAGCGCATGTCGCTGCTGATCAAAGACCTGCTCGATTACTCCCGGTTAACACTGCAATCGGATACCTGGCGCCCCCAGCCCTTAAGCGAAATCGTAGAATCGGTAGCCAATGAGTTAGACATTTCGATTCAGGAATCAGGCGCTCAACTGGAAATTGGTGAGTTAGCCATTGTACCGGGTGATGAGAGTCAGCTTCGGCAGTTATTTCAAAATCTGCTTTCCAATGCACTCAAGTTTACCCAACCTGATCAGTCTCCTCACATTCGCAT
This sequence comes from Spirosoma gilvum, assembly GCF_054776815.1. Classification (NCBI taxonomy): domain Bacteria; kingdom Pseudomonadati; phylum Bacteroidota; class Cytophagia; order Cytophagales; family Cytophagaceae; genus Spirosoma; species Spirosoma gilvum. The sequence goes on along the minus strand of NZ_BAAHBH010000016.1, from coordinate 68,313 downwards.
TCAGAGTAGGCAGATCAAACGATCCGATCTACCCGCCGAATTTTTACTCCTGGCAGCCCCATCCGATTACGACCTGATTGAAGTGACGGATAACGGTATTGGTTTCGATGCACAACATGCCGAACGTATTTTCGGGACATTCCAGCGGCTACACGGCCAGGGGAAATATCCGGGTACCGGTATTGGGCTCGCCATTGCCAAAAAGATTGTCGAAAATCACCGGGGTTATATTACGGCAAAGAGTCAACCCGGTCAGGGCGCTACCTTCTCCGTCTATCTGCCAACGCAACATGTAGCCTGATTGCGTGCGGCAAACCCAGATGCTTATTGTCCAGTACGTCCACTTCTTATTTTTCGAATGACGATTGGTACGCACTTAGCAGGTGGACAAGCGCAGGAGGTGTTGGCCAGGGTAATAGACCGTTCTACATAACAGCCGAATGCACTGTAGATTCTTACTTTATAGGTCTGTGGCTTTCCTGTTCGTTTAAGATGCTGGATCACCATGCCATCAGCCGGAATCGGGTGGCTGGCACCTGAGAATACGCCATTATTTGCCACCTCATAGGTATCTATTTGAGTAACGTCATTGATACGCACCCAGCCATTGGCGAGCGATACCGAATCCTGACAGGTAGCTTCCTGTGCCGATACGGTAGCCTGAGGGGCAGGTTTCACAATGACAGTCAACAAGGCAAATGGGCGGCAGGTGGTATCGGTTGGAAATGGACTCAGACGCCCATACACATAATACGTTTTGTCGACCACATCGGTATTGGGTGGGAGCGAAATCGTACGCATCGTAGCGATTCCATTCGATGCGATCAATTCGCCCAGCGACACGCCACCGTTATATGGATTCGTTTGAGGAGAATCAAACCGAACCAACTCGATTTTATCAGGCCAGAAAGCGGTTGTTCGAACCTGCAAACTATCAACAATAGCCCCAGAACATACAGTTACCGACGTTTGGGACGTATTCGTGATTGACGGACACTGCGCCTGTGCCTCACATGGGGATAAAAAACTGGAAACAGTCAGGCAAATGACTACCAGAATCAGATGAAAGATAAGCTCATTTGGCCAACTGCCTGTGACCTTATAAGTACATCGATAAATTAATTTCCTGGTATAAGTCATCCCGCAATCCGATTCCCACAAGCTAAATTATACGCTATTCCAACTAGTAAAACGACTGTACTCACGAATTCTAACCCTTTTTCGTCACGTTACTTTTCCCAGGCGGGTTTCGTCTTTACGATCCAACTATTCACAACATGGACTCGTATCGTATTTTACTGCAACACAATCCACATTTTTTTGAAATTCCCCGGTTTCATCAGGACGGTTTTTTCTTCAATGAAATCGCCCATCTCCGCCAACAGACTGATGGCCATTTCTATTTGTTATCAGCCGTTAATCAGGCCACTCAACAGGCCGAGGTGAGGTGTGCTTTTTTTAATCGGCCCGATCAGGTGGTAAGCCCGGCAGCCGCTCCGTTTGGTTCAATCGAGTTTGCCGAAACGCTCCCCGATCCCGTGCTGGATAGCTTTTTAGAACAGCTTCTGGCGTCGGCCCGGCTTCTCAAAAGCTCTGTTCTCCGGCTGGTGAATTATCCAGATTGCTACGCTCCTCAACAAGCAAGCCGTCTCACCGCCAAACTGTTCAGGCACGGATTCCGGCAAGTAACAACCAATCAAAATTTTTATCTACCCGTTGGCACTCGAACCTTTGAAGAACTCATTCGTCCAGCGGAACGTAGGCGACTCCGTAAATGCCAACGGGCTAATTTTCGCTTTCATCACTGGACCAATCCTGCCATTTCTGATGTAGTGAATTTCCTCACCGAAACCCGACAGCAACAAGGCTACCGCTTAACCTTATCCCCCGAACGGCTAGCGGAGTTACTACATAACTTTCCAGATAAATTTCTGGTATTCAGTGTTACGGATGGGCCCAATCTGGCGGCACTGGTCATAACGGTACGCGTTCGACAGGACATTCTCTATTATTTTATGCCGTCTTCACATCCTGATTATCGAGCATTCAGTCCGATGGTTATGCTCATGGATGGCCTGTTTACGTACTGCCAGCGGCATCACATCCGACTACTCGACCTGGGTGTTTCGCTCGACAGCGCCCATAATCCAAAACCGAGTCTGATGCGATTCAAGCGCAATCTGGGTGCCCAGGAGTCGCCAAAACAGGTATTCGAGAAAGACCTGTAAGTTTTTGACAGGATGACAGGATTTTTAGCGATGGCCTTCCGCAATCCTGACATCGCTTATTCAGTCTGCTATTTTCTTCGTTATTTTACAGGAAAAAAGGAGCCCGGATTGGGAGCCGACGGCATGATTGAAGCTGTTTTTAATTCGGTTAGTCAGTTTATAAATGAGTTTTTCGCATCGTTGGTATCGCTGCTCAAAGTAGCCATGCGCTTACAACATGCCACGCGCTTACCCGCTCGTCAACGCCCGGCCTGTTCGGTTTTAGGCAATGGGCCGTCGCTGAATGAATCGCTGACTGAGCAGTTTGAGTTTATCAAACAAACCGAAATTGTTTGTGTCAACAACTTCGCCCACGCCGACATTTTTACCCGACTACAGCCTCAGGATTACGTCATTTCGGACCCAAACTACTTCGTTTTTACGGAACACACTACCGATCGCGACGACATTCGGCAGACGTTGGCAGTTTTTCGGGAGCGCGTCGATTGGCCTATGACACTGTATGTACCCCACTTTGCCAAAGGCTCCTATTTGCTACGAATTATTCAGGAGGGCAACCCGAATATTTCGGTCGTTTATTTCAACTATACGGTTGTACGTGGTTTTCGATGGCTGGTTTACTGGCTATACGCCAAAGGGTTTGGAATGCCACAAGCCCAAACGGTCATCATTGCGGCATTGGCGCTGATGATCAACCGGAAGTTCGAGCGGATTTATTTGTTTGGTGCCGACACATCCTGGCACGAACAAATCCGCCTGAACGACCAGAATCAGTTGCTGATCAAACAGATCCACTTCTACGATAAGCCGAAAGATATTTCCCACCAACCAGTGTATTCGGATGCCCAACGGCAGCGCACGTTTTCGATGGCTTCGCAGTTTTTAGCGTTCCATAAAGTATTTCGGGGCTATGAAGTGCTTCGGGATTATGCCGATTATCGTGGTGTAAACATTATCAACGCCAGCGCCAAAAGCTACATCGACGCATTCGAGCGTGAAAAGCTTCCTCAACCCGTCAGTAATCCATGAACTATTCCCGGTACCAACGCTTTCTAAGCTTGCTTTTCAGTCTGTTTTTGTTGAGCTGCCTTCAGGGCATAGCCCAACAAAAACCCAACATTGTGCTGATCTATGCCGATGATTTAGGGTACGGTGATGTCAGTTGTTATGGGGCTAGTAAAATCCAAACGCCTAATATTGACCGAATTGCCCGCGAAGGTCTTCGGTTTACCAATGCGCATGCCTCTTCGTCGACCTGTACACCGTCCCGCTACACGTTGTTAACCGGTTCCTATGCCTGGCGAAAGTCGGGAACGGGCATTGCCCCTGGCGATGCGGCTCTACTGATTCCTACCAACCGCACCACACTGCCCGGCATTTTACAAAAAGCGGGATATAAAACAGGCGTTGTTGGTAAATGGCATTTGGGGCTAGGCCCTCAGGGTGGCCCCGACTGGAACGGCGACATCAAACCCGGTCCGCTCGAAATCGGCTTCACCTATTCGTACCTCCTGCCCGCTACCGGCGACCGGGTGCCTTGTGTATATGTAGAAAATCACCGCGTGGTAGGCCTTGATCCGAAAGACCCCATTCAGGTTAGTTACACAACACCGATTGGAACCGAGCCGACGGGCAAAGCCAATCCTGAACTCCTCAAAATGACGTATTCGCACGGTCATGACCAGACCATCGTGAATGGCGTTAGCCGAATCGGGTATATGAGTGGCGGCAAATCGGCACGCTGGGTCGATGAAACAATGGCCGATGTACTGGTTGGTAAAGTGTCTCAGTTTATTGAGAACAGTAAAGCGGGGCCATTTTTCGTTTACTTTTCAACGCACGACATTCATGTACCGCGTATGCCGAATCCACGATTTGCGGGTAAAAGCGGTATGGGACCACGGGGCGATGTGATTCTGCAACTGGATTGGTGTGTGGGCGAAGTCCTGAAAACGCTTGACCGACTGGGTCTTAGCCAAAATACGATGGTCATTGTGAGCAGCGATAACGGTCCGGTCGTGGATGACGGGTATAAGGATCAGGCTGTCGAAAAGTTGGGGACTCATAAGCCAGCCGGGCCGCTGCGGGGTGGCAAATACAGTGCCTTCGATGCCGGAACGCGGGTGCCGTTTATCCTGCGCTGGCCAGGCCATGTCAAGCCCGGCGTTAGCGATGCCCTGGTTAGCCAGGTTGATTTGCTGGCCTCCTTTGCGGCACTCACGGGTCAAACGCTTTCGAAAACCGACGCTGGGGACAGCTTTAATTCACTAGACGCTTTGCTGGGAAAGTCGAAAAAGAATCGGGAGTATGTGATTGAACACGCATTAAACGGAACGCTCTCGATCATTCGGGATGACTGGAAATACATTGAGCCCCACGATGGTCAGGCACATATGCCCGAAGTCAATATTGAAACCGGCTATACGCCAAAGCCACAACTGTATAATTTAAAAAGTAACCTCGGTGAAACGGTTAATCAGGCCGGTCAACAACCTGCGCTTGTTAGCCAACTAGCCGACCTTCTGAAAGCTGTCCGCGAAACCGAAGGGTATAAGAAAGAATAATGAACAATGGGTTTTCTGATGGCCACCAGTTGGATCATTATCCATTTTTCATTGTTCATTATGCATTTAATTAAAGACGAATATGCTTGACCTCACAAATAAATCGATTCTGATTACGGGCGGTACGGGTTCGTTCGGCAAAAAGTTTGTCGAAATGATGTACCAACGACACCCGAATCTCAAACGCCTGGTTATCTACTCCCGCGACGAACTGAAACAGTTCGAAATGTCGCAGCATTACCCACATGCCAAGTATAAGTCCATCCGGTTTTTCATTGGCGACGTGCGCGATGCCGAACGGCTCAAGCGGGCTTGCGAGGGTATCGACATTATTGTCCATGCAGCGGCACTGAAGCAGGTACCAGCCGCCGAATACAACCCGATGGAGTGCATCAAAACCAATGTATTCGGTGCTGAAAATGTCATCAACGCGGCACTGGACAACGGTGTGCAGCGGGTTGTGGCTCTTTCGACCGATAAAGCAGCCGCGCCCATTAATCTCTACGGAGCCACCAAATTATGTTCCGACAAGCTATTCGTGGCAGCCAATAATATGAAAGGCAGTCGTGATCTGCGGTTTTCGGTTGTTCGCTATGGTAACGTAATCGGCTCACGGGGTTCGGTGGTGCCGTTCTTTCTGGATAAGCGAAAAGAGGGTGTACTTCCCATCACGCACCCCGATATGACCCGATTCAATATCTCGCTGGAAGAAGGGGTCGAAATGGTGTTTCATGCGCTCGAACATGCCTGGGGTGGCGAGATTTTCGTTCCGAAGATTCCCTCGTACCGGATTACGGATGTGGCCACAGCCATCGGTCCCGACTGCGAGCAAAAGTTAGTGGGTATCCGACCCGGCGAAAAATTGCATGAGGAAATGATTACCGAAACCGACTCACTTAATACGGTCGAGACGGATAAGTATTACGTCATTACGCCCTCTACGCCAACCTGGAGCATTGATGAGTACATGAACGCGTTCAACGGTCGTCAGGTGGAGATGGGCTTTAAATACAACTCCGGCACCAACACCGACTGGCTCACGGTTGATCAGCTTCGTGACCAGATTCGGCAACACGTTGATCCAGATTTTCAGGTGTAATGCGGGTGGAAACCCGCAATACGTTGCCACATAAAGCGGGTTTCCACCCGCATTACTGATTTATGAACCCCATTCCCTACGGTCGGCAGCACATCACCGACGAAGACATTGACGCCGTTGCCAACGTTCTGCGTGGCCCTTTTCTGACGCAGGGGCCGCATATCGCTACGTTCGAATCGGCCTTTGCTGCTTATATTGGCTGTCAGTATGCTGTTGCCGTTGCCAATGGAACGGCTGCCTTGCATTTGGCTTGTATGGCTCTGGGCGTTACCGAATGGACGCGGGTCATCACAACGCCTATTACCTTTTCAGCTTCGGCCAATTGCGTTCGGTACTGCGGGGGTGAAGTACACTTCGCCGACATCGACCCTAAAACAGCCGTACTTGATGTAAATTCCGTACGGGCTTTACTTGAGCAACATCCGAAAGGCTATTTTTCTGGCGTCATTCCGGTCGATTTTGCGGGTTATCCGGTCGATTTAGCTGCGTTTCGAAAGCTGGCGGATGAGTACGACTTGTGGATTTTGGAAGATGCCTGTCATGCGCCCGGTGGCTCGTTTACCGACGCTGAAGGCACCGCGCATCGCTGTGGCGATGGGTCGCTGGCCGAACTGGCAATTTTCAGTTTCCATCCGGTCAAACACATTGCGGCTGGTGAGGGCGGTATGATTACCACCAACGATGAAGCCCTGTACAAACATCTGCTTCGGCTCCGAACACACGGCATTACCAACAAACCAGAAGAGTTGATCGAACCCTACCTTGGCGAACCTGAACGAGGGGGCTGGTACATGCAGATGCAGGAGTTAGGCTATAACTACCGGCTAACCGACATGCAGGCCGCTCTGGGAACGAGTCAGCTAAATCGTGTTGATGGCATGCTGGTTCGACGACAGGAAATTGCCAAACGGTACGACGAAGCCTTTGCCGGAACTGTCGTTACTACGATTGCGGCACCGACCAATGGAAGTCATGCGTACCACCTGTATGTGATTCAGGTAGACGACCGGAAGGGTTTGTACGACTTTCTGCGAACCAAACAGATCATGGCGCAGGTGCATTACATACCCGTACACCTGATGCCCTATTACCGGCAGTTTGGCTGGAAACCGGGTGATTTTCCGAAGGCCGAGCATTACTACGCCCGTTGCTTGAGCTTACCCATGTTCCCAACGCTGACTGATGCTGAACAGGAGCATGTTATTGCCTGTGTCAACGAATTTATGGGCTTATGAGTACATTGGCTATCATTCCCGCTAGGGGCGGCAGTAAGCGGATTCCCCGCAAAAACATCCGGCCATTCCTCGGCAAACCGATTATAGCGTATGTGATTCAAGCAGCGCTCAAATCCGGTTTGTTCAATGAGGTGATGGTCTCGACCGATGATACTGAAATTGCTGCTATTGGCCAGGAATATGGCGCATCGGTTCCGTTTTTACGCCGAGCTGAAACCGCTGATGATTATGCCACGACAGCCGCTGTATTGCAGGACGTGTTGGGCCAATACACTGAACTGGGCCGCTCATTTGACTATGCCTGTTGCCTCTACCCTACTGCTCCCTTTATTACGCCAAAACTCCTCAAAAAGGCTTTTGAAACCCTTACTGAACAGCAGTTCGATACGGTTTATCCGGTTCAGCCCTTCAGCTTTCCGATTCAACGGGCCGTCCGGTTACGCGACGCAAAAGTAGCGTGGTTTCAGCCTGAACATGCCCTAACTCGCTCGCAGGATTTAGAGCCCGCCTATCACGATGCGGGTCAGTTTTATTTCTTCAACGTGGCTACCTTTCAGCAAAATCATCGGCTCATCACCGATAACGCGGGAGGCATCATCATTTCGGAACTGGAAGCCCACGACATCGACAATGAAACCGACTGGCAAATCGCGGAGATAAAATTTAAAATGAACAATGAACAATGAACAATGTGGTGTTAGGACTCACTGCATTATCCATTGTTCATTATGCATTATGAATTGATTTATGAGTCGACTACTTTTTCGAGCGGACGGAAACGCCCAGATTGGTCTTGGCCATGTGATGCGATGCCTGGCGCTGGCCCACATGCTCAAGAATGATTTTTCAATGCGCTTTGCTATCGTAGAGCCAACGGCAACCATTCAAAGCATGATTGAACAAACTGGCATAGTCGTTTTATCGCTACCAGCATCAGACTCCCAATCGGCATTTGTCAACCTGATTGAGGGCGATGAAGTTGTAATACTAGACGGCTATGCGTTTGACGAGTCGTTTCAGCGTTCAGTACGATCAAAAGCTCTGAAGCTGGTTTTTATTGACGACCTGATCACAGGCCATCAGGTAGCGGATGTCGTTATCAATCATGCGGGTGGTGTTTCGAACGATGAGTACGATGCGGCAGACTATACTCAATTCTATCTGGGGCCGCACTATACCATGCTCCGACCTGAATTTCTAAAGCCCGAAGGTTTTGGCGAACCTCCAACCAATGTCCCCATTTTTGTCAGCTTAGGCGGTGCCGATCCCGAAAACCGTTCACTTACGGTAGTAGAGGGTATAAAAAAAGCGGACGCCAGCTTACCAGTCCATATCGTTTTAGGGCCATTTCACCCAAACCGAGCCGCCATCGAAGCCTTCCAAGCCGAACTTCCTAACCTGACCATTCTGGAAAATCTCAGCGCCAGTCAGATGGTCGAAACGCTACAACAATGTCGCTTGGCCATTACGGCCAGTAGCACCATCAGCTACGAAGTTTGTGCTGTAAACCGCCCGTTAATCGCCGTCGTAACGGCCGATAACCAGGCTCGTCTGGCCCGCTTCCTTTCCGAAAAAAAACTGGCGTTATCCGTCCTTTCGCCAACCTACCTTACAGGTAAGATTCCGGTTTTGGGGCTAGATGAGCAAATCCGATTAGCGATCCAGAATTTTCAGCCAGCCAGTGAAATCGTTGCCGATTCGTTGTCAAACCAGCGTCGTTATTTTGACGGACAATCGCCCGAGCGATTTCGTGCGTTATTTCAAAATTTAAATGCGTAATTCGGGGCAACCAGTCTGTGCTACTGTCATGCTTACTTACCGAACCGCTAAACCCACCGATGCTCAGCTTTACTTCGCCTGGGCCAATGACCCTGATACCCGGCGACAGTCGTTCAACTCATCGCCGATTTCACTGGAAACGCATACGGCCTGGTTTACCCGTAAGTTAGCTGATCCTAATGCGTTGTTACTCGTTTTTCTGAACGATACCGGACAGCCTGTTGGTCAGGTCCGTTTTGAGCGAACACCGGTGGCGGACATGCCCGACGAAATCGTCATCGGTATCTCTGTCGATGCCAACCATCGGGGAAAGGGGCTGGCTTCTCAGCTTATTCAGCAAGCCTGTACCATCTGTCGGCAACGCTGGGAAGCCGTTACGATTCATGCCTATATCAAACCCGAGAATCAGGCGTCCATACGCGCCTTTGAGCGGGCCGGTTTCAAATTGTCAGGGGAAAGCGGTAAATTTGGGGATTCCAGCCCAGCTTCATCAGGCCGGATCACACCAGGCCAGCCAACGCATAGCCTGCTTTACATAAACAGTCAATGAGTAGTACTCAACCGATTCAGGTTGCCCACTATACCATCAGCCCCGCACATCGCCCGTTTGTGATCGCCGAGATGTCGGGCAATCATAACCAATCGCTGGAACGAGCGCTGGAAATTGTCGATGCTGTAGCCGATGCGGGTGCACACGCCCTTAAGCTCCAGACCTACACCCCCGATACCATTACCTTCAATGGCGCTTCCGAGGAATTTTTCATTCGGGATGCCAAGTCGTTGTGGGCCGACAAAAACCTGTACAAGCTGTACAAAGAAGCCTACACGCCCTGGGGGTGGCACAAGCCGATTTTTGAGCACGCCCAAAAGCGAGGTATGATTGCGTTCAGTTCGCCGTTCGATACCACTGCTGTCGATTTTCTGGAGTCGCTCAACGTGCCGCTGTACAAGATTGCATCGTTTGAAAATACCGATCATATCCTGCTCAAAAAAGTAGCGCAAACGGGTAAGCCGGTCATTATGAGTACGGGCGTAGCCTCCGTTGCCGACCTCGATGAGTCGGTAAAAGTCCTCCGGGCCAATGGATGCAAAGAGCTGGTGCTGCTCAAATGCACCAGCACGTACCCGGCCACGCCCGAAACGACGAACCTGCTCACCATTCCGCATATGCGTGATCTATTTGATGTCCCCGTTGGCCTTTCTGATCATACAATGGGCATTGGTGCAGCGGTAGCCGCCGTCGCTTTGGGAGCGGTAGTCCTCGAAAAACACGTTACGCTCCGCCGGGCCGATGGCGGTGTCGATTCTGCCTTTTCGCTGGAACCCGACGAACTGAAAAATCTGGTGATCGAAACCGAGCGGGCGCATCTGGCTATGGGGCAGGTGAGTTATACACTTACGCCTAAGGAAGAGAAAAGTCTTCAATTCAAACGATCGCTGTACGTCGTTCGCGACCTGAAAGTGGGCGAAACCTTCACCTCCGAAAACGTCCGTAGCATTCGCCCGGCCAACGGCCTGCACACCCGCTATTACGACGACATTCTCGGCAAAACCGCCACACAAGACATCACCGCAGGCACAGCCCTTAGCTGGAATCTAATTGCGAATGAGTGAATGAGTGAATGAGTGAATACCATCCGGCTAACTTTTCTTGCGTCAGCTATTCACTCATTCACTCATTCGCTCATTCGCTCATTGAAAAATGGGTATCATCAAACGGCAAACCATTCAGAGTTCTATTTACGCCTACGCAGGGGTGGCCGTTGGTTTTCTGACACAGGGGGTTTTCTTTCCGAATATCTTTCAGGGAACGCAGGTAGTTGGGTTGTTGACGCTGCTGATCTCGTTATCACAGGTACTGGCGCAGGCGTCCAATCTAGGGTTAAACGGAGCGGGAGGACGCTATTTTCCTTTTTTTCGGAATGCAGAACGGCAACATAACGGTTATCTGCTCATTGCCTGTTTGACTACACTACTTGGCTTTTGCCTTTGCGTATTCGTCCTGTGGTTGGCACGTCCATTGGTTATCGACTGGTATCAAAAAGATTCGGCCCTGTTTGTTGAATATTATTATCTGCTCATTCCACTAACGCTCTTTACGGTCTATTTCACGGTATTTGACAACTATGCCCGGCTGTTGTATGATCCGGTTACTGGCACAATCTTACAACAGTTCGTCCAACGGGTACTCATCCTGCTAGCGGGTGGATTATACTGGCTGGGCTGGGTTACGTTGCCGCAATTTCTGGGTGTATGGCTGTTGGCTTTCTTAGTCCCGCTATTGGTCATGATCATCAGCGTAGCCCGTGACGAAGCGTTGTTTTTCAGTCGTCAATTTATATCTATTGATGCCGCGTTGCGCCGGAATCTGATGCGTTATGCGGGCATTACACTCACTTCAGCCCTGTCGACCCAGATTGTCTGGACCATCGATAAAGTGATGATTAACAGCAAGCAAGGGCTGGGCGATACGGGTGTGTACGGTACGGCCTCGTATTTTGCGGCTGTGATCGCCATTCCGGCCACCATGTTGTATAAAGTGTCGGGAACGCTCATTGCCGAATCCTGGAAAACCAACGACATGAAAAATATTGCGATGATTTATCGCAAAAGCTGTCTAAATCAGTTGATTGCAGGTTGTCTGGTATTCGTGGGTGTAGCAGCTAATCTGTCGAATGTATTTCGATTTCTGCCGCCCGATTATGCGGCCGGTTACTACGTCATTTTATGGCTTGGTCTGGGCAAATTGATCGACATGGCCACGGGTGTAAACGGCATTATTCTGAACACATCCCGTTTCTACGCCTACGATTCAGCTTTTTTTGTTGTTCTTATTTTCATTACCATTGGAGCGAACCTCTATTTAATACCTCGTTTTGGTATTAACGGAGCAGCTATTGGCGCTGCGCTGGCGACGTTTCTGTATAATTTTGTTCGTACGCTGTTTGTCGGGATTGCTTTTAAGCTACAGCCCTTCACCTGGCGAAATCTGGTCGTCATTATCCTGGCACTGGCTGTCTGGTGGGTTTCGGTGCAAATCCCCTCCCCGACGGCCGATGCACCAAAATGGAAAGTCATTCTCGACGTTGCCTGGCGCTCTACGCTGATTACTGGACTTTTCGGTGGGTTCGTTATCGGTCTCCGTTTGTCGAGCGATATAAACGAAACAGTGATCGGATTGCGAAAGCGGTTTTTTAGTAAGTAACTAGTTATAACACAGAGATTCGCAGAGATAAAAGAGATTCACGGAGAAAACGTTGTGTTTCTTCCCTTCCTCTGTGAGTCTCTGTGTAACAAGATAGCCTATGTGGTTTTTTAAATTCTTATTCACCGAAACGGCCCGGCTTCTGCGCTCGGTAGAAGGCCGTCGGTTGCTTTGGCTAGCGCTTCAGTATGGTGACCGTCCACGTAATCAGCCCGTCGATGTTACGTTTGGGCGGTACCGATTTCGGGTGCCAGATGCTCTATCATTTGTCTGGCAGTATCGGGAGATTTTCGTCGATGAGTTTTATAAGTTCACGGCAACAACACCGAATCCGGTGATTTTCGACTGTGGTACGAATATCGGCACCAGCGTTGCTTATTTCCGTGAGTACTACCCGACAGCCCGTATCGTAGCGTTTGAAGCGGATGAGCAGATCAGCGCTACACTGCAAAATAACCTGAGCCAGAACCAGATTTCGGGCGTAGAGGTCATTACAAAAGCCGTCTGGACCAATGAAGAGGGCATCTGGTTTGGCAGTGATCAGGCTGATTCAGCGTCTATTTTTTCACAGACGGATCGTAAACTCGTTCCCTCGGTTCGCCTTCGCGACTACCTGCTTCGCGAACCCCGAATCGACATGCTCAAAATGGATATCGAAGGAGCCGAGACGGCGGTATTGACCGACTGCCAAGATGCGCTCAACAACGTCCAGAATCTGTTCGTCGAATTCCATGCCTACCTCGACCATCCGCAAACGTTAGCCGAGGTGATGAACGTCCTGGAAAACAGCGGTTTTCGATATTACATCAACACCAGCCAGTACCGTCCGGCTCCATTAGTCAACCATCGCTATAAAGGCAACGACAGCATGGACTTACAATTGAATATCTTTGCGTACAGAAAATAGTCATTAATTGTCATTTAATGGTCATTGGTAGTCATTAATGGTACGTAACAAATGACAATCAATGATTATAAATGACCGTTGAATGACCATTCAATTAGATGATCGACAAAATCCTCTCCCGTCCTGAGTTTCAGACCGAACCGCCTGTCCTGGTGGATATTGGCGCATCAGGGCAGCTACATACCCGCTGGAAATCATTTGCCAAGTATGCCATCTGCATTGCCTTCGATGCCGACGATCGTGACTTTGGCTATGTCGAAAGCGAATCCAGCCACTTTCGGAAGCTGTACACCTTCAACCACATCGTTACCAATACGGAAACCGAAACCGCTGATTTTTACCTGACCGAATCGCCCCACTGTTCCAGCTTATTGAAACCTCGTCCCGACTGGATTCAGGAATATGCCTTTGCGCCAAAATTTGAGCCGACAAAGGTCGTTCAGTTGAAAACCGGTAGCCTTCGCTCAACACTCGACAGCCTAAGCATCGGACAGGTGGACTGGTTCAAAACCGACTCCCAGGGAACTGATTTACGACTATTTCGCAACCTTGGCGACGATCGGGCGCGTCGTGTACTGACAGCCGAATTTGAACCCGGTATTGCGTCGATTTATGAAGGCGAAGACAAGTTGTATACCGTTTTGCAATACATGGAAGAAACGGGTAGCCACTGGCTGGCGGAGTTGCTGCCTAAAGGATCTCCACGCATCACCCCCGCCTTACTTGACAGTTTCACGAGCCAGCCATTGATCAAGAAATTCGTCCTGTTCTCGTTGAAAAACAGTGCGGTCTGGGGCGAAATGACCTACCTGAATCGCTTTGCTGATGAGGCAACCCTAACCCAACGCAACCTACTCCTGGGCTGGGTATTCGCTACGACGCTAAAGCAACACGGCTTTGCCCTGATTCTGACCCAGAAAGCAAAAAGTCGTTTTTCCGATCCAATATTTGCCGAAATGGAAGCCTATTCCCGTCGGCGCATCTGGGGGCGCGTGTTCGGGCTGGGCTTCTGGCCGGAAGTCGTCAAGAAATTCGATAAACTTTTGGGACGGTGAGAGTTACGCACCTGAGCACCTACCACCTTTTCGGAGGGGCCGCCGTAGCCGCCAATCGACTGCATCGGGCTCTGCAAAAGCAAATCTGGGGCAGCACTCCCATCGAAAGCACCCTGCTCGTTGGCACTGCCAACCGACTTGAAACCCACCGTCCAGAATCAGGTGTACTCTATCTGGCCAATAACTTCCTGGCTGAACAGACGGCCTTTGGGCGGTTCGTAGCCGAACGGTTGTACTTCCTCCCTCACGAACGTGACCATTCGGTTAGATTTCAGTTTTCACCCGCCAAATTTGGTGCTGCGCTTGATTTTCATCCGGCCGTTCAGCAGGCTGATGTCTTGCACCTGCATTGGATTAACTTCGGTTTTCTGTCGATTAATGGCCTCCAAACGCTATTTAAGTTAGGCAAACCGATTGTCTGGACGTTGCATGACCAATGGGCATTTACGGGTGGATGTCATTACTCGCGGGGCTGCGATCATTTTCTGAGCCATTGCTGCCAATGTCCATATCTGAAAAAGCCATCGGAACACGATTTATCGAACCGGGTATTCAATCAAAAGAAAGACCTATTTAGCAGGGCTCGTATCCATTTTACACCACCCAGCCACTGGCTGGCGACCGAGGCACAGCGAAGTACCCTCCTACGCGATTTTCCGTTTACGGTGATTCCATACGCCATCGACCAGAGCGTTTTTAAACCCATTGATCGAGCCGAAGCTAACGTTCATCTGGAACTACCCGATACCAATCGACCACGGTTGCTGTTTGGCAGCGCCAACGTAACCGACGTTCGGAAAGGGTTCAAGTATTTTGCCGAAGCGTTAACGCTACTTCATCAGCAACACCCTGACTTAACGCCCGAAATTTTGGTTTTCGGAAAAGGCCGCTCCTATTTGTTCAACGAACTTCCCTTTCCTATCCGACACTTGGGCATATTAACCTCAGCCGAAGACATAGTTGCGGCTTATAATGCAGCCGATGCTATGATCGTTCCGTCGTTGGAAGACAACCTACCGAATACAGTCATCGAAGCAATGGCTTGCGGAACCCCTGTCGTTGGATTCCGAACGGGTGGTATTCCCGAAATGATCGACCATCAGCAAAATGGCTACCTGGCCGATGTCGGTTCAGCCGAGCAGCTCGCCGATGGTCTGGCTTTTATCCTGACGAACGAAGCTCCCGAAATTCTCCGTCGGAACGCACGCCAAACCGCCGAAAATCGTTTCTCCGAAGACGTCGTAGCCAAGCAACATATAGACCTCTATACCCAATTGTTGAATGAGTGAATGATAGAATGATTGGATAGCTGGCGCAAACCCTATTCAATCATTCTATCATTCACTCATTCTATCATTAAACTATGCCATCCGTTTCCATCATCACCATCACCTACAACGCCGAGCGGTTTCTGGAGCGCACGATCCAAAGTGTGATTGCTCAAAAAGCGACCGATTTTGAATACATTGTAATTGATGGAGCTTCGACCGATGGAACGTTGGAGATTATAAAACGGTACGAACGTCAGATCACCCATTGGATTTCGGAGCCCGATCAGGGGCTTTACGATGCCATGAACAAAGGGCTTCATCAGGCGAAAGGTGAGTACGTCTGGTTCATGAATGCGGGCGATGAATTGCATGATCCCCAAACGCTGGCAAATCTGTTAAGCCAAATCAAGGCGACCAACGCGGATGTATATTACAGTGATGCCTTATTTGTGCAGGATGAGGGCGGCCGACGTTCCGGAAGCCCTATTGGGTTACGCAGTCAGATTACTCCACATACCCTACCCCATACGCTGACCTGGCAAGACATGCAAATGGGCATGAAAGTTTGTCATCAGGCTTTTGTTGCCCGGCGAACGATTGCTCCTGATTACCCAACCAATAACCTGAGTGCCGATCTGGATTGGGAAATTCGTTGCCTGAAGGAGGCCCAAAAAATCGAATTTCTTCCTTTTGTGCTGTGTAAGTACCTGGTGGGTGGCCTGTCGGTGCAACAACATCGGCGCTCCCTGATCGATCGATTTCGTGTGTTGGTTACCCATTTTGGGCTAACGAAAACAATACGCAACCACATTCGCATTTTTGTTCGTGCCCGGCGATTTCAGAAACGATGATCGGTTGAAAGAGGCCGAAAGACATATAAAATCTATGGTAACGCTTGAGTAATCAGAATGGCTCACAATGGTCTGTTGTCTGAAAATCGTATTTAACTATTTTGTAAAATTTAGCTAGAAACAATGGGATTATTACGGGTTCGATGCCATTAGATTGCGAAATGCGGATAAATTTGCGGGGTTTATTTAGAGACCCTACCGACCTTTTTGTGAAATTCCGTTAAAAAATTGTTCTAACCTATGAAACGAATAGCTGTTTTTACCTCGGGTGGCGATGCACCGGGTATGAACGCATGTATCCGGGCCGTAGTCCGGGGTGCGGTCTACCACGGGCTTGAAGTATTCGGTATCCGCCGGGGGTACAGCGGTATGATAAATGGCGATATTTTTCAGATGACCTCCCACTCGGTGAGCAACATCGTACAACGCGGTGGTACTATTCTGAAATCGGCCCGCAGTAAAGAGTTTATGACGCCCGAAGGCCGCGCTAAAGCTCATGACCAGATCAGAAAGTTTGGTATTGAGGGCCTGGTTGCTATTGGTGGTAACGGAACGTTTACAGGCGCAACGCTTTTCTATGATGAATACGGTATTCCAACCGTTGGTGCGCCCGGAACGATCGACAACGACCTATACGGTACTGATTATACGATTGGGTTCGATACGGCCGTAAACACCGCCCTCGAAGCCATCGACAAAATTCGGGATACAGCCGACTCGCACGACCGTATTTTCCTGATCGAAGTAATGGGACGCGACTCTGGGTACATTGCGATTCAGTCGGGTATTGCGGGAGGAGCCGAAATGGTCATGGTGCCCGAAGTGTTGACACCCATTTCTGAAGTGGTCGAAGCGCTGAAGTCGGGCTGGAGCCGTCAGAAATCGTCGTCGATCGTTGTCATTGCCGAAGGCGAAGAAGCCGGTAATGCAACCGAAATTGCTGAAAAAATTCGTCAACAGGTAGCGTCCGACATCGACATGCGCGTAACCACGCTGGGCCACATTCAGCGGGGCGGTATTCCAACGGCCTACGACCGTATTCTGGCCAGCCGTCTTGGACTGGGTGCTCTAGAAGGACTCATGAACGGTGAAAAGAACGTGATGGCTGGCATTGTCAATAATGAACTGGTTTACACGCCCTTCCGCGACACCATCCGCCTACCCAAGCCCATCAACGAGGACCTGTTGAGAATGGTAAAGATTCTTAGTGTTTAAAGATTGAATGTTGAATGATTGAATAGTTAGTCTCAAGAACCTATTCAATCATTCTATCATTCAACATTTAATCATTAAATATACCCCACCGCCCAATACGAAACGAAGCCTACTATTTCGCGGGTGAGGTAGTAGGCATTGAAAAATTCTTCTTCACGAGGCAACAGCCAATCACCCGGCGCGAATGACCGTTTACTGGTCAGAAAACTGGCTGGAAATGGTATTACGGTTACGCCTGCCTTCTGAAAACAGGCCAATGCCCGACGCATGTGCCAGGCCGATGTGATGAGGACGCACTCATTTTGCTGAAAACGTTGACGGAGCATTTGGGCCGTAAAGACCGCATTCTCGCGTGTATTTCTGGATTTATTTTCCAGCACAATATCGCCCGGCCGAACACCACCAATGGCCAGAAAACGGGCTGTCATTTGGCCCTCATCGTTTACGCTGGTTGCTCGAAACGGTAAATTGCCTGAGCCTCCACTGATCAGAATTTTTTGTACCGCACCGATCTTATAGAGATATAATGCCTGAGCTACCCGGTCGGCTTCGCGCCAGAGCATAAATTGAAGCGTATGGGTTGGATCGGTTTTCGCATCGGGAATCTCTTTTCGCCCATTCATCATTCCTCCGGTCAGCACAACGGCTACCCGTATCGTCGAATCCGTAGTGGCCACCGGTACTTTTTGAATCGGATATTCCCACCATAAAGCCAGCTCATTCATCAGAAATGGGTTTCCAAATACCCAAAATACGCCCAACGCAACCCCTACCAACCGACGGCGGAGCAGCATCTTTTTCGTAAAAAATGCCCACACCAAGAGCAGTACAAGCCAACCGGCAGGGGTCAAAAAAAAAGAGAGGGTCTTAGAAAAGAAATAAAACATAGACTACGAACGGTGTGGCAAGCGTTTTGTAGGAATATGAACTGTTTACTGTTTAGGGTTGACCAACGCGAGACGAACTGATGCGTCAGCCAACCTGATATGGTAAACAGTGAACCTAAAAGTATTTCTTGCCGTAAATTTGTCTTTATTCATTTGCGAAGATACGCACCCATTTTTATGAAAAACCCTCTCCTGATCGCTCTGTTTGGCTTTTTCCTGCTTCCGGCCGCCTGGGCACAGTCGACCACCGATACCCCTACCGACGGCTTTAAGATTACTGGTCATATCAAAGGACTGAAGGACACAACCTGTATTCTGGCCCACTACTTCGGCTCAACCCAATATATTCCAAAAGATACCGCCCGCGTCGATGCTGCCGGGAATATGACCTTCGAAGGCAAAAAGAACCTGCCACAAGGTTTGTATATGGTAGTAGTTCCCACCAAAAATCCGTATATCCAGTTTCTGATTACCGCCGATCAGCAGTTTTCGTTCGATACCGATACGGCTAGTATCGCCAAAAACATGAAAATAACCGGCTCGAAAGAAAACGAGCTCTTTTATGGGTATCAGCAGAAAATGGCCCAACTCTCCGAAGAAGCACAGGCACTTAATCTTCAGAAAAAAATTAAGAATGATGCCGTTTCGGTAGCGATGATCAACAAGCAGATGGGTGACCTGCAAAAACAGGCAACCGACTATCGTACGCAGTTTTTGAAAGAGAACAATGGCGCGTTTGCCGTCAAGTTGTTCAGTGCTACTGCCGAACCAGATGTTCCCCCCGCCCCCAAAGCCTCTAATGGACGGCCCGATTCGACCTGGACTTTTAACTACTTTAAACGACACTTCTGGGACAATTTTGACTTCTCCGACGAACGTTTTGTCAGAACGCCTTTCCTGCAACAAAAAATAGAGCGGTACATCAAAGAACTGACGGTTCAGGTTCCTGATTCGCTCATTAAAGAAGCCGACTTCCTGGTCAGCAAAGCTATTAATGGAAAAAACAATGAAGTAAAATACTACACCATCTATTACATCACAAAAGAGTACGAACAACCCAAAGTCATGGGTACCGATGGCTTGTTTGTGCACATGTTCGAAAAGTATTACAAAACGGGTGTAATGACCGTCTCTGATTCGTCGACGCTGAAAGCGATTGGCGAACGAGTGGCCACCTTAAAGCCGAATCTTGTTGGCAAAACACTGGTTCCGCCCGTCATGAGCGATACGCTTCGTCGGCCGATTAATTTCTCAACCCTTAAGTCGGATTATACCGTTGTGTTCTTTTACTCCCCCACTTGTGGGCACTGCCGCGAAAGTGCGCCCAAAGTACAGAAACTGGCGGATACGTATAAAGGGAAAGGCATTGACGTAGTAGCCATCGCCATTGACCAAAGTCCCGAAGACTGGAAGAAATTCATTAAAGAGTTCAAACTCGGCAATGCCATCAACGGCTACGACTTCACCTACCGAACGGATTATCGTCATCAATACGATGTCTGGACAACGCCAACGATCTACGTACTCGATAAGAACAAAAAAATCCTTGCCCGCAAACTACCCGTCGAGCAAATGGAAGACTTCATTCAGTTTCACAAGCGCCAACAAGCTGCCCAGGCTACCAAAAATCCTGCTGTAGCACCCACTAATGCGAAGGCGAGTGTGAAGAAATAGTATTAGGAGCGAGGAGTTAGAAGTGAGAAGGGCTGACGCATCAAGAACTATCTTGCGTCAGCCCTTCTCACTTCTAACTCCTCGCTCCTAACTACCTCATTTTAGTCCGTTTCACCAGATACGCCGTCAGAATCTGGTCGAAACCCTGGGCAATGTCAGCTTCGATGAAGTCGATTTTATACTGACCACATTTCATTTTTAGCTCCTGAAAATAGGATTTAACCGCCTGCTGGTAGGTCTCGCGAACCTGCCCTGGCTGGAGTTTGACTTTCTCACCTGTTTCGAGGTCGATGAATTCATAGGGACGTTCGTCAAACGCAAAGTCTTCTTCGGTTTTCTTATCCGTAACATGAAACAACAGCACCTCATGCAGGTTATGGCGCAGGTGCTGAAGGGACGAAAACAACGCATCCGACTTATCGGCGTTCTCAAACATATCGCTGAAAATAACCACCAGCGACCGCTTATTAATTTTTTCGGCAACCTGGTGGATCACGTCAGCCGCCGAGGTCCGACGCAGGGGTTTTGGCTGATGCATCAACTGGTCCAGTTGGGTAAACAGCTTATGTACATGCGACGGTGTTGATTTGGTTGGCGTTTGCAGGTCGATCTGATCGGCAAAGGTTGTCAGACTCACGGCATCCTTCTGACGCTGGAGCATATACGCCAGACAAGCAGCGGCCATCACACTAAAGGTTATCTTCCCATAGTTGGCATCCGGGTAATACATCGACGACGACGTATCGACCAGCAGATGACAGCGTAAGTTCGTTTCTTCTTCATACCGTTTGACGAACAATTTTTCGGTCTTACCAAAAACTTTCCAGTCTATATGGCGGGTTGTTTCACCGGTATTATAGAGTCGATGCTCCGCAAATTCCACTGAAAAACCGTGAAAGGGCGATTTGTGCAGCCCGGTAATAAATCCTTCGACCATCTGGCGGGCCAGGAACTCGACATTACCAAACGAACGTACCTGACTAAGATTAAGGGGTTGCTTCATGTAGTCTAAAGAGCGAAAGAGTGAAAGAGCGAAAGAGCGAAGGGCTGGGGCGCCAGCAAAAACCATCCGGCAGGTTTTCGCTCTTTCGCTCTTTCACTCTTTCGCTCTTTAGATTCGCTCTTTGAAATTAACGCAAAAACCGAACCGTTTGACATCTCCCACAGGAATTGCACAGGGAAATTCAAACGGTTCGGTTGGGTACAGCTTACCAGATGGGTTAGAGTACAGGTTCCAGCATAAACTGGTAATCAACAGGGGTATCGAATGCTGTAGGCGCCAGCGCTATGGCCTGGCCTTTTCCTACAACCCGAAGTGACACATTGGCGATTCCTTTCGAAACCATGCCCAATGCACGGGCTGCCGCATGCGTAAGATCGATGATCCGTCCTTTTGAAAAAGGCCCTCGATCATTGATTCGTACAATTACCGAACGGTTGTTGTCAAGGTTTGTAACTTCAACCAGGGTATTGAGTGGCAGGCGGAGATGAGCGCCTTCAAGGGCTTCGGAACTAACGCGCTCACCGTAATAGGTCTTCCGCCCATTGAACTTCTTGGAATAAAAAGACGCTTTGCCTTTCTGTATGAGGCCCGGAAGGGCCTCCGCCGGTTTCATGTTGCTAAAAAACAACATAAGGGACATGATCAAACTCATACAGCTATTGGTTACGTGAAAAAAATAAACGGGGCATATGCAGATCAGCATCTCATACACCACCCGTCCCCAAAAAGTGCAATTCCTGTATAACAAAGATAACCCAGAGGGACTTAATAACCAAGCATTTAGCCAAAAAACTGTGGAACGGCCTCCACAAACCCCGTTTCATTTTGTGGCAATTCTACCCCAAAATATATTTATTGGCTTTGTTTTTGTTCTTTGGTTTATGACCGTACTTTAGTGGTTGTGAACTCACTAAACCTAATTGATTGTGGACGAAAGAGACCGCGAGAAGATCTATTCCAGGCGTGTTCGGGCGGGAAAACGAACGTATTTTTTCGATGTTAAATCGACCCGTACCAACGATTACTATTTAACCATTACCGAAAGTCGCCGACATCCGCAGGGAGATGGCTTTATCTATGAGAAGCACAAAATGTTTCTCTATAAAGAAGACTTCGACAAGTTTGTTGAAGCATTGCAGGAAACCGTCGAGCATGTGAAAACCGAACTAATGCCTGATGTGGATTTTGCGCAATTCGTCCAGCGCGAACGCGATGAGCAAGACGACTTCGCCAGTGAATTAAAATGGGAGTAAACCCAAGATTTGCCATGGCCCACCGTTGCCATTATGAATTTTGCTTACAAGCTACTGTATGACGTAAACTTTACATCCCAACAAATCTGCGGCTTTATAGCTCAACTTACCCTTAGCCTTCAGCATTCCACCGAAGGCTTTTTTTGCGGTCCGCCATTACGGGTGTATTTTTGCAAAAATCAATGAGCGATTGAGTAATTGAGTGCTTGAGTGAATAGCTGACACAAGCAATATTCACTCAAGCACTCAATCGCTCATTCACAATTAACTATGGGTTTACAATGTGGAATCGTGGGTTTGCCGAACGTAGGCAAATCGACGCTGTTTAATGCGATTTCGAGTGGAAAGGCCGAAGCCGCCAATTATCCGTTCTGTACAATAGAACCAAATGTCGGTGTAGTGACCGTTCCCGACGAACGACTGGATATTCTCGAAGGGCTGGTAAAACCACAAAAAGTGGTTCCAACCATCATTGAGTTTGTCGATATTGCCGGGCTTGTCAAAGGAGCCAGCCAGGGCGCTGGTTTGGGCAATAAATTCCTGGCCAATATTCGTGAGGTCGACGCCATCGTGCATGTGATCCGCTGCTTCGAAGACGACAACATCGTACACGTCGAAGGTAAGGTCAATCCGATTGCGGATAAGGAAATTATCGATGCTGAATTGCAACTAAAAGATTTAGAGTCGGTCGACAAAAAAATCCAGAAAATTGCGAAAGCGGCTCAGGTTGGAGATGCCAAAGCCAAAGCCGATCTGGAAATCCTGAAGCTGTACAAAACCGCCCTGGAAGCAGGCAAAAGTGCCCGGACGGTTAACCTCTCGCCCGAAGAACGTGAAGCTGCCATTGGCGACATTGCACTACTGACTATCAAGCCGGTCATCTACGTAGCCAACGTTGACGAAGGCTCGCTGCCGAACGGAAATGCTTACTCGGATGCGCTTCGCGAGGCCGTGAAAGACGAAGGGGCCGATGTTGTGGTGATTAGCGCGGGCATCGAATCGCAGATTGCCGAGATGGAAGACCCCGAAGAACGTGAGCTGTTTCTGGGCGAATACAGCCTGACCGAATCTGGATTGAGCAAACTAATCAAAGCGTCGTACAAGCTGCTGGGCCTGATTACGTACTTCACAGCGGGTGTCAAAGAAGTTCGGGCCTGGACCATCCACCGTGGCTGGAAAGCGCCACAGGCCGCCGGCGTGATTCACTCCGATTTTGAGAAAAAATTCATCCGGGCGCAGGTCATGAAGCTTCCCGACTTCCAGCAGTTCAAAACTGAATCAGGCGTTCGCGAAGCCGGTAAGCTAGCCGTGGAAGGCAAAGAGTACGTCGTGCAGGATGGCGACATCATGGAATTCCTGCATGGAGCATAAGTTTTGTAGGGCGGGTGGAAACCCGCCTTTTTTGTTTTAAAATAACTAGCGGGTTTCCACCCGCCCTACGTTACTTACGTTTATTGATACCCAATCGGCGATAGGCCACTAGCTGATCGGCGCGGGAGGCTGGCGGACGATGGTAGACCAGAATTTCGTAATCATTTTCGGTGGAGGAATACGTTCCTTCTACGAAATTCTCATCGACTCGAGGCTGTGTACCCGTTGTTTTAACGATGTAATCGTAGTTATAAACGCCCTGTTTCAACAGAATCGACGCCCGATAAGCGCCCAGCAAGGCATCATATTCCATTCGATTTCGATCGGTTAGTTGCCAGAAATTAAAGGCCCCGTTCACGAACATATCGACACCGGGAATCTCGGGTGTTTTGAGCGTAAAAATCGTTTCGATGTAATCGGCATTGGTCGCACCGTTGCCCGTTTCGCGGTGGTCGATCACAAATAGGCCATTGAAATCGTCACTCTGAATGTAAATTCCCCGACTACGCGGCTGATCAACCTGCACGAAGACAACGTTTCGGTCGGCATTACGGTCGATACGGTCGATATAGTTGGCGCGGGATAAGACCGTTCGGGTATCGAAAAACCGGAACTCATTACCTCCTGGCATGGTGTTGGTCAGGTCAATCAATCGATATTCAAGCACCTGATCGAACGCCTGCACATTCGTTGGCCGTAGTCCGTGAAGGGTACGGTCGTCGCGGTAATTCTGACGGATCACAACCTTGAAATCATCCTGGGGAGAAATCACCTGATAACCCCGATAATTGATCGTAAAATCGATCTGCTGATCAACAAACTGGCGACCCGGATCGCTTGAAAAACGGGCCGATGCGGCTACGTTGAGCCGGTTCTGATAGGTCATGAACCGACGCGTCAGAATGATGTTGTTCCGGTTACGTTCGTCATAGACCACCAGCACATAATTGCCCGGTAGCTTTACTTTGGGCAGTGTAAACCGATAATGAAAGTAGGGAACCTTGGTATTGACCGAAATCTGATATTCCGTAATGGGGTTATCATTGTATTCGTAGGTAAATTCAATGTCGTTCAGGATGGATCGCTGCCAGTCGGCGTTACAATGCACCAGCCTGGCCCGAAATGATCGATAAGTACCCGTCAGGTCATCAAACTCCAGTTGAAGGGGCACTTCCTCATCCAGCGAAATTACTGGCGGGTTTAGGGTTAAAGCCGGGTCATTCAGGTTGGCGCTCACCTGCGGAAACAACAGCACAGTTTGCACATGCGAATCGTAAATATGGTCGATGGTCTGGAGCTGCTGTGCTATAGACAGCATCGGTAGCCACCAAAATAAAAAGGCCAACAACGGGATACAAACGCGCATGAACGTTAATTTTAGGGTCATCATTGACAAAGTAAATGGATAATGAATAATGTAGAATGAATAATGGTGTGTCCGTTTAATATTATTCATTCTACATTATTCATTGTTCATTAGTTAACTCAACGCAGCGTAGCTATGGTCAATTATAACCCGAAAGAATGGATTCGGTTTATCCTCACTGTAAACCGTGCGGATACAGTTCGGAAATTAACCCCCATTCTGATTGGCGTAGGTGTTTATTCGTTTACTATCGTTCATCTGCTCGAGCTATTCGACCTGAGTGAAAATCCGCATTTGAAAAACTTTTCGCTCATGCATACGCTGCTGAGCTTTGTAATTTCGATGCTGCTGGTTTTTCGGACCAACACGGCCTATGATCGTTGGTGGGAAGGACGGAAACTGTGGGGTAGTCTGGTCAACAACAGCCGCAATATGGCTCTGAAGTTAGATCAATTACTAGGTAGTTCGGAAGCCGAAAGCCGCGCATTTTTCCGGGCGATGATTCCCAATTTTGCCTTTGCCCTCAAAAATCACCTTCGGAGCAAACCGATTGAACCCGAATTTACCAGTACAACCGTTTTTGATGCCCAGCAACTGCACATGAACGAACATGTTCCTCAACAAATTGCACTGGCTATTTTCGGCAAACTGGTCGATCTGCAACGCCGGGAGGTTTTGCTGGCCGAACACCTGGTTGTTCTCAACCCGGAAATTCAATCATTCATGGACGTTTGTGGAGCTTGTGAGCGGATCAAAAACACCCCTATTCCGTTCTCCTACAGCTCATTTATCAAGAAATTCATCTTCATGTACTGCCTTACGCTGCCCTTTGGGTACGTATCGAATCTGCATTATCTGGTTATTCCACTGGTCGTATTCGTATTTTATGTGCTGGCCAGTCTGGAGGTCATTGCCGAGGAAATTGAAAACCCATTTGGCACCGACGATAACGACCTCCCGCTCGACACCATCTGCAAAGGCATTCACAAAACCGTTACCCAGTCGTTCGATCACAAACTAACGCTGGAGCAGGCCGAATCCTCAGACAGCCCCAAGAAAGGTTTTCGGTATGATCAGTAAGGCGGTGGTGCGGCATACCGACATCCTGTCCGCAGGTATACAGTAGGTAGTTAACCTGCGGACAGGATGTCCGCCTTACTCAAACAACCCAATCTGACCGGCAGGCCGAAACAGTTCCGTTGTCAGGGATGGCACCTGACGGCCGCTCAGATACTTCTGGCAGGCAATGCGATGCAGTTGAGCAATCTGCTGGGCGTACGGCCCCTCGCCTGACATCCGGGTTTTAAAACGTGAATCGGCCAGTTGACCGCCATGACAATCGGCTATTTGCTTAAGAACACGCTCGGTCCGATCCGGGAATGTTTGTTTCAACCAATTGGTGAACAATGGACCTAAAGCGCCATTTAGACGAACGATAGTATAAGCCGCCCAGCAGGCTCCCTGCTCAGCCGCCTGTTCGATCAATTTAGGAATTTCGTGATCGTTCAGGCTGGGTATAATCGGGGCTGTCATGATCCCTACGGGTACTCCTGCCTGATGTAATATCCCCATCGTTTTCAATCGCTGAGCCGCTGTAACCGTTCGGGGTTCCATCAGCAACCGAAGGCTTTCGGTCAGTGTAGTGATGGAGATGGCGACATTAACCAGTTTCAGTTCGGCCAGAGGCTTCAGAATATCTAAATCCCGCAAAATCAGCGCATTTTTTGTGATAATCGTAACCGGATTTCGATACTTCAGGCATAGGGCGAGCATCTGGCGGGTAAGTTGGTATGTTCGCTCGGCCGGTTGATAGCAATCCGTATTTCCCGAAAAGTGAATGACAACGGGCTTGTAAGCACGAGCCTGGAACTGCTTTTCGAGCAAGGCCGGTGCATTCTTCTTGACCATGATCTTACTTTCAAAATCAAGACCAGCCGAAAATCCCCAATACTCGTGTGTAGGTCGGGCATAGCAGTAAATACAGCCGTGTTCGCACCCCTGATAAGGGTTAATAGAAGCCTCAAAACCAATATCAGGGCTATTTGGGCGACTAATGATCTGCTTCGGTGTTTCGTCAAAAAACTGCGTCTTTATGACTGGCTCAGGAAAATCATCATCAAATGACGCTTGCGCATCAGCCGATTCATACTGATGTTTTGCAAATGAGTTCGCCGTGTTGAATTGCGCTCCTCTACCTTTTTTATAATTACCCATATACAATACAAGTAAAATCTTTGTATATTTTACTTGTATTGTATAGCTAAATTTTCAGGTGAAGATTACCGAGGTAGTTCGCTATCCATGAATTTATTCACCTTCAGTATAACCGATTACCGACTATATGCTAACGCTTCACCGTCACGCGCAGGTAAGTGGCTGGTATTAAGGTTGTATCTTCGGAAGCACTTTGATTCTGGCTGGCAAACAGTTCCTCCAATTCGCGCTGTAATTCCTGGTCTTTCCCGTTCTTTTCTGCTGCTTCGAATGCGTTCATGGTCGGGCCGTAATAGTTTTTGAAGCGCGACAGGAATTCAGACGTAGGGAATGGCGCCTGAAATGTATACGTTGCCCGCTCAAAGGCGATATTCTCTTTGGGTATCCCAGCCTGGCCAAAGCGTTCAACTACGTTACTTTCCACTCCCCAAAGCATGGGGCTAATGAAACCTTCCGGCGGGGGCGGGGTGTAGGCTGAACTGATGCGCAGTATCTGGGCAACTAATGTGGGGTCACCAGGAATCCAGTTTCCCATCACAATCCGGCCTCCCGGTCGGGTTACCCGTACCATTTCCTTAGCAACCTCAACAGGTTTGGGAGCAAACATGGCCCCGAAGAAACTGATGACCAGATCAAACGTCTGGTCGCTTAAATCACTCAGATTGGTAGCATCTCCCTGCTGAAACGTACAGTTGGCGATCCCTTCGCTTTCGGCCCGTTTATTGCCAGCTTCCACCAGATTCCGGGCAATATCAACACCTAAAACTTGGGCACCAGCTTTTGCGGCTGGTATGGCAGTGGTACCATCCCCACAGCCCAGATCAAGTATACGTAGCCCTTCGGTAATATTTAGTCTGGCGATCAAATCGGCACCGCTTTCCCGCATCGTTTCAGCCATCCGTGTAAAGTCGCCTTTTTCCCATAATGCCTGGTTTGGATTCATCTTTTTTGAAGGTTAAAAGTTTGCGATATGTTTTACGAGCATATTAAGACTAGTCCTCACGAAATCGCTATCAATATCTTGAATATCAGCCTTTTTTCAGTAATCCAATCTATTTTCTTATCGTATAACTGAGATGTGGCTCATACCAGTATGCACTGGCAGCCAATGACATACGCTTCCCGATTTGGGAACAGGTTTTGAATTGAGATGCAGCAGGTAAAACAGGATAGTAATCAGGGGTAAAAAAGCATCAGGGCAGATTCGGTAGTTTAACCCAAAACGGGTTAAACTACCGAATCTGCCCTGATATAGAAGGAGTCAATTAAGCCAGTTTCTTCTCCCACTCTTCAGCTTCGAGCATTGCGGTTTCCCACTCGTCCTGAAGCTGTGCGATCTGGGCTACAATACGCCGATACTCATCATTTTTAGCTTGCATGAGCTTGTCATCGCCATAGGTAGCCGGATCGGCGAGTTCGGCTTCCAGCCGCTTTTTGCGATCCTCCAATTGACCAATCTTGGATTCGGCTTCTTCGGCTTGCTGGGTAAGCTTTTTAAGCGTTTTCTGCCCTTCTTTGCGCTCATCGTCCGATGCGCGAGTAGCGGGGGCGCTACGCGCAGGGGTTGCCGGGATTGCAGGAGTTTCAGCATTTCCCTGGGCTCCCTGCCCCTTGCTCCCAGCTCCCTGCTTTTTCTCTTCCATCCACCATTCGTACTCATCGTACGTACCCGGATATTCCTTGATCTGCTCGTCTTCGATGTACCAGATCTTATTGGCAATCTGCGATACAAAATAACGGTCGTGGGAAACGACCACATACGTACCTTCGTACTGCTCCAGTGCCTGAATCAGAATGTTCACCGACTGCATATCCAGGTGGTTGGTCGGTTCGTCGAGCAACAGGAAGTTAGCCTGCGACAGGAGTACTTTAGCCAACGCCACCCGCGATTTTTCGCCCCCCGATAACACTTTGATTTTTTTGAACACTTCTTCATTGGAGAACAGAAAGCACCCCAAAACGCCCCGCAGTTCGCCTTCGGTCTTGGTCGGATTGGCATGTTTCAACTCATCGAGCAGTGTGTCTTCTACGCTCAGCGATTCCAACTGGTGCTGTGCATAAAAGCTAAATGACACGTTATGCCCCAATTGCCGACGCCCATCGTTTAGTGGTTCAGAACCCGAAATAATTCGTAACAGCGTCGACTTACCACGGCCATTAGCACCAATCAGCGCCACCTTATCACCCCGTTCGAGCCGAATATCGGCATGGGTCAGAATGCGTTTGGGGCCGTAATGCTTCGTAATATCGTCGAGGTGCAGAATATGTCGACCGGGTTGGGTTGAGAACTGGAACTTGAAGTTCACCCGCGCCGACTCGTCGATCACGGCATCCACCAGTTCCATCCGGGCCAGTTGTTTGACCCGGCTTTGTGCCTGTTTGGCTTTTGTAGCTTTCGCTTTAAAGCGTTCAATAAATCGCTCCGTCTGCCGGATTTTAGCCTGCTGATTTTCGTAAGCTCCTTTCTGGATCTCATTGCGTAATGCCTTTTCTTCCAGATAGAACGAATAATTGCCCGGATAATAATTCAGCTTGGCACCCGCTACCTCTACCGTTACGTCAATGACATTATCCAGAAATTCCCGGTCGTGCGAAACCACAATAACGGCACCTTCGTAGGTCTGAATGTATTTCTCAACCCATTGGATAGAAGGTAAGTCGAGGTGGTTGGTGGGCTCATCGAGCATGAGCAGCGAGGGCTTTTGCAGCAACAGTTTCGCCAGAATAACCCGCATCCGCCATCCTCCCGAGAAGGTCCGTAGCGGCTTTTGCAGATCATCCGTCGAAAACCCCAGCCCTTCCAGAATTTCCTCGGCTTTTGCTTGTACCGAATACCCATCCAACGCATCAAACTCTTCCTGCACTTTCCCCAGCTTATCGACCAGTTCATCGCGGTAATTGGTTTCCATCTCGTGGAGGAGGTCGTCGATTTGTTTTTGCAGTTGATTCTGCCGCTCGAAGGCCTGCATAGCCACCGATAAGATGGAGTCATCGGTCTGATACGACAGCAAATCCTGATTCAGGAATCCGAGGGTTACATCACCCGCTTTGGAGATAGTTCCGCCATCGGCCTGATATTCGCCATTGATAATTCGGAGGAGCGTGGATTTTCCTGTACCGTTCAGGCCGATCAGACCAATTTTTTGTCCAGGTTTAATATGTAACGAGGCATTTTCATAAAGAGCCCGGCTACCGAGGTAATACGAGAGGTTTGTGATGGAAATCATGGAGGCAAATTTACCAAAAAGAAGCCGGATACTTGCATTGTTAAATTCCAAAACACTATATTTGCAGCCGCAAAAGCCTCCTTAGCTCAGCTGGTAGAGCGACGCATTCGTAATGCGTAGGTCGCAGGTTCGAATCCCGTAGGAGGCTCCATTAATCCCGAAACAGCTAGTTTCGGGATTTTTTATTGATACGTGTTAACGACTTCTACAGCCCCAACAGATAGACAATCTATTAACGCATTCAATAGCCATCAACGCCCCTCCACCATGGCAATTTCTTCCTCTGTCAACCCATATAATTCATAAATCAGCTTATCAATCTCAGTTTCTGATGATGAGGTATCAGCGGTTGAGTCGCAGGACTTTGTGAATAGTGTAGTCATGCTATTATTAAACTACAAAATGAACCTATCTGTAATGTTTTAAACGGTCAGTCGTCTTTGCATTAACGAGTTGCTTTCCAATACGCAAAACGTTAACTGGTCTAAGCACCAAATCGTTAAACCATCACTATGGTTCGCATTAGTTTAAAATGGCTTGAAGTATACGTAGACCAACACGAATGACGACTGACTTATCAAGAAAAAAGTTTTTCAACCACAAGGGCTGGGCAACCATGCTCCTGCTCCTGGTAGCGCTTGCCGTTGGTAGCTGCCGGGTCGCCAAAAAAACTGAAACAAAAAGTTACTATCGTCAGGCTATCCAACAAGCGGAAACTATTTTATCACAGGCAAAAGATGAAATAATGACCCCAGCCATTTCAGTAGCAGTCGGTATGGACAATCGTATTGTATGGGCAGCCGCCAGGGGGTACAAGAATATAGAAAGGCAAGAGCCTGCCGATACGACAACCCAATTTCGAATTGGCAGTTCGTCAAAGGCCGTTACCTCCATGGCATTGGGTAAACTCCTTCAACAAAATCTGGTCCAATTGGATGACCCAATTCAATCGTACCTATCCTTCCTTGATCCATTCTATCCCTCCATTACAATTCGGCAACTAGCAGCCCATACGTCTGGGATCCGGAATTATAAGAATAATGAATTTAACAGCAACGTTCAGTTCGGCAGTATCCGAGAAAGTGTGGACGTGTTTATCCATGATTCTCTATTATTCCAACCAGGTACCAGGTTCAGTTATTCCACTTACAACTATACGGTTCTAAGCGCCGTTTTCGAACAGGTAACGAAAACCGAGTTTTTACCCTTTATGAGTAAGGAAGTATTTGTCCCCTTGCAGATGTATCATACCGTCGGTGATGATAAGACTAAAGATATTGTCGGCCGCGCCCAGTTTTATAATTTTCAAAAGCAGGATAGTACCTTTAAGAAAGCAATTGAGGTCAATAATAGCAACAAATGGGCAGGAGGAGGCCTGCTTTCTACACCTTCGGATTTGGTCAAACTGGGTAATTCACTGCTGAACCATACATTTCTTACCGCTAGAACCATTGCCATTCTCACCGAACCACAAAAACTAACGAACGGCAAAATCAACGGTTTGAACTACGCCCTTGGTTGGAAGAATGATACGGCCCGGCTATTTCAACAAAGCCAAAATGTGCAGCAGATCCATCATGGAGGGAGTGCCGGTGGAGGGACATGTATGTTGGTTATGTTTCCGGCTTATAATCTATCCATTTCAATGGTCATTAATCGGGATGGGTATGCCTCTGCTGACCTATTTAAGTATATATATCCCATTGCAGAAGCGTTCATTACTGAAAAAAGATACGCTAATTCCGTGCGAAATAGAATGAGCGACTAGTACTTGTAGAAATTTCCAGTTTTTGAAGCTGATACCTGGTACCTCATGAGTCTCAATTTTGGGAGGATTTCGTGAGAATCTGAGACGGCGGAGATTTTGTGACCCATTTTAATTTATTTCACCCAGAAAGCATCCAGCGGTGTGCTGAGGTGCTTTGTAAAGGCCGGGCGTAGGGTGGAACAGGACAATGGTTAAGAGAGGCCAGTTGGCTTCGAAGGCTTGCTGGACCTGCCGGTAGGTCATGCCCTGTTGAAGGGTGATGCTATTGTTCATAGACCAAGTTTACGAACCAGTATTGAGTAAAGACAATCGACTTGTGAATGGGCTAAATTCGGTTTGTACTTCTACGCACAAAGTAAGTAGTTCACTCTCCGCTGATGCGCGCTCTAATGGCAAAGTCCCCCTCCGAAATAGCCACTTCAAGTGGACTGCTTTCCGGCGGGGGAATCTGGTTAAAAGTTGGTTACTTAAAGGCCACGTTGAAACTCCCTTCCGTCAACGTGCCTTTGTATAGACCCGAGGCATCATATGCCGTAAAGCTAAACGTACCTACCACGTTGGTGGCCGTCTTTTTGGTGATCGTCACCGTGCCCGTACCATCATTGCGGGTCGAGTAATCATATTTGTTGACCGTGATGATACCCATGTTGACCTTGTTAATGGGAAAAGTCCCCTCACCCACCGTTTTAGGTAAGAGCAGCGCTACCAAATTACCTGTTTTGCTATCGAGCCCATAGATGCCGAAGTAGTTATCATCACCGGGAGAGGTTGTCAGCGCATAATTCAAGTCAGGTGTATAGAGATAGCCATCTACTTTGACCTGAAACCCACCCAGGGCCTGCGTAGTAGATTGAGCCGGAGTTGTCTGAGTGGTTCCAGGTGAAGTTGGGGTTGTGTTTGTGGTTGGAGTCGGCATCACATCGTCAGACTTTTTGCTGCATGAGCAAAGACAAAGGGTAGCAGAAACTGTGAGTAGGATAACCAGATTAGCAGTTTTCATGACTGAGATAAAGTTGTTTTTAGTATTTGTTTCGTTTGATGGCTCAAAGCTACAACTAGCCTAAGGGCATAGTAAGGCCTACTATACAGGGGGAGGGTTTCACTTTAAAGTCGGTGGAAATGAGAGCAAAAATGGTTACTGGCTGAGGTTTGCCTCGCTGCCCATGGCACGACTAAAGCCAGTCGGAGTCGCGTCTTTGCCTTCACTGTTTGCCAAAGTATGAGCCTTCAGTCTAGCCTCCTTTTCAGTGAATACCCGTTTATCTGACTACCAAATTACCTAAGGCTTACTCTGAGCTTTTTACAATAATGCTTTAGAGTCAGTGTATCATGTTATGAAAGTCGAAATTTGTAAGACAGTTGTATAGGCAACATATTGTACAATATATCCGACTACTTAGAGGACAAAATCCATAGGGGTCTGTAAAAGAAGCTTTTACGTTTCGTTAACATTCTTTTACAGGGCATTAACAGACGACAGGATAGAAACTTTTAGCTTTGCTACCTACCGCAGTGGTTGAAATCCTTGAAAATAAAAGAATGCCTTAACTATGAAAAAAATCATTTATGCGCTGATCTTACCGATGGTTGTGGTAAGCGGGCTAGTATTTGCTAATCGTGAGATTAAAAATGAAGTTTCTAAAAAGTCAATCTCAAAGCTACTCTCTGCTGAAAGGAAAGCTGCGTTAAAGAAATGGGAAGCTACCCCTGATGGTATAAAGTATAAAAAATGGGAAGCGTCTCCTGAAGGTAAAAAAGTGTATGCCGGTGAAGCTAAAATACGGAAGCATTTAAGTGCTTTTACCAATATGGAGGCTGTTATAACCTCTCTTTCTCTTCCGCCAGGCTCACGATTAGGTTTCGGAATGATGGTCAGGATTAATGGTGACGATTATATTATTAGTTTTGGAACGGAAAAGTCTGACAAGAATATTTTGAACGTTAACAATGAATTTCGGCAATTGCATAGCCTGAACGTTAATGACAAAATAATTATAAGAAGCCATAGTGTATCGCACGCGCCCAAGTATTCCTATCCAATAGTATCGGGCGACTATGTAGAACGAGATAGTAAACTAATTTACAAACGCGCCCCTCGCCAAGGCGGTTGCTAAGTAAAGTTATGATGGAATGACCCTAACGGACTTTAGAAGTAAAGAGGGTCAGAAATAAGGTAAATAGCTGTTTTCAAAAGGCTCGAATACTGAAACACTTTCACTAGTAACCTGGACAGTATCAGATTGTGATCTCACAAAACAATATATCGAAATACTACACCTCGCTGAGTTTATGATACATTGATAAAACAAATAGGTCGGAGGAACTCCCCAACCGGCTCTGACCAAACCAAGTAGCCGGTAAAGGCCGCTCGATTAAGTACGAAAGTATGTACTCCTAAACGGCAACCTGTCCCCTGCGGATAAAAAGTTTTCATTATTGACTAATCCGCCCCTTTTCTTTCCCTATTTACTGACTGTCAATAATTTACACTAAGAATCTGTTTAAACTTTTAAAGGAAATTCAAAAATGCGTGTTTTTGTCATGCTGACCGGTTTTAATGAAATTTGAAAAGTTTAAACAGCTTCTAATATAAAAAATCCCGAAACGATTGTTTCGGGATTTTTTTATATCCAGGATTTTCGCAAAAAAGCCGTGCTACGATTTAGATCTTTTGAGTTTATGTTGGTCTTTAGTAGTCCAGATTGTTCATTTATATCTAGAGTAGGCAGGGCCATACACTAATAAAATAATAGTGTTCACCACTTTGGCATCAAGCTTATAGCTCATCAGCCAATATAGCCGGTCAACATCATTTAATACACTTATTTTAACTGCAATAATCTTATTGTTACTAAATTTCATATTTAAATAATTTAATTAGTAAATTTGGTAAAACTCAAAATACCATTTCTCCCAGATTTAAGTTTTCTTTTGAGAAAATCACGCTGACACAATGTCCGACGTACTACTTGGCCCGGTTATTGTTTAGTCTTTTATACGTTCATCGCAGTCTGGAGACAGATTGTCGTGGATTACATATATGGGTATATGGGAAACGCTGACTTGAAAAGGTCAGCGTTTTTTTGTTATCAATAGCTCCTGTTACTTTTTAAGAACGTATAGAGTCTTAATAATACGTTTCCCTGATACCCATGCTTACCTTTTATCCAATTACAACCTCGTCTTCCGGGACGAGGTTGTCGTGTTACGTTTATTCCTGGCCGAGGTCTTTCAACCGTATTCTGCCAATTTATCATAAAATTCACACGATCTGTATCGATATTCAATTAGAAACGGACTCCTTATCGCTTCTATCGTAAAGCGTATTTTACCCTATTCGTTTCAGAAAATGATCGCATCCCTGTACTCGCTTCTTACGTTTGGCCTGCTGATGAACACAGCCACAATGAGTACGCCAAATCCTGGCAAAACCAGTCAGCATAAAGCAGACTCTAAATTTTATGAAGTTCGTATTTATCACCCAACTCCGGGTAAATACGCTGAGATTGTCGACCGCTTTCGGCAGTACACCTTGAAGATTTTCGAAAAGCACGGCATGGAAAATATCGGTTACTGGACCCCTACCGATACGACAAACAAAGAACTCATTTATATTCTGGCCTATCCTAGTCGGGAAGCCCGGGATGCATCGTGGAAAGCCTTTGGCAGCGATCCGGAATGGAAAGCCGTTGTTGCCAAAACGGAAGCGAACGGCAAACTGGTGGATCATGTCGATCAGATTTTCATGACCGAGTCAGATATTTCGCCCAAAATCAAGCTCACCCAAAAATCGCCCGAGCGCACCTTCGAACTGCGTACCTACACGCCAGCACCGGGCAAATTACCCAATCTGCTGACTCGCTTCCGCGACCATACGATCAAGTTATTCAGCAAACACGGCATGACCCACATTGGCTACTGGGTTACGCAGGAAAAAGATGCTACCGCTCAGCCGAAGCTGGTTTACATTCTGGCACATCCGAGCGAAGCCGAAGGTAAACAGCATTTCGATGAGTTTCGGAAAGACCCCAAATGGGTAGCCGTCAAAGCTGAATCGGAGAAAGATGGCGCGCTGACCACCAAAGTTGAGTCGATCTACATGAAGCCAACCGATTACTCACCCATCAAATAAAGCAGACGTCAATCGTCTATCCTGCAAACCTCAGTTTTTGGCTTTTTGCCAAACAACCTCTTTCACAATCGGTTTCATGACGTAAACTCAACCACGTTATGAAACCGATTGATCGTTTTGTTAACTTTTTACTTGATAAACCTGGTAGCAGCCGTGTTTCTCGTCAGGAATTTCTTGAACTGACAGGTCGTGGACTAGCTCTGGGTGCCGTAGGTAGCACACTGACTGCGTGCGATAAAAAGCCCGACACGAGCGCAGCCGCCACAGGAACAACCAACACACCTAGTGGCCCTGTTCCTAACCTCCCGGCCACGTCACCACCGGCTACTGTTCCTAGCGACCCAACCAAACCCATCGAGCTGGAACAGATCAAAGCCAAAACCGAACAGGAAGAAGCGCCAACACCCTCTCCCCTGCCCGACGATCAACGGGTTGGTTATGCAATTGTGGGGTTAGGACATCTCACGCTCAACCAAATTTTACCCGCTTTCGGTGCCGCTAAAAAATCAAAAGTGGTGGCTCTGGTCAGCGGGAGCCCTGAAAAATTGCAAAAAGTAGCAGCTCAGTACGGCATCAAAAAAGAAAGCTGTTACAGCTACGCCGACTACGACAAACTGCGCGACAACAAAGACGTACAGGCTATTTACATTGTGCTTCCCAATGGCATGCATGCCGAATATACCATCCGTGGAGCGCAGGCGGGCAAGCATATCCTCTGCGAAAAGCCCATGGCAAACACCGCAGCCGAATGTCAGGCCATGATCGATGCCTGTCAGAAAGCCGGACGTAAACTGATGATTGCCTATCGGATTCAGTATGAACCGCACCACAAGATCGTTCGGGAAATGGTGCAGAAAGAGCAGTTTGGGAAGGTAAAATCAATTATGGCCAACAACGGTCAGAACTCCGACAATCCCGATCACTGGCGATTCAAAAAGGCGTTGGCCGGTGGTGGAAGCCTTCC
Organism: Spirosoma gilvum; assembly: GCF_054776815.1. Classification (NCBI taxonomy): domain Bacteria; kingdom Pseudomonadati; phylum Bacteroidota; class Cytophagia; order Cytophagales; family Cytophagaceae; genus Spirosoma; species Spirosoma gilvum. The sequence continues at coordinate 31,045 of NZ_BAAHBH010000016.1, read as the reverse complement.
CGACGTAGGGCTATATTGCCTCAACACCATTCGTTACGTATTGGGTGAAGAACCCTCTGAAGTAACAGGCTATGTACACAGTACGCCCAATGACCCACGCTTTACAGAAGTGGAAGAGCAGGTGAACTGGCTGATGAAATTTCCGAGTGGTGTCCAGGCCTGTTGCGCCACCAGCTACGGTCATCACGACGATAAGAACTATAAAGTACTGGCCGACAAAGGCTGGATAAAAATGGACCCCGCTTTCCCGTATAAAGGATTAAAACTGGCCACCAGTCAGGCTCAGGGTAAAGAGAATCAGGAAACGCAGCATGAAATCGGCGATCAGGACCAGTTTGCTACGGAAATTGATCATTTTTCGGAATGCATTCTCGACAACAAAACCCCATTTACGCCGGGTGAAGAGGGCCTTCAGGATCAAAAAATCATCGAAGCCATTTATCAGTCAGCCCGTGAAGGCAGGCCAGTGAAATTGGCACCTGCTAACAAGAAAGACGCCTTTCGGGGCCCCGAACCGACCGCCTAATTCAGAGGACGACAAACTCTACGCGCCGGTTCTTCTTTCGGTTGTCTTCGTTGGTGTTTGGGGCAATGAGGTCGATGGGACCACGTCCAACCGCTTTCAGTCGGGTTTTGGCAATGCCCTTACTCACAAGGTAGTCGACAACGGCCTGGCACCGATCGCGGGAGAGTTTCACGTTCAAATCAAAATCGCCCTGATTATCTGTATGCCCACGGATTTCGAGTTGCATCGATGGATTTTCGATGAGCATGGTGGCTAGTTGGTCAAGCTCTGGGAACGATTGTGGCCGGAGAACAGGGGAACTTTGATCAAAATAAATACTCTCCAATCGGACAGGCTTACCTTTTTCGATCACACCAAATGGTTTTGGTGTGATCGTTCTCGGAGCAACGGCGGCTACTACCGGAGCTGGTATAGTGCCTGATAGTATGGTTCTCTTTATGGGCAACGGGGCATCAGGAACATCTACCCGCGCCGTCTTTGCCGATTTTACAACGGCTTCGGGAAGCGCCTGTGCCTGACTTACATCGGGTGTTTTTCTGGGTGTTAAGATGACCTGCGCTTCGTTCTGTACACTATCCAGCCGGATAGATTTTGTAAAATCGCCATAGCCGGGTGCCGAACTAGTGAGTTGATAAAATCCCTTACGTGGTAAATTCGTTTTGACCAGCCCAGTAGCCGTATCGGGCGAAAGCAACAGGGTAGCCTCACCTGCCTTACCCGAAATCGAAAAGTGTGCGTCAGTGATGACTTTCTTCGTGTGGCTGTCGGTGGCCCACACGGTCAGTTTAATCAGGTATGGATCTAACTGAGCATCAAACTCATGACGGCTGCCCGTCGGTGATACAGCAATGGCCATACTGGTAAAAACGGTTGTATACCCCGCTGCACTTACCTCAATAGCCAGCACATCGGACTCCGTAAGCACATGCTCCAGACGCCCATTTGCTAATGAAAACCGTTGTGTTTTACCGGTTACTTTGGAGGTTATCGTTACAGCCGCCGATGCCAGTGGTTTACGAATATCAACGGCAAATGCCTTGATGGTTAAAATGCTGGGGCTGACTTTGCGCCCTGAGTCCACATTGGCCGCCATCACCGGACTCGCTTTGGGTGACGCTTTGATTCGTGAATAATCAACCTCTCTCCGTTGGGCCATACCGGCACTAACGAACAGCAGATAGGCCACTGTTGTCAGAAATACCTTGCTGATTTGGAGAGCCATAAGTTGCTTATCCTTTTTGAAACCTATAGAGTCTCTGAAACTGTATAGGGTTGCCTCACCTAACTGCTCAACAGCAACTTAGTTTTTCGCCCAATCAATGATGCGCCGTTGACGATACCGGCGGGTTTATCATGATGTGCGCCCGGTGCGTGCCGGGGTCCATAATCCAGGGCATACCGGGTGCTTCGGGTTTGGTAGGCAGGCCCGTGCTTTCGGCCGTAGCGTATGGGATATACACCACATAGCGAAGGTAACCATCTTTCACCTCACCGGTTGCGGGGTTATAATCCTCGTCTTTGGCCGAATAGGAGAACAGTGACGACGGGTGCGAAGGCATCGTCAATTTCTTATCCTTCGTTTCCTGCTCCCGAATGGCCAGAATCTCGTTGGGTTTTTTCCCTTCTTTTTTCAATACCCGCCCCCGCTCCATAAATGGGTCCAGATCGCGATGGTAGCAAGAAACACTCAACCCTTTTTGGGAGGGATCATCGGCCAGACAGATCAGCTCGTTCGTTCCTTTTCGAAGTATGGTAAATTCATTTTTTGCCGAGTAGCCATATACCGTAGCGCCGTCGCGTTTGTCGGCAGGAGCGGCCAGAACTGCCACTTTAATCTGGGTGTCGGGCGACGGAATGGTAGGTGTCTGGGCGAATGCACTGCTGAGTGCCCCGACGAGAAAAAAGCTGCTCAAAAACGATTTCATAGATTCGGATGAGTTTAGAACCTGTTGGTATATAGCCAACGTATGATCTGGCGGCCGGCAAACAAATTAACGCGTTTCCTATAAGCTATACAAGCCTTGTCATAATAGATATAAGATAGAGATTTGTACGATTTACTCTACTGATAACCTCGCGCCTGTAGCCCGAACAATTCCGCGTATCGCCCGTCCTTTTCCAGCAGTTCGTAGTGTGAGCCAATTTCGAGCAGAGTTCCATTTTCGAGCACCAGAATACGGTCGGCCATGCGAACGGTGCTGAATCGGTGCGAAATAATGACCGACGATTTACCTTCAGTAAGCTTGGCAAACCGTTGAAACACTTCGTATTCGGCACGAGCGTCCAGAGCGGCCGTAGGCTCATCGAGGATGATCAGCTGCGCATCGCGCATATACGCCCGCGCCAGGGCCACTTTCTGCCACTCGCCCCCCGACAGTTCAACCCCTTTGCCGAACGAACGGCCCAGTTGCTGATCATACCCACCGGAAAGTTTGGCAATCACCGTATCGGCCAGGCTCCGTTGGGCCGATGTCTCAATTCGATCCTGATTAGTGCGCTGGTCAATGTCGCCAACGGCAATATTAACCCCTGCCGACATTTTGAACCGGGTATAATCCTGAAAGATCACCCCGATATTCCGTCGAAGTTCAGCCAGGTCATACTCACGAAGGTCGTAACCATCGAGTAGAATTCGGCCTTCAGCCGGGTCGTAAAGGCGGGCTAATAACTTTACCAGGGTCGTTTTGCCTGCGCCGTTTTCGCCTACCAACGCCAGTTTTTCGCCCGCCTGAAGCGTAAATGATAAATTCCGCAGCGCCCATCGATCGGAGTTGGTGTACTTAAAGCCAACATTTTCGAAGACAAATCCTTCCCGGATTGGACTGGGGAATGGTCGTGAGGTAGATGGCGAATGAATCAGGGGTTGTATAGCGAAATAATCGAACAGGTCCTGCAAATAGATGGCTTCCTGCGTAAGGCTGCTCAACTGAAGTAGAATTCCTTCCAGCGAACCCCGCACCTGCCGAAATGAACCCGCCAGAAATGTCAGGTCGCCCAACGAAATCTGTCCGCCAACAGCCCGCATCACAATCCAGACGTAAGCTCCGTAATAACCTGCCGTTCCCAGCGCTGTCAGCAACGTACCCCAACCAGCACGGCTGATAGCCAATGCCTTATTTTTCAGGTAATATTGCCACGACAGTTCGCGAAACCGATCGATCAGAAAGCCCGATAACCCAAAAATCTTAACCTCTTTAGCCGTTTCGTCACTGGCTCCAATATACCGCAGGTAATCGAGTTCGCGTCGTTCGGGTGTCCAGGAGCGAGAGAGCGAATAGCTACGCTGATTGAAGTAATTATCGCCAATAAATGAGGGCGTTACCGCCACCAGAATCAGGAGTAGCAGCCAGGGATTATATACCGCCAGACCAGCCGCCAGAAAGCCAACCGAAATCAGTTCCTGCACCTGCCCAAATACGCCCGAAAGCAGGACTGTTCGACCCGTAGTCTGCCGCCGGGCACGTTCGAGCTTATCGTAAAAGGTAGCATCTTCAAACTGTTCCAGATCAAGCGTTGCCGCATGTTCCATCAGTCGAATGGATGTCCGATTCGCAAACAGATCGCCCAGCAGGCTATCCATCAGCGCTACTGCCCGCCCTAGTGAAGTTGAAACAATAGCCAGACCGAATTCAGCACCGACCAGCCACCAGAGTGTGCGCTTATCGGCATCAGGATGTTTGGAAAGCGCGACAACCTGATCGATAATCAGTTTGCCCACATATAGGGTAGCCGTTGGGATGGCCGCCCGAATTAACCGAAGAAACGCATTGCCCAGAAACAGGCCTGGCGACACCTGCCAGACCAGTCGGAAAAACGCTGGCAGATTTCCCAGCGCGGCAAAACGCTCGCGCCAGCTTATCTGGTCTTTTGTTTCGGTAGGATTTGCATGAGTTGGTACTGTTTTTGCCATAACATCAAAAAGACAAGTACAGCACGGGATTAGTTCATCGGCAATCGCTCCGAATGAAGCTGTTTGATAGAGGTTTACGATAAGCGTGGATACAACAGCATGAAATCAGTTACCTACTCTTTATGGTTACAGGCGTCTGTTGCCGGTATTCGCTCCGGGAATTTCCCGTGCTCTCCCTCGTATTACATCGCAATGACTAACCTATACTCGTTTTTATCATGAAAAACCAAACTACTTTTCTTTCCCTGATTTTCCTGTTAAGCTTGTTCGTGATCTCCTGCAAAAAAGATGATGGTCCCGATCCGAATCTGTCGCCGGAGGTGTTCACCGTAACGGCTAAACAACCAGCCAACAGCAACGATGTCGTTCTGAGCTGGACACGCGCGAAAGACCCCAACGGCGATCCGGTAACCTATTCGGTGGTGTATAAAGATACGCTGGCCAAAAACCTGACCGATACAACCTTCACCATCAAAAATGTGGGTTATGGCCTTACAGTAGCGGGTAGCGTCATCGCGTTCGATAACCATAAAGCGGCTACCCCTATCTCGTTTAACCTCGTGATTGGTACCAATCCCTACGCTACTATTCCCGACGGAGCTTTTGAACAACGACTGATCGACCTTCGATTCGACGATACCAAGGATGGGAAAATCCTGTTGGCCAATGCTCAGAAAGTAACCAGTCTGACTGTTGCGAGTCAGGGGATCAGCAATTTGCAGGGCATTGAAGCGTTTGTGAACCTAACCTATTTAGACTGCTCCAGTAACCAGCTTACCAGTCTGGATATCAGCAAGAATACAGTGCTGACGGAGTTAAACTGCTCGGCGAACAAGCTAACCAATCTGGATCTTACGAAGAATACGGCTTTAACGACACTGACCTGTTCAAACAATAGTCTGAAAGGGCTCGATCTCAGCCAGAACCCAAGCCTAAGTCAGCTCAACTGTGCCAATAATCAGACCCTGACCAGTCTGGACCTGTCCAAAAACACAGCCCTGACAAGGCTAATCTGTAGCAGCACCGGCCTGACGAATCTGGAGCTGACCAAAAATATCGCCTTAACAAACCTTGATTACTCATTCACAAAACTGACTGGACTGGACATTAGTCAGAATACGGCCTTAAAGGAGTTGAACTGTTCGGCGGTTGGATTGACGAGTCTGGATGTGTCGAAGAATACCGCCCTGGTCAAACTCTTATGCTCTTATAATCAACTGTCAAGTCTGGATGTGTCGAAGAATACCGCCCTGTCTACTGTGGATTGTGAAAGTAATCAGCTTACCAGTCTGGACCTGTCAACGAATATGGGCCTTACGACCTTGAATTGCCCGTACAACCGCTTAACGGGTTTAGTGCTTAGTAGCAACACGGCTCTGTCAGAATTGACTTGTTATAGCAATCAACTGACGGGTCTGGACGTCACGAAAAATACGTCTCTAAGCAATTTGGCATGTTACGACAACCAGTTGACGAGCCTGGATTTGAGTAAGAACACCTCATTGAGCTATTTACGATGCGACAGTAACAACATCCAGACGATCTGCGTACCCAGCCTGTCGCAGGTGAAGCCATTCTGGCAAAAAGACGCATCAGCAACGTATCAGGTTTGTAAGTAAGCAATCAGCAACTAGCCATTTAATATTAACAGCAAGACTCCATCTGAGTCTTGCTGTTCTGTTATTGACTTAATTTAGTCACCAGTTTCTTAAACACGTCAAAAGCCGGTTTCGGTGAATAATCGTCGCGGAGCAGACCAAATTGATAGAAAATATCGTCCCGCGAACTATTGGCATCACGCAGGTTGAAAAGCTCGTAGCGATGAATGGTAAACACCTCCCGATAGTCATGTACCGCTCGAATGATGGTTTCTAAAACGTCAACCTGCCGTTCGTACGAACGTGTGGAACTGGTGGGCCAGCCATTTTCACCAATATGAATCGGTACAGTTGCCGGTATCCCTGCCTGTGACATACTGACCTGCCGAAACTGCCGCAAAACGCCATGTACCGCTTCCCGTAGTGATAGATGCGCGGGCAAGGGTATGAAGACATCGGGGAAGAAATCAAGCGCGACATAATCGAGCGCATCGACAAAGGGTTGCCCACCAAGTTGCCCTATTTCCGTCCAGAAATCATCGGCCGGATCGAAATTGATGGTTGCACTGAATCCGACGCCAATCGGTAAATCGAGTCGGCGTATTTCTTCTTTAGCAGCCAACACTCCTGCTACCAGTGCGGCTCGTACATTTGGCGCAATGCCATCGCCACCCGGTCCGGTCGAGTTGGCTTCTTCAGTGATCTGTAGGGTTGACAGGTATGGGGCATACTGCCGGAGCGTTTCCCGAATAAATTCCAACCAGGGTTCCAGCGGTTCATCCATCGCCCGGTAGCACAGAACCAGATCCAGCTTTCGGTTTGGGGCTACATACTGCACAAAGTTTTGCGGTGTTACAGACCCTACAATACCAGCTCCGGCATATCCCCTATAAACACGCACCCAAAATGGTCGGCCATCGGGCTGAAGGTCATTCAGAGCAGCTAAAATCGCTTCCGGCTGATCGAGCGGGCCAGTCAACAAACCACCTTCGCCCCCTGTGGCGCTTCCCGGATAAATACCAAATGTGAACGAGTGCATAAAGATGTCGATTGATTCAGCCACGAAAGTATTCGGTCTATCCCCAACCCTAGCCACGCAAAACGGATCAATGAGCCCGCAAAACGGATTTCTTAACGAACTAGTCAATTGAACCGCCAGGACGTGAAGTACAAAACGCGGACGAGCGCCTTGCGATACTACTTGTTCCGTTCACGCATTGGGTGTAGCTTAGACCTATGGAAATCATTTCGCACAATTACGGCTGCTATTTCGATGTGTTTCAACGGAGCTATCCAACTGAATTTCACAACTCGTTAGGTTACTCGGAAAATCATATCCAACTGGCCGATGAGGTATCGGAGGGCGAATTGAGCGAAATTTGCTTTCAGGGAGTGCGCATCCATTATGGCGATTTTATGACCCGGCAAACCGATACAATCTGGACTACCGAAGACTTTGCATCGGTCGAAATGACCTTTCAATTGCAGGGTCAGGCTGAGTATGAGTCCTCCTCTCCTTTACGGTTTGCTCCACAACAGCATAATCTGAGTTACCGACCGTATGCCGACCTGCGTAGCCGTCTGGCGGTTGGTAGTCATCGATACGTAGGCATTCAGTTGACCGAATCCTTCGTGTCCCGATTTGCCGATGAAGACTCACCCACGTTTGGTAAACTGTTCAACCATATCAGTCAACGAAAAGCCGCAACGCTCTCAGATCGAAATCTTTGCATTACACCCGCTTTGCAGGTTCAGTTACTGGAATTAATTGCCCCCAATCGGCGAAAACCACTCAAGCGTCTGTATCTGGAAACTACCGTACTGGATCTGTTACGACAGCAACTTGATCAGGCAGACGCTAACCAACAGAAAATAACCTCCTCATTATCTCCTCGAGATGTGGAAAAAATCATGGCCGTAAAAGCCTTGCTCGAAGCCGACCCACTTGGTTCATATACACTTCTGCAACTTTGCCGCTCGGTAGGATTGAACGATTATAAACTCAAAAAAGGATTCCGGGATGTGTTGGGCACTACTGTCTTTGGCTACCTGAACGATCTTCGAATGACGTATGCCCGACAATTGCTTCGCGATACGAATTGTACCGTCGGTGACCTAGCCTGTCAGCTCGGGTATAGCGAAACACACCATTTTTCGACAGCTTTTAAGCGAAAATTCGGTTATTTACCGAGCCAAATCGGCGACAAACGCTAAACCGCACCATCTGGATGAGATTACCCTTTCCCCAGTTAATTCTTTCTTTAATTCTGGTTTTTACCCTTCGTGTAACTACTCAAGCCAAACCACTTATCACCGATGAGCCAGTAGGTGGTATCCAATTCTTCAAAGGGTCGTGGCAGCAGGCACTGGCCGAAGCGAAGCGGCAAAATAAGCCGGTGTTTGTTGATGTGTACACCAGCTGGTGCCCGCCCTGCAAGCGCATGGCCAAAGAAGCATTTCCGAATCCGAAAATAGGGTCCAAATTCAATGTTCACTTCATCAATTATCAGGTCGATGCCGAAAAAGGCGAGGGCATCGACATTGCCAAACTGTATGCTGTCGCCAGTTACCCGACGGCACTCTACATCACTCCCGATGGCGCGTTGATTCATCGGGCTGTCGGCTATGGTGGCATCAATGGTATGCTTGATCAGGCAGATCTTGTCCTGCGCATTCCTCAGTTGAAAGCTACGCTGGCTAAAGGCGATAAGGACTTTGCCGATGGGCGACGTGACCCTGACTTTTTGAAAAAGTACCTCGCCATGCGCCAGTCACTCGGCCGCCCAACATCCGATGTGCTGGATGCTTATCTGGCTACCCTGTCCGACTCCGAACGGGTAACCACCGAAACGATAGCCTTTGTGGCCAGTCACCTCCAGACATCCGACTCTAAAGCATTCGACTACCTGATCAAAAACCGCCCATCGCTGCTGTCTTCCGACCCTATCAAGCGGAATCTCGCAACAACCGTCTTCAAAGCCTTTTACCAGACACTCGACCGTGATTTTAAGCAGGCCATTGCGACCAGCGACGAGCCATTGCTGGAAAAGGTGATTGTCAACAACGAACGCAATACGGCTTCAGCCAATCCATTTATGCCTCGAAACGACTCTATAAAACTGGAATCGGCTAATGAGTACCGGCTTAGATTCTATAAAGAAACCAAAAACTTTGCCCGATACCGACAAGTTGCAGAATCGGTAGCCCAACCCTTGATGAGTCAATCCGTTACGGAGTTGCAAAATTTGGATTCGCTTACTGCTGCCCGAATGAAAAGTATGATGCCTTTCATGCCCGATACGCTCAGAAAAAGGCTGGCTAGTGCACAAACAAACCAGCTCATGGCTAATCATGTCATGTCGTGGAAAGTGGCGCATACCTTGTCTGAGTTAGCTGATACCTATCGCCAGCAGGGGGCATCCTCAGCCGACTGGGAGCAGGCATTACCCTGGATAGAACGGTCGCAGATCCTCTATCCGTCAACTGAATCCCTACATATCTACGCTCAACTGCTGGCCAAGCTAGGTCGTAAAACCGAAGCGATCAACAGACAGAAGCAAGTCATCATTGACATGAAGCAAGCAGGCAGGCCCACCAACGAATATGAAGCCGAGTTAACCCAGATGAGCCGAAACTAATTTTAGCTACCTATCCCACTACACGAGCTAGCTGATAGTAAAGCGATTAGCCCATTTTCAAGTAATCAACTTCAGGGAGCTACCTAATTTTAATCTACTTCACCATAATGAATTCATGATTTAGCGAGAACTTACTTGCTTTACTAGCCTCATACTATGTTTACCAATCCAAATGCCGGACCTTTTGAGCGATTTGCCTCGAAAGCTACGCAAGCCACGGGCTCTTCTACCGCTTTTCTGCTGGCCTTCCTGACCATCATCATCTGGATTATCACCGGTCCAATTTTTGGTTATTCCGACACCTGGCAGTTGGTTATTAATACAGGTACGACGGTTATCACCTTTCTGATGGTATTTCTGATTCAAAAGTCCCAGAATAAAGATTCTCTGGCGATGCAGGTAAAGTTGAATGAGTTGATTGCCGTGAACCGAAAAGCCAGTAATCGCCTGCTGAACGTCGAAGATCTATCGGAAGAGGAAATCCGGGCGCTCCATCGATTTTTTGGCGAATTAGCCGAGCGGTCAAAAACGGAAGCCAGTCTAACCGTATCGCATTCGATAGAAGAAGCGGAAGAGATTCACCAGGAAAAAGTAGAGAAATTCCAACAGCGAAAATCAGATCGGTTGAGATCCAGAGACGCAGCAAAAACCACGAAAGCTCCCTCGAAGCGGGTTACCAAAAAAGCACCGCCTTCTGCCGAAAATCCTTAACTTCACAGTCCCAAATTAGTTGGGCAACAATTTTAGTGGCCGTATTGACCAACTCATCCATTTCGAGTCTATTCAGATAAGCGCTTCCTGAACAGTCTATCATGAAGTTGGGTTACGCCATATAGGATAGTACACTGTCCTCTTTATTTTCAGCTTACATCAACGTATGAATCAGCCGACCGCTGCGCACTTTTCTCTTCAATTTTCTGAGGAAGAATCGGTATTGCGCCGTTCTTACGATCAGTTCCAGACGGCCCTGAGTATTGGGCTCATTGCTACCTGGTTCTGGGATATAGGACAGGATAAAGTATATGGCGATTCCAACCTGCTCTCGATGTTCAATTTGGCGGATTCGCCAAATATGATGGAAGGGCTTCCGTTAAGCACGTTTACCGATACTATTCACCCCGACGATCGCTCCCGGGTCATGCGGCTGATTGATGCTTCTATTCGTTCTGGCCAAACCTACGAAGCTGAGTACCGCATCATACACAAACATCAGGAGTATAAATGGGTACTTGCCCGAGGACAGTCAACGTACGACGAACACCATCAACCACTTACGCTTTCCGGTATATTGATCGACCTGACGGAACGTAAAAAAGCGGAGTTACGCTCCCAGATAGCGGAAGATCGTCTCCGGCTGGCGATTGATTCGGCCCAGCTCGGCACCTGGGATTTTAACCCTCTTACCGAAACGCTCATCTGGTCGGATCGGTGTAAAGAGCTATTTGGTCTTTCCCCATCCGCTTATATCGATTACAACGTCTTTTTGAAGGGCCTTCACCCCGACGACCGGGAACGAACCGATCAGACGGTGAAGGAAGCCTTACGACCCGGTAGTAGTGGTCGGTATGATATTGAATACCGAACGATTGGTATTGAAGATGGGCAACTACGCTGGATTCGGGCCAATGGGCAGGCTTTGTTCAATAAAGAGGGTACCGCTCAGGAGTTTATCGGTACGGTGATCGACATTACCCACAGCAAACAGAACGAAGCGATCCTACGCCAACTCGTGGTTGAACAAACCCAGAATCTGGAACGACAAACGCACCATTTGCGAACCGTTCTGGATGCATCGTTGAACAGTATCATCGCCATGACCGCCATTCGGGATGAGACCGGCCAGATCGTCGATTTCATGATGGATACAGCCAATCAGGCCGTTATCCGAAGCAATTTTATGACGCCCGAGCAAATCATTGGGCGAAGATTACTGACAACGTTTCCGGGAAATAAAGAGAATGGCTTTTTCGACCTCTATGTCCGTGTCGTTGAAACGGGGCAATCGGGGCAAAGCACACAATATTATCGCGATGAATTTGGGCTGGAAGGCTGGTTTGAGGTGTCGGCCGTCAAACAGGGTGAAGATGGGTTGGTGGTGACCTACAACAACATCACCGAGCGCAAACAAACCGAACTAGCCGCCCAGCAGCAGGCGCTTGAACTCAAAACCGCCAACGCCGAACTCAAACGGTCCAACGAAAACCTTCAGCAGTTTGCGCATATTGCCTCACACGATTTACAGGAGCCCCTTCGGCGTATTCAGTCGTTTAGCGATCTGCTCAAAACACAGTTTGCCGATAACCTGTCGGATGGCGAGTCGGATATGATTTCCCGGATTCAGCGGTCGGCCCAACGGATGCAATTGCTGATCAAAGACCTGCTCACGTATTCAAAACTCAGTACCCAGCGTGAGCCCTTCGCCCGAGTGTCGCTGACCGATGTGCTGGAGGATGTGACCAGCGATCTGGAAGTGATGATTACGGAGAAAAATGCCCTTGTCGACATCGCTGAGCTACCAATCGTTCTGGGTAGTTCGTCACGATTGCGGCAACTCTTTCAGAACCTGATTACCAATGCTCTAAAATTTGTCCCGTCCGAACGGCAGCCGATTATTCGAATATCGGCCCGGTCGGCTAACCCCGATGAGCTTCCCTCCCGCCTACATGATCAATCGGCAGGTTCGTTTTGGCTTGTTATGGTGGAGGACAACGGCATCGGTTTTGACGAACGCTACAAAGACCGCATTTTCACTCCGTTCCAACGCCTGCACGACGCCGGGACGTATGCTGGTACGGGTATTGGCCTGGCCATTTGCCAGCGTGTGGCCGAAAGTCATGGCGGAGCAATCGATGTAAGCAGCCAGCCCCGTCAGGGTTCTACATTTAAGGTTTTTCTGCCCGTGATTTCGGGATAACAAACTAAGCTTGTAAGCGGTGCTATCGCCTAGTCTGGCAGACTCGTGACAGGCCATCGGGCGTTCTGAAAAACCGTCTGATAGTCGGCAAAAGCCTGTTTGGCCCCTGCTACAACTTCATCAGCGTGATTTTCGCCCATACGGGTCAGGAAAGCACCAAATTGTTTCCAGTGGCTCCCCGTAGCCGGACCATAGCCCTGGAAAAACCGGGCATGGACAAGTAAGGGCTGAACAGCCGGATTTTTTTGCAGCCATTTCCAGATTACAGTCCCTCCCAGCATCGAGCCTTCGCCTACATAGGCAGCGCCCAGCAAAGCTACCGGCGACCAATGACTAAATAAGCCGGGCATAGGTTGCGGGACAGGTTCATTCAACTGTTCCAGATCGGCCAGCAGCCAGGCTGTTTTTCGCCGGGTGTCGGGGGTATAATCCCGGAAAAAATCGGGGTATCGATCTATGGCCGCTTCGAGACTCTGATGAAACAGCAAATGCGTTCGCAGCAGACGTGTGTATTCATCGGCCGTAAGCGTACCGTTCTGTAAGGCTTCGGTGTAAAAAAGGGTTTCTGTTTGGGAATGCAGGGGTTGGGTTTCGTACCGCAGTCGTTCCAATAACGTCATCGTGTAAAATCAATTCGGGTGTTTTTGTCCAGCCAGAAGTCGCACAGTTGGCTAATCAGGGTTCGGGTCGCCTGGTAACTACCTGGTTTTACGACATACGCATTGACCCCTGCTTCATAGGCCGACCGGATATCTTTGGGACTATCGGATGTGCTGAAGGCAACAATGGGCAGGAATTTTGTTCGGTCGGTAGCGCGGGCCTGTTCAATAACCTCAAAGCCGTTTATACCATCCAGATTCAGATCCATCAAAACCAGCTTTGGCAACGGAGGGCTGTAGGCCTTATAAGGGCCCTGACCCAATAAGTAATTGAGAGCCTCTGTACCACTCGACAGCACCGTGTAGGTAACCGGCCGGTCCAGTTTCTGAATCAGACGCCCAAAAATATCCGCATCGTTCGGATCATCCTCCACATACAAAACATCCACCATACGATCCTTACAGAATGGTCGCTACAGGAAATGAGACAGAAAAAGTAGCTCCTCGATCGGGTTCACTACGGAACCAGATTTTTCCCTGATGCCGGTTAATAATTCGTTTTACAATAGCCAGCCCTACACCCGATCCTTCAAAATTGCGTGCGTTTTCCAGACGTTTAAACAGATCAAACATCTTGCCTGCCTGTTTCATATCGAAGCCGATTCCATTGTCTTCAATGGTATAAACAACTTCTTCATCGGTTTGTTGGCCATTTATCCGCACTACCGCATCCGTCCTGTTTTGCGTATATTTCACTGCATTACCAATCAGGTTAGTAAACAGTTGAAGCGCCATAGTCGAATCGGCGTTGACGGGCGGTGTATCCCCAATCTCGATCTGCAACGACCGACCTTTGGCCGTTACCATCAACTCTTCGCGGATACCCTCCAGCAACTGGCGCATATCAATCGGGTGCGTATCCAGATCCGTGCGGCCCATGCGCGAGTAATAAAGGATATGCCGAATCAGGCTACGCATTCGCTCGGTGGAGTCAACAATTTTCTGAAAAAGCGCCTGAGCATCGGGATCAAACTCTTTTCCATGCTCTTCGAGCAGGATTTCCGAATAACATCGAATGGACGATAAAGGCGTGCGTAGGTCGTGCGATACGGTATAACTGAACGCATCCAATTCTTCGTAGGCTACCTGAAGCCGCTGGTTCAGCATTCGAATGGCATTAGCCTGTTTCGTCAACACCTGTAAAATATCTTCCCGCAGCTTCACCACCGTACCGATTTCAGTTTCGGTCCAGTGATTTGAGGTATTCCGCACGATTTCGGTCCAGGCTTCAAAACTCTTCCGGGGGCTTAATCGGAGCTGACCATCACCTTCAACCGTAACAGGTTTATCAGGATTGCCCGCCCAGGTAACTTCCCGAACTCGTTCGGGCTTGAACCAGAGTACATACTCTTTCAGCTCCCGCGATAATGCAATCGCCAGCATCCCGGCGCCTACTTCCCGGAACGCTTCGGCGGGTGGGTAAAAACTGGCCAGATGATTGGTTTCCAGAAACGTTTCGGTATTCGTGGTCGCCAGCCATTGCCCAAGTTCCCAAAGTTGGGTTTCGTCGGGTGTTTGGCCAAGCCGATAAATTTTGTCGTTAAATAAAAGGGCCACCCCTGTTGCGTTGGTCACATCGAGTGCCGTTACTGGAAACTTGGTCAGTGCACGGGCAACATCATCTGTAAGCAAAAGCTGCTCATGGAGCCGCTGCGCATTCTGGGTGTATTGCAGTAGATTGGTTTTATCTTCCTCGCTCCGTCGAAATTCCAGCGCCGACGATAGCAACTGACTGACAAATTTAGCCGCCTGCCGGGCCGGGTAATCCACAAACCGAGGGGTAGTATTGTGGCATGAAATCAACCCCCATAGCTCACCCCGATAGAGGAGCGAAATACTCATAGATGCCTGAACACCCATGTTTTTGAGGTACTCGATATGAATGGGCGATACAGCCCGCAACACTGAATGAGTCAGGTCGAGTGGCCGATCGGCGGGCCAGTCGGGTTCTGACAGAATCCGCGACGGTGTACTGCCAACATCGGCAATTAGTCGAACCAGGTTGATCTTATACAGCTCCCGAGCCTGCCGTGGAATATCGGAGGCTGGGTAGTGCAGCCCTAAATACGGTTCCAGGTGTTCATCTTTCGCTTCGGCCACGACATGACCATGCCAGTCGGGACTGAACTGATAGACCATAACCCGGTCGTACCCAATAATGGTTTTAATACGCTGGGCTGTGTTCTGCAACAAGTCGGGCAATGTCCGGCTGGCCTGCACTTCGGTCAGCGACTGCGCGATCAACTGCTGATTCATGGCCGTATTTCGCTCATCACCCGCCGATTCCCATTCCAGAATCACCAATCCCTGGTATTCATGGATAATCAGATTCCAGGTTTTGCCATTCAAGGTCACCGGCTGTGGATTGATCGATTCCCACGAATGATTACGCCGACCTACATTTAGCAATTCAATGATGGTACTGGCAGGCAGATCCGTTCCTGAAAATAACGTATTGATGGATTTTCCCAGCATGTCAGCGGCTGGTATGCCCAACAGGTCGATAATGTTATCGCTAACGTGAACGACGGAATAGGTATCGGGGAGAATGGCCAGTAAGTAGCCGTGCGACTGGACGTGTCCGAGGATATGGATTGGTTCGCGTTCGCAATTAGTTAGGTCAACAGCAAAAGAACTCATCAATCAGTAAGTTGAGTAAGTAAGGCTACAGTCAACTAGTTTCTACCAGTATAAAAAGACTGTAACGTTAAAGCGCAATATACGCAATCAGTAGGTTAATTTATAAATCAACAGGGCTTTTTCATACCTCTTCTGGAACCCAGTCAATGGTATGCATTGATACTTAGACTGGAAATGAATACGATGTAATCTTACCTCCATTACTAGCCTCCCAGTACACGTTTATTAAATCGATTGGCTCAACCAATGTTTTACAAAAGTTGAATGAATCTGTGCATGCTTGCTGACAAATGCATTTATTTGGCGAGAAATTCAGGCATATGGTTTATGCTCACCATAGATCTATAGTACCTGCTTTTTACTCCTTACCTAAATCCAAACTGTATACATGCCAGGTCAGATCTTAGTGGTTGGTAGTTCAAACACCGACATGGTCGTTCAAACGGCCAAATTACCAGCCCCCGGCGAAACCGTACTGGGCGGTACTTTTTTTATGAATCCGGGTGGTAAAGGGGCCAATCAGGCTGTTGGAGCTGCCCGACTGAACGGAAACGTAACCTTTGTCGCCAAGGTTGGTGCCGATATTTTTGGGGAGCAGGCTATTGCCGGATTTCAGCAGGAAGGCATTAACACAACCTATATCCAGACCGATTCTGACCATCCGTCGGGCGTTGCCCTGATCAATGTCGATGCCGCTGGAGAGAACTGTATCACGGTAGCTCCCGGAGCGAATGCCCATCTCCTGCCCGACGAAACCAATACAGCGCTTCAGTCAGTGGGAGCGGATGCCCTGGTGCTGGTTCAGCTCGAAATTCCACTGGACACAGTGGCCTATGTTGTCCGTGAAGCCACTACCCGTGGCTTACGGGTTATTTTGAATCCGGCCCCAGCTCAGTCGTTGCCGGACGATCTGTTCCCGCATCTGTTTTTGATTACCCCGAACGAAACCGAAGCCGAGCTTCTGACCGGAATTCGGGTAACGGATATAGCTACTGCCGAACAAGCCGCTCAACGACTGCACGATCTGGGCGTTTCGAACGTCGTGATTACACTGGGCTCAAAAGGAGCCTACCTATCGACCGGAACGCAGAGTCAACTCATCGCCACAACACCCGTAAAAGCGGTCGACACCACAGCCGCTGGCGACTGCTTCAATGGAGCCCTGGCCGTTGCCCTGGCCGAAGGAAAATCCTTACCCGAAGCCATTTCATTTGCCTGCAAAGCCGCATCGATCTCCGTTACGCGTATGGGCGCACAGGCATCCATGCCCCGGCGAGACGAAGTCGATTAATGCTTCCCTCACCGGCCCCTCACCCCTAGCCCCTCTCCTGTTTTGGGAGAGGGGCTAGGGGTGAGGGGCCGGTGAGGGGAATTATTTACCGTCGAAACTTTGAATCATGTTCCGATAAAAGGTTTTGGCTTTCCACTGACCACCCGCAATGATGCGCCGAATGGTGTAGAGGGGCAACTGCTCATCACGACCATCGGCTAGGGTAAACGCTGCCGCATAGCCCCGCTTCTGGATTTCGGGAAGCGCCTGCTTGTTCCAGAGCCCAAACGGATAGGCGAAATATTTTACGGGCTTGCCGGTAATACTTTCCAGCTTGGCTTTCGGCTCTTCAATCTGAGTTTTCCAGTCGTCGCCCTGGTATTTTTTTACATTATGGTGATCCCAGGTGTGTGCTCCGATGGTATGCCCCCGATCGGATAAATCCTTGATCTGAGTCTTATCCATGTACGGCTGTTTCCCCCGGCGACCAATGGCAACGGTCATAATGAAGAATGCGCCTTTGAAACCGTGTTTATCCAGAATAGGCACCGCCGTTTCGTACTGATCCAAGTCACCATCATCGAAGGTCAGCATAACGGGTTTCGAAGGCAGTGGTGCTCCCGTTGTCAGATAGGCATACAACTGATCAGGCAGGATGGTATGGTAGCCACTATCAGCCAGCATCTGCATCTGTTCCTTAAATGCCGCTACCGGGATGATATAGTCTTTCGCCGATTGGGAATCACTACCCCGCCAGTCACGAATCTGGTGGTAACACAGCACAGGCACCTGTGGCCGGGCCAGAATAGCAGCCGCATTGGCGATTTTATCGGCCGGGATGCTCGACGGATCGGGGGCTGGTGCTGTGGCTTCGGCTTTAGCCTCCGACGGAGCACTGGCAGACGTAGCGTTGGTGGTATCGGTAACCGCTTCATTGGAAGCCTTCCCGTTTGATTGACAACCCGTTAAACCTGGGGCGAATACGACAGACAGACAGATAGCTGCTGCCAAGGCAAGTGATGAACTTTGACGAATGAACATAGTAAACAAATATGCTCTAAAATAGGAAAAAGTATTCGGGTGAAGGAATTAAAGTTACGCACCAACCTCAATTTTATTTTTCACTCACACAAAATTCATACCTTAAAATAATTGCTCGCATTGTGAATCAGTCAGATACCTTACGAAGCCTTTATATTTACCAGACCTATGCGTCTGAAAGATAAACTCCCACTCAGTTATCTGCTGTTTACGACCCGAGGCCGCATCAATCGGTCGACCTACTGGACCGTCTCGGCGTTTATCTGGAGTACCTTCTATGTGCTCCACACCCTCCTCCACGAGTCGATCGGCGAGGGAGCCACCTATGTTCTGTATCCGCTGCTGCTCGGTTCGCTCCTGTCCACCGCCACCAAACGACTACACGATACGAACCGCTCCGGTTATTGGCTCCTAACCGTTTTACTACCCGTTCTCGGACCGCTCTGGCTCATCTATCTGCTTGGCTTTCGGAAGGGCAATCCGCAGAAAAATAACTTTGGTACGGTACCTAATGAAGCTGCCGATTATTTAAAAAACGATAATGGCCAGCCAATTCCAGATCGCACTACACCTAAACACATCATCAACGATGTTACTCAGCTAAATCCTGTCGTCGTGGCTGATGTGTTTCGCCCTAAAACTGTCGAAGAATTACAGGAAAAGATTCGCACCACTACAGGATCAGTTTCGGTAGGCGGAGGTCGGTTCAGTATGGGTGGGCAAACGGCTAGTTCCAACAGCCTGCATATCGACATGCGTGGGCTGAATCAGGTGCTGCATTTCTCGAAAGAAGATCGGGTAATTAAGGTGCAGACGGGCATCCGGTGGTGCGATATTCAACGGTTTATCGACCCGCAGGATTTGAGCGTTAAAATCATGCAGACGTATGCCAACTTTACGGTGGGCGGTTCGCTGAGTGTCAATGTGCATGGACGCTATATGGGCCACGGGCCGCTCATTCTGGCCGTACGGGCGATCGAGCTGATTCTGGCCGATGGGTCCTTGGTGAAAGCCAGTCGTACCGAAAACCCAGAGGTATTTTTTGGCGCTATTGGGGGCTACAATGGGCTGGGCATCATTGTAACGGCCGAGCTGGATCTGGAGGAAAACGTCGCGGTTCAGCGTGAGTATCAGAAACTTCCCTATACCGACTACCGAGCTTTCTTTTTCGAGAACATACGAGACAATACCGATGCCGTTTTTCACAATGGCGACATGTATCCGCCAGCCTTCCGAAACATGCGGGCCGTTACGTGGGTGAAAACAACGAAAAAGCCGACCGTTAAAACCCGGCTGATGCCGCTTCGGGAATCGTATCCACTGGAACGGTATTTTATGTGGGCATTCACCGAAACGGTCTTTGGCAAATGGCGTCGGGAACATATCATCGATCCGTTGCTGTACCGAACCCAACCGATTCACTGGCGCAACTACGAAGCTGGCTATGACGTCGCTGAGCTGGAACCGCGCTCCCGCAGTAAACGCACCTACGTATTGCAGGAATACTTCGCTCCTGTTGGTCGATTTGTGGAGTTTGCGGAGAAAATGAGCGAGATTTTTAACCGCTACCGGGTCAATGTTATCAACGTATCGGTCCGGCACGCCCGAGCTGATGCCGGTTCGTACCTGGCCTGGGCGCGTGAGGAGGTATTTGCGTTTGTGGTCTATTACAAACAACATACCGACGAAGTAGCCCGAAATAAAGTCGCCATCTGGACCCGCGAACTGATCGACGCGGCTCTGTCGGTAGGCGGAACCTATTATTTACCCTACCAACCTCATGCAACACCCGAACAATTTCACCGGTCTTATCCGACTGCGACAAAATTATTTGCGCTCAAACAAAAACTAGATCCCGATTTCCGGTTTCATAATGTATTCTGGGACACGTATTATTCGAGTTCTAGCTCGCTCCCTTATCCGAAGAAAACACAATTATCCTAGCCAAAGCCCCTCTCCTGTTTTCAGGAGAGGGGTTGGGGTGAGGTTGACACGCAACACAAACCAACAAATCCAATGACCACGCAAACGTCCGAATTTCACGCAGTCTTCGATCATACGAAACCCCGCGACGCCTTTTATCGCTTTTTGCAGGTGGTTTTTCACCTCTATCCCGAAGATAAATTCCACCACCTGATCGGTGAGGTGACCAAACGCGAAACCGCCGACGAACAGATTTACAAAACGATCCAGAATCGGCTGTCGAGCATCAAACCCTTTCTGTCGGAATTTACCTATGCGCTACCAGCTCTTAAGGTACAGAAGAAAGAAATGACCCGGCAAATGCTGGAACTGCTGCCCGTCGGGGCCACGGTAAATGGGTATGTTGAAATCGGATCGCCGGGCCGGTACATCAGCGAACTGCGAAAAAGTCTGCCCATTAGCGGCCCTATTTACCTGGTGAATGATGTAGCGCCTACCTACAGCCCAGCCGATATTATGGAGCGTGGGCAGTTGACCAAACTGGGTACGTTTATCGAATCGCACGATTTCGACCCCATCGGTGCCAGCGACATTCCCGATGCGAGTGTCGATCTGGTCACCTGCCTGATTGGTCTGCACCATACCCGAACCGAAAAACTTCCGGGTTTCCTGGCGTCGATTTACCGGATATTGCGTCCGGGGGGCTGGTTCATCCTCCGCGACCACGACGTTAAAACACCGGATATGGCTACGTTTGTGTCGCTGGTCCATACGGTTTTCAATCTCGGCCTGAATGTAAGCTGGGAAATCGACCAGAAAGACTACAAAGATTTCAAACCGATGGAGGAATGGAGCCGGTTAGTAACCAGCGCTGGCTTTACAGATGCCGGGAAGCGACTCCTTCAGGCTAATGACCCATCGGACAATACGCTGGTGCTCTTCACGAAACAATAACGATGATAACCCAATCGATAAACGCTAAAGTGGGCCTACGTGTGCTGCTGTTCCTACTTAGTTTACTGACGTTTTCTGCCTGCTCCGACAAAAAGAAATCGAGTCAGGCAGAAGCGACTAGTAGCGAAAAAGTCCGGAAAGATACCAGTGAGATGCAACCGCCTGCCGCATTTACAGAACAGGCTGAATCCGGCAAAGTGGCTGCTACTCAAACGAGTACCTGGCAATATTCAAACCGTGTCGATAAGGAAGGGCGTACAGTGTATAAGGCATCGATCACCTCACCCAAGCTGCTTGAGTTCGATTTCCCATACAATGGCGGCTCCATGGCAACGCTGACGATTCGCAAGCGGGAAGCCGATACGCACGTGTACATTCAGGTATCGAAAGGGCAGTTTAACCGGAGTTTTCAGGAAGGCAAAGCACGCGTTCGGTTCGACGGAAGCACACCAATTACCTATTCGTTTTCAGCCGCCGAAAATGGCAGTGCCAATGTTATTTTCTTCGATTCAGAAAAAGCCCTGATTAAACAGATAAAAGCCGCCCGTACCATGTTTGTCAATGTTGATTTTGCCGGTCAGGGCAATCGACAGATTGAGTTTCGAACAGCCGGACTAAAATGGAATAACTAATCCTATGCTTCGACTACCCATCTTAACCGTCATTATGGTCATTGTGGCCGTTGTTCTTTTCGTTCGGTATGGCCGGAACCAGTTGACCATTCCGGCTGGGAAAGGCTGTGTGGTGCCTAAAGACTGGCTGGTCAGTAATCCGCACCCGATTACGCCGAAAGAGCACGTACGTCCGGCCGACCAGACCTTTCTGACCTATCCCGAATGGTTTCTGGTACACAGCCCTGCCGAAATTGCCGATTATGCGCAGGGCCATACGACAACTAATTTTCCGTACATGAGCCATGTTAAACAGCTCTGGCAAAGCTACGGCATTGTATACGATCAGATCAAGGAAGCCTTTCCGTTCAACACGGGCTATCATGTCATGATTTGGGTGATTGGTGTCAGCACCACCGTCGAATATGCCCTGAAAGCCCTTTACGAAGTGGTTGTTGGACGATTGACCAACCCAGCGAATGGTGCGGTAGTGACCGACGAAGACAAGTTCAATGCTCAGTTTACGCAGGATTACGTCGATTTCATTCGGGAACTACCCTGGTATGAATTCGACTTCAGATCGCGCATTCCCCGGCTGTTCCGCGAAACCTCCTTCTGGGGGCCACATTTCATCCGTAAGTGCGAACGCAAATACATGCTGCTGACCGAATTGCTGGTGAAAGCCGGGTATGGCTACCTCATCAAGTTAGGCACAAAGGCCGCTTACGACGAAGCCCTGCTGACTACCGCCGTCCTTGTCGATAAACTGCCCACCACATTACCGCCAGCCGCTAAAGCCAAACTTCTGCAAACCTACCCCGACAGTTCGGCTTTACTGCTGCTTCCTCGCTATGAAGCGTTTCATCCGGCTGTATCAGCACTCGTTCAGCAGGGCGTAACCTTTCGCGAGATCGCTGGCAACAAATCGGCATTACTCATCACATTGCTGGCTCCCGAATCCTGGCAACCTACTTCACCCGACTTACAGTTAGTATTTACCCAACCAATCACGACCAAACCTGGCCTGAAACGTGTGGCGCTTGTCACTACAGTAGATAGGCTCCACAAAACGATTCGCTATGTGCAGGAGCAAGGTGTAAAAATTGAGCACGTGTACGACTATTAATAGCCTACATATGACTGGCCAGCCGCTAGTACGACTAGGGTAAACTAGCGGGGTCAATCTCGTCGATGTTGGCCCGGTTGGCATTTGTGTGGTTACCAAAGCGTTTTTCTAACTGACGCTGTAACTTAGCGACTACGCTATTGAGCAATGCATACCAGTTATCACCCGATTCGTCGGCAAATACGTCGTTTCCGGGCACCCCATACTTGATACCAACATGCTTGTCGTTGCTTCGCTGGTTGGGTTCCACTTTCAAATACACATCGGCTGTAATAACATCTCCTTTGTAGAAACGCTGAAGCTTCGACAGCGCATCCAGCACAGAAGCCTGGAGATCATCATCCAGGGTAAACCCTACCGACTCAATATCCAGTCGAACCTTATCTAAATTCTGGTCTTGTTGCATAATCTGTTTCGTTTGAAAAGCCGTCGGATCACGACAGTGGCTCTGTTCTATAAATCCGATTAACCGAATTTTGTTTAAAACCAACGGTTGCTTTTCAGACGACGGTATTGGTCAAATCGACGGGGTGATTCATTTCATCAAGCGCACATCGTAGATAGCCCCGGCAGCGGCTCCCTGGGTCGCTTCAAATTTTACAGTGATGGTGTCAGCTCTTAGAATTGCGTCGGGGATAGTGTAGCTCTCGTCGAAAAAACCAGCGTTGGTTTCCTTTTCAAAGGCTACGGTTTTGAGTAAGGTGTTGTTCAGATAAAGGTTGAACGACTGGCCTTTATCGGCTCCGTGGTAAGTGATTCGTAACTTTTTAGCCGCCTTCCCGGTGTTCTTAAGCTCATAACTAAACCAGCCTGTTGCCCGTCGGTAATGCACGTCCTGAAACACACCCGTTTCGGTGCGCTCCCCCTGAAAGTTGTGATCGGATTCGGGCTGCTGTTCGCCGGGCGCTACCTTATCGACGGTTACTTTTTCCAGGGCTAGTGTCAGTTCATCGTTTTTGCGAAGTCGATTTTCGGTGCTGTCGATTCCGTCAGGCGTTGAGAAAGGCCAGTACACCACATAGCGACTGTCATGAATCTGAAAGAACGGCTGCAATTGCAAATTCTTAAACCGATTCTGGTGCACTACATCCGAGAGGGTGTAGGTGAGCGGTTTGCCCGATACAGGCTTCAGAAATGACGAAAAATCGGTACGATTGCTTACCAGCAAAGGCGCCTGCGTCAGCGGATAAAGCGGCCCGTGGGCAATGTGCCCCATCCGGCTGTCGTCGGCCTTCAGACCCGTTAGATGTTTATCGTCCGTTACAGCACCTAATACAATTGGCCCATGCAGAAACGAAACCCAATTCGACGAATCGGGCAGTTGCTCGGCTGTCGTCGTCATCGGCAAAGAAACGGTTAGCTTATCGCCCGATTTCCATACCCGATCGAGTTT
Organism: Spirosoma gilvum; assembly: GCF_054776815.1. Classification (NCBI taxonomy): domain Bacteria; kingdom Pseudomonadati; phylum Bacteroidota; class Cytophagia; order Cytophagales; family Cytophagaceae; genus Spirosoma; species Spirosoma gilvum. Next base: position 6,842 of record NZ_BAAHBH010000016.1, on the reverse strand, counting down.
GATATATGACTGAGCATCGGGCTCGGCAGCAACAGCTTTGTTATTGATCCAAACGCTCATGCCTTTGGTCCACTGTGGCTTACGCAGGTGCAGGACGAAACGCGAAGGCTTTTTCAGGTTTAGCGTCAGTTCGGTCTTTTCATCAAACGGAAACTGTGTCTGTTGGGTCAACGTGATGCCTTTCCCGGCCCAGTTCAGCACTGATGGAATAAACAGATTAACGTACAGGTCGTTGGCATGATGGGCATAGATTAACTCACCATATTTGCCGTGATTTTCCATACCCGATCCTACGCAACACCAGAATCCTTCCTGTGGCTGTGAGTACACACGGTAATGCTGAGGACGCATCGGGGTGAAGTACACAAATCCACCCGATGCGGGATGTTGCGACGACAGAATGTGATTATACAACGTCCGTTCGTAATAGTCCAGGTAATCGGCCGACGGATTCGACAGGAATAAAGTCTCTGTCAGCTTCAGCATGTTGTAGCTGTTGCAGGTTTCGGGGCCTTCGACCGAGTTGACCATCGACGTGAAATTGGTAGCCGGATGAAAATGCTCGCGAACACTGTTACCGCCAATCGAAACCGTACGATGCTGAACTACCGTTTTCCAGAAGAAATCTGCCGCATTGGCCCAGGCTGTATCTCCAGATTCCTGCGCTACGCGCATGTAGCCAATCACTTTAGGAATCTGCATGTTGGCATGTAGTCCATTGAGCTTATCCTGATGCGCTACCAGTGGATTCAGGGTCGTATTGTCCGAAAACCGACGAGCCAGTTGCAGGTATTTTTTCTCGCCCGTCATGGCTGCCACATCCGCAAAGACTTCGTTTAGCCCACCGTGCTCCGACTTGAGCATGGTCTGTAGCTGACTATCCGATAGATTGGCCGTTAGGTTCATCATCCAGTCGGTCAGTTTGATAAGCATCGCCTTTGCCCGTTGGTTACCGGCAATCTGGTAGGCATCCCGCAGGCCCGCATACAGTTTGTGGATGTTATAGAGGGGCACCCATTTTTTGTTGAGCGAAAACGAACCTGCATCTATTTTCCCCTGAGCAATCTCCTGCCACATCGCTTTGCCGCCCGGAATGCCACCAACGTAGCCATCACCATTTCGCTGCTGGCACGTGTCCAGCACGGCCACCATATAGGTAAGTCGTTTCTGCGCTTCAGCATTACCCGTTGCAGCTACCATCTGGGCCAGTGCCGTTAGGTAATGCCCCCCAATGTGCCCATCCAGACCCGTATTCTCCCAGTTCCCATAACTAGCCACCTTTGTCGGCAACCCTGCTTCCCGCCGATAAGGAGCCAATAATCGGTCCGGATCGAGCTTTAGCATATACGTCAGATCGGTCTGCTCGGCCACCTTAAACGGTCCCGGCAATAAGCGCACAGAAGCCAACGGAAAGGTTTTTAGTTGCGATTTCTGACTGTAAACGCTTGTTGTTATCAGGAGCGGCAGAAAAATAAGGCGTAGTAGTAGGGTAGGTAGCTGCTTCATGGCATTGCGTCGTTTAGCGGATATGCCGCTAAGTTCCGAGTTAAAATCGGCTATTTATAGAGTATAGGTACTTTATACCCTGAACAGGCTGAGTATAGGTCGATGGTCCGTTGAAGGTTTTGTCGACTTATTTTCTGGATTGCAACTGTTTTAAGATGGCGGCCAACTCCTTCGGCTTACGCATGTACGGCGACAGATCGAATAAGGACACTTTTCGAAATTCAACGGGATGGCTTTCGCTTTGTAGAGAGATGTAGCCCTCCTGGATTAGCTGGCCGTCTTTTTTTACGGCTGGGTCATGATGCGACACGTTACCACCACCAATCTGCGGTTTTTCGTAGGTCAAAACGGTATCACCTTCAACAATGTGTTTGATGAGCGAATCGCCCAGCACCAGTGCTTCGGCATGTACCCATTTGTCGCCCGCGTAGGTCTTCGACCGGGAATCCATACAGTGTGCGGTAAACAGCTTGCCATCCAGTACGACATTAGTACCGGGCGTACAGAGATTAGCCGTGTGTCGCTCGTGCTTACCATCCCCGCCCAGAAGCTGCATTTCGAGCGAAATAGGAAAATCCTGCTTCAGGCCCATTGATTCCGGCGATTGGCCGTGTAGCATAGCTCCACTGTTGCGGATAGCCCAGCCTGGCCCACCTTTTACCTGGTCGCCCACAAACCGATATTCGATAACCAGCAGATAAGCCGAAAACGGTTTTTTGTAGAAAATATGGCCGTACTGTTCATCAAAGGCCTGGTACTGGTCGTAGCGCACCACCATTTTGCCGTCCTCAACCCGAAATGTATTGCCAAAATTATCGCCCAGTGGATGACCACTCAGTTTAACCGACCAATCGTTCAGGTCTTTGCCATTGAATAAGTCGATCCATTTTCCCGGCCTGGATTTGGGCTGAGCCAGACAGAGCACCGTCGTACTCAACAGTGTAAGGAGTAATGAGAAGAATCGCATAGGTCGAAGCGTTAGAGATGCATAGTTAGAACGGGAGAAGTTATAAAAAAAGGACAAGACAGTGCCTTGCCCCTTTCCAAACCTACCTAAACTCTATAGTTTAAACCAGAGCCACAAAGTGCACAAAGAGAAAATGCACTGATCGTAAGTAGATTGCGTTCTGCGTTCTTTGTGGCTCAGTGTTTACTAAATTTCCGGGCTTATTTATTGGCCAGCCGAGCTTGTTTTCGCCGAAGCGGCCGTTGAACCAAACAGGAGCCAGTCCAGGCTAAATAGATCGCGGTTAGGCGTTTCGGATCTGACAAACACGAAATATAAATCGTGTTGACCACCCGGATCTTTTAGGGGGGCGCTCAGCTCTTTATAGTTCTTCCAGTCGCCAGTAGCCGGATAGGCCAATGTACTGATGACCGTTCCTGTTGGCGAATCAGTATGCACTTCGATAGTAGCTCCTTTATCTTTCGATGAATAGAAATACGTAAGCTGGTCAATCCCTTTCAGGTCGATGCCCTTCAACACAAAATACGACCCGTTGTGAATGCTGCCTAGTCGTTTTCCCTGTCGGTTAATGTTGTGGACTTCATCAGCTTCGCTGCCCAATACTTTTGTGGGTCGCAGCACGAGTATGTCTGTTCGGGTCAGTGCTAATTGGGTGCGTGGCTTACCTGTTGGCGGAGTCGAAGACCCTTTATCGGTATAGGAAGCCGTCAGCACATAGCGCCCGACCTGTTCTTTCCCAACGTGCTGGTTCAATGTGAGCATACCCTGCTGAGGAAGCCGGTTTTCAGACGGTTCATTCCCTACCGATAAGATGTATTTCACCATTTCGGTGGTTTCTTCACGCGAAAGCTGCGGGTGGGCACTCATAGAATGTTCTCCCCAAACGCCACCACCGCCGATAATTATTTTGTTAGCCAGCTTGGCTGTTGCCGTTTTATCATCCCGATACCGTTTAGCGACCTCACTAAAGGCGGGGCCTACCGACTTAGCCGTTAATTGATGGCAGGCTTTGCAATCGGAACCCGCAATCAGGCTTTTGCCCATACTAAACGAGGCAGTTAATTGCTGGTGCCCCACCTGCGGCTCCGGATTCACCTTGGGAATGTAGTTCAGCACCACGTTCACTTTCTTTTTATCGATGGGCTTATCTTCCTTGTCCTTAATGAGCACATTGTAGTTAAGCGAGCTCGACTTTGGGGAAAAGAACGTGCGGTTCTGCGTCGTCTGAATCGCTACCTGCGGTGCCGTGTTGCCCACCTTAATGGTCAGCTTATCGGTAGTGGATTTGCCCTGCTGGTCCGTAACGGTTAGCGTGGCTTTGTAAATGCCATTTTTCCGGAAGGTATAGGTGGGGTTAGCCTCCGTCGAGGCAACGGTATTGCCCTCAAAACGCCAGGCATACGTCAACTGGTCGCCTTTATCAAAATCGTGGCTTTGGTCGCCTTTGAAAGCCACCGTTAATGGAGCCAGCCCGATCGTATCGGTTGCGATGGCTTGTGCCACCGGAGCGCGATTACCCCCGTTGAAGTCAATTCTGACCAGCCGGGCGTCTTCGTTGTCGATGCCATACACGGAACCATACTCCAGCATATACACACTCCCTTCAGGGCCAATCTCCATATCAACAGGTCGCCGAAAATCGCCGGTTTTGGGCATAAACGACTCCATGTACTGGTAATTCTGCTGTTCATCCAGCCGAACGGCAAACACCCAGTTGCGCATCCAGTCGTACATAAACAGGGCTTTGTCGTAGTAGGCAGGTAGTTTGGTCGATGATTTCAGGTTCGGGTCATAATGATAGACTGGCCCACCCATCGCACAGCGACCGCCTACGCCCAATTCCGGAAACTCATCCGATTTGTTGTAAGGGTACCATACCATCGGCTTTTGGGTAGGCGGCAGCGTTTTCATACCTGTATTGTTGGGCGAGTTGTTGACCGGCGCATTTACATCGAAAAGCGACCCGACGGCTTTGGTAGAAAAATCATACTGATGATACGGCTTGCTGTCACCCACAAAATAGGGCCAGCCATAATTGCCCGCTTTTTTTGCCTGATTGAATTCATCATAGCCCCGTGGTCCTTGTGGCCCATCGGTGCCCGAATCAGGTCCAATTTCACCCCAATAGACAATTGATGTTGCTGGGTCAACCGAAATACGATAGGGATTCCGGCAGCCCATCACATAGATTTCAGGACGCGTTTGTGCTGTGCCTTTCGGAAACAGGTTGCCTTCCGGAATCGTGTAGGAGCCATCGGGTTCAACATGAATACGGAGGATTTTGCCGCGTAAATCGTTCGGATTTCCGGCCGATCGCTGGGCATCGAAGGTGAGTCGACCTTCGCGCTGGTCGATGGGTGCAAACCCACTCGATTCAAAAGGGACGGTATTATCGCCCGTAGAAATAAACAGATTGCCGTGGGCATCCCAGGCCATCGAACCGCCCGTATGGGCACTCACTTCCAGGTCAATCGGAAATTCGATGATCGGCTTTTCGCTGGCTACATCGAGTGTACTATCATCGTTGATTCGGAAGCGGGCAATGCGTTGTCTGGTTTGCTCGCCGGTCTGAATGGTATAGAAAAAATAGAGGTAATGGTTCTGCCTAAAATTCGGGTCGATGGTCATACCCAACAGGCCATTGAGGTATTTGTCGACGGCTTTTACGGGAAAATCATACAGCAGCCGGGTCTTTTTCGAGGCTGGATCATAGAGATAAAACTTACCCGCCCGCTCCACAAAAAATACACGACCATCGGGCGCTACGGCCAGTTCCATGGGCTCATTCAGATCGTTGGAGAGAACCGTTTTGGTAAAGCGATTCTCCTCTGGGCGGTTTAGGGTATCGGCCAGAACCGGGCCGGGTCGGGTGAGCGAGCGATGGGACATCCGATGGTCGGATAGTGTAGCTACCCCAAGCAGCAGGCTGGCCGATAAGCTGTATTTGATAAACGATAGAATCATAACTGAACGAAATGCCGAACTGGTACGAGTTTTAGGAATAGCCAATCACCGTTTCTGCCCACTCGTGTTAATGGTCAATAGATGATTTGAATAATGCAAAAGTAGTATTCCAACAGTCTAAAGAGGGGTTGGTTTTCGTCAAAAAAAGGGGGTAAATTGGTCCTTAGTGCTGAAGTGGTTTTTTCAATACAGTTTTTACTTCCTGAGTACCTGTTGAGTCTATCTTACCAGTTATGCCCAGTCTGAACCAGACCCGTTTCGTTTTGAACACAGTACCGTAAATGAAGGACTTTCGCATCGTGATGCGATGTGCGTTACATAGCATAAAAAAGGATTTATCCGGATAGGCAACATCGCTACGAACGAATATTCATTAAAAGAATACGATTTACCCCTGGACGATCAGGAAGGTTTTACTGGTAACCGAATATGTCCGTTTCTGAACTAAATCTGTCCAAAAATGGACAACTCTTCACTTAGCCCAATCGTAAAACTGCCTTTTCAGGCTTCCTAGCCACTTTTGACACGTTTGGCCTATGATTTGTACGACAAAGCCTATACTAATACAACCTTCAATCAGTGAATAAGGCTTAATTCTGACAACTCTATATCTTTTTTATCATGAAACGGCCCTTTTTAGGGGAGCTAGAGGAAGTTGTCCTGCTGACGGTGGCTGCTCTGCAGGAACAGGCATACTGTGCCGCCATTACCCAAACCATTGATCAGCAGATGGCCCGCAGTATTAGCTTCCCCACAGTCCACACTACCCTGCAACGGCTTCAGGAGAAAGGTTTCGTCTCCTCCCAGATGGGTGGTGCCACCGCCGAGCGGGGAGGTCGGCAAAAACGACTCTTTACGATCACGATGTCTGGTCAGCGAGCCCTGATCGAATGCCGACAAGTACGCAGCCAATTGTGGGAGCAAATTCCAACCCCCGTTTTACAGCTATGGGGCATTTAACAAATCCTAACAAGCGGCATTCAAGGCCACCGAAACGCCGACCGGCGGCCCGGCGGCCACCCCCCTGGGCCGACTGGTTATTGAGCCAGTTTAGTCCGCCCGGTATGGAAGATGAGCTGCAGGGCGATCTGCTCGAAATGTACGCGTACTGGGTGAAGACCGTTGGTGTACGGGGTGCCCACTGGCGGTATGTCTGGGCCGTACTGCGGGTGATTCGTCCCTTTGCCTTGTTTAGGCCCCAACCAATGAGTACGCTCAACCTAATTCCTTTAGCTCGACTATGTTACTCAATTATGTTAAAGTTGCCTGGCGCAACATTAGTTAGGACTTTCGCTTATAGGGTAATTGCTGTAATTCTGGGGTTCGCTAATTCTTGACTCAAATAGTCGGAAAACAGCCTGGTACGTACTCGATACATGGTTTCACCCACTTGTCGAGCCTTAAC